>NZ_JBIWAP010000003.1:188948-366142 GCF_044760075.1 Kitasatospora sp. NPDC098663 | reverse complement strand
TGCCCCGCCTGTCCGTACGTCGAGAAGGCGCCCGCGTCGTTGTCGCCGACCATCACGATCAGGCCGGGGCCCACGATCGCGAGCAGGGTCTTGAGTCTTGCGGACAGGCCGTGGCGCGGGGTGGTGTCGTCGAGCCGGATGGTGCCGAGCGCACCCTTGATGTCGCCGACGTGGGCGTCGTCCAGTACCGCTGAACGCGGGGCGGGGACCTTGGAGTCGAGTGTGGCGTTGGTGGTCATGACGATCCTCCCGTGGGCCCCGGGGCAGGCGGGGCGATCGGGGGCGCACGGCGGCGATCCCCCTGCGGACGGGCGCGGCGCATCGCCACCCGGCGGTGCGGGCCCGTTCGGGCACGGCGAAGCCGGGTGTCGAGGTGATGAGCCGTCAAAGATGTTCGCAGGGAGGGTCGTTACCGCGTGCCGGGAGTGTGCGAGGACAAGCGGGGGTAGGGGCAACTGTGGCCCGGACTACTGCAATCCATGTCTCTCGCCTCCTCCCGGTCGACGCACCCCGTGGTGCGTGTGATCGACGCGGCAAGGAGTTCGCCGGCGCGCGAAGCGACCGCCGGTTCACCCCAACTCGTCAGAGCTTTGGCACTCCACGGCGTGTCCAGCCCGGTCGGGCCGGAAGCCACTTCGGATCAACCCTTAGGTCGGGAAGATCTGTCCTAACCCTGGGCGTCTCTCGACGTCGTCGGATCAGTGGCCTGTGTCCGTGAAGAAGCCTCACCGAACGAGGTGCCTTCTTCAAACCTCCAGAAGCATAGACCGCGCGGAGGCCGATACTTGCGTACTTGGTAGAACCTTTACCTTCAGTCTCCGGCCGCCCCGGCCGAGGCGCGGCGGGCGGCGGCGGGGCGGATCGGGTGACGAGGGGTTTTGCCGCCGGGCCGCCACGGAACGACTTCCCACCGCATCGGCAGCAGCACCAGGTTGCGCCCGAATCCGAGGGGTGGCATGGCGTCCGCAGGCTCCCAGGGCGGTCCCCGGCAGGCGCGGGCCCTCGTGCTCGCCCGCCACGCGAAGCTGTGGCTCGTTCCGAGCATCCTGTGCGGCCTGCTGGCCGTGGTGCTGTCGCTGCTCTACATGGGCGGCATCCTCAACCCGAACGGGCACCTGCACCGGCTCCCGATCGCCCTGGTGAACGCGGATCAGGGCCCGCCGCCGCCGGGCCGGACGGAGAGCCTGGGCGCGCGGCTCAGCCGGGAGATCGTCGCCGGGACGCCCGGCAGCACCGTCGAATGGCGCCAGGTCGACCAGGCCGAGGCGATGGACCAGCTCTCCACCGGGAAGGTCTACGGCGCGCTGGTCGTCCCGCAGGCGTTCACCGCCGACGTGGCGGCACTGACCACCGGCCGGGCCACCGAACGGCCCACCCTGACGGTGCTGACCAACCCCGGCCTCGGCAGCCTCGGCTCCTCGCTGGCCTCCCAGATCACCCAGTCCGCCGCCCACCAGGCCTCGCTGGCGCTCGGCAAGGAGCTGACCGCGGCCGTGCCGCCCACCGCCTCCGGCACGGGCACCAGCGCCACCGCGCGGCTGCTGCTCGCGGACCCGCTCGCCGTCACCACCCGGGTCGGCCACCCGATCGGCGCCCACAGCGGGCTCGGCCTGAGCGCCTTCTACTACACCCTGCTGGCCGTGCTGACCGGCTTCATCGGCGGCAACATCATCCACAACGGCGTCGACACCGCGCTCGGCTACAGCGACAGCGAGCTCGGCCCCTGGCACACCCGGCGCCCGACCGTCCCGATCACCCGCACCCAGACCCTGCTGCTGAAGATGGTCATGACGGCCGGCATCATGCTGCTCACCACCACCCTGGTGATGCTCTGCTCGGTCACCGTGCTCGGCATGGACGCCCCGCACCAGGGGCTGCTCTGGGTCTTCGCCTACTGCGCCAGCCTCGCCGTCGGCCTCGGGGTCCAGGCGATCAACGCGGCGTTCGGCGGGATCGGGCAGCTGGTGTCCATGTTCGTCTTCATCGCGCTGGCGCTGCCCTCCTCGGGGGCGACCATCCCGCTCCAGGCGGTGCCCGGCTTCTACCGCTTCCTCAGCGTCTTCGAGCCGATGCGCCAGCTCAGCGACGGCATCCGGGCGATCCTGTTCTTCGATGCCCGGGCGGACGCGGGCCTGGCCCGGGGCTGGACCATGATCGCGGTCGGCGTGCTGCTCGCCCTGGCCTTCGGCTTCGGGATGACCCGGTACTACGACCGCAAGGGCCTGCACCGCTGGACGCCGCAGCCGTCGGAGTAGGCGCGGTCGTCGGCGTGGGCGTTCGGAGCGGGCGCCGCGCCTGATCCCTACGCCTTGGTGACGGTGACCTTGAGGTGCTTCATGATCGGCTGGTCGCTCTGGGTGCTGTGGTCGCCGATCGCGCACAGCACGTTCATCTCGGGCATGTAGCCCGCCGCGCAGCCGCGCGGGATGTCGTACGGGATCGCGAGGTAGCCGTTCAGGGTGCGGGTGCTGCCGTCCTTCGCGGTGCTGGTGATGTCGACCGGGTCGAGCTCGGCGATGCCGCGCTCGCGCATGTCGTCGGTGTTCAGGAAGACCAGCGTGCGCAGGTTCCGCACGCCCCGGTAGCGGTCGTTGTCGGAGTAGATCGTGGTGTTCCACTGGTCGTGGGAGCGCATGGTGCCCAGCGCCAGGGTGCCCGGAGCGGGGACGACGTCGGGCAGCGGCGCGGTGGAGAACTCGGCCCGCCCGGAGGGGGTGAGGAAGACCAGTTCGCGGGCCGGCTGCTTGATCCGGAACCCGAGGGGCAGCCGCACCCGGCGGTTGAAGTCCTCGAAGCCGTCCAGTGCCCGGGACATGGTGTCGCGGATGCGGTCGTAGTCCTCGATGTACCACTCCCAGGGCGTCCGGCTGTCCGGCAGCGCCGCCCGGGCCATCCCGGCGACGATGGCGGGCTCGGA
The DNA here is from genome assembly GCF_044760075.1 of Kitasatospora sp. NPDC098663. Classification (NCBI taxonomy): domain Bacteria; kingdom Bacillati; phylum Actinomycetota; class Actinomycetes; order Kitasatosporales; family Streptomycetaceae; genus Kitasatospora; species Kitasatospora sp. NPDC098663. The sequence continues at coordinate 363,225 of NZ_JBIWAP010000003.1, read as the reverse complement.
CAACAGGTGCGGGGAGGCCGGGCGCTTCATGCCGACGGACAGGTGCACCATGCTCATCGAGTCCTCGACCGAGGTGCTCTGCACCCCGCCGCGCTGGTGGTCCTTCTCGGTGCGGCCCAGGCACGGCAGGATCAGCGCCCGGCGGCCGTGCACCAGGTGGCTGCGGTTCAGCTTGGTGCTCACCTGGACGGTCAACTCGCAGCCGCGCAAAGCCTCGTGGGTGTAAGGCGTGTCGGGCGCGGCGAGCGCGAAGTTGCCGCCCATGGCGACGAAGACCGTCACCTCGCCGCGCCGCATCGCCTCGACGGCGGAGACGGTGTCCAGGCCGTGCGCGCGCGGCGGGTCGATCCCGCAGGCCTCGCCGAGGCGGTCCAGGAACTCGGGCGAGGGGCGGTGGTCGATGCCGCAGGTCCGGTTGCCCTGGACGTTGCTGTGCCCGCGTACCGGTGACGGGCCGGCGCCCTCGCGGCCCAGGTTGCCGCGCAGCAGCAGGAGGTTGACGATCTCCCGCACGGTGTCCACGCCGTGCTCGTGCTGGGTGACGCCCAGGCACCAGCTGACGATGGAGCGGTCGGCGTCGCGGTAGACCCGGGCGGCCTTGAGGACCTCGGCCCGGCCGAGCCCGCTCTGCCGCTCGATCTCCTCCCAGGGCGTGTCCTCGCACAGCGCGCGGTAGGCCTCGAACCCGGTGGTGTGGCGCTCGATGAACTGCCGGTCCAGGGCCCGGGGGTCGGCGGTGGCCTGCTCCAGGATCGCCTTGGCCATGCCGCGCACCAGCGCCATGTCGCCGCCGATGCGCGGCTGGAGGTTCAGCGTGCTGGTCTTCGTGGACTTGAACAGCGCCATGTCCACGAACTCGTGCGGGACGATGGTGCGGGTCGCGGCCGCCTCGACCAGCGGGTTGATGTGCACGATCTGCGCGCCGCGGCGGTGCGCGTCGGCGAGGGCGGTGAGCATCCGGGGCGCGTTGGAGGCGGCGTTGACGCCCATGATGAACAGCGCGTCGGTGACCTCCCAGTCCTTGAGGTCGACGGTGCCCTTCCCGGTGCCCAGCGAGGCCTGGAGGGCGCGTCCGCTGGCCTCGTGGCACATGTTGGAGCAGTCCGGCAGGTTGTTGGTGCCCAGTTCGCGGGCCATCAGCTGGTAGAGGAAGGTGGCCTCGTTGCCGAGTCGGCCGGAGGTGTAGAAGGCGGCCCGGTTCGGGTCGTCCAGCTCGCGCAGGGTGCGGCCGACCAGCTCGAAGGCGTCCTTCCAGCCGATCGGGACGTAGTGGTCCGAGCCGGCGTCGTACACCATCGGCTCGGTGAGGCGGCCCTGGTCCTCCAGCGCGAAGTCGCTCCACCCGGACAGCTCGGTCACCGAGTGGGCGGCGAAGAACTCGCGGCCGACCCGCTTGCGGGTCATCTCCCAGGTGACGTGCTTGATGCCGTTCTCGCAGATGTCCAGGTGCAGGCCCTTGGTGTCGTCCGGCCAGGCGCACCCGGGGCAGTCGAAGCCGCCGCTCTCGTGGTTCATCCGCATGATCGCCCGGGGCCCGTCCACGTACGCGCCCTCCTTCACCAGGAAGCGCGTCACGCTCTTCGCGGCGCCCCAGCCGGCGGCCGGGTGGTGGTACGGCGCGAACCGCGGCGGCCCGACGGGGTCGGGGCCCACGGCCGGCTCGTCCTGGACGGGGCGGTCCTGGGCGGCGTGGTTCCGCGTGGGGTCCTGCGCGGAATCGTCCGGCGCGCGGTCGTCGGGGGAGCTCACGAAGCCCTCCGTCCGCCGACCGCCAGCACGACCGCGCTCGCCGCGCCGTTCGGCGCCTCGTAGCTCACCGTCTCCCCGGCATGCCGCCCGAGCAGCGCCCGCCCGAGCGGGCTGTCGGCGGTCACCAGGGTCTCCTCCCGCACCTCGGCGAGCTCCGCCACCTCGACGGTCTCCTCCACCCCGTCCGCGAACCGCACGGTGACGGTGGAGCCCACCCCCACCACCTCCGTGGACGGCGGTCCGGCGGCGGCCCCCTCGCGGACCCGGGCCTCCAGCTCGGCGATCCGCTCGTCCAGCCGGGCGACGTCGTCGGCCCGCTGCAACTCGTCCGCCGCGTCCGCCCGGTCGCCGACGTCCTCCCCGCGCAGCGTCCCCACCACTTTCGCCCGCTCGCCGCGCAGCTCGGCCAACTCCTCCTGCACGGCGCGCAGGGCCTCGGCACTGATGGGCTCGGGACCGTCTGTCATGGCTGCTCCCGGGTCGTTCGCGGAACGCTCAAGCACGGGTCGCTTCCATTACCCCACCACCCCGCACCCCCGGCAAATCCGCCGCGGGCGAGGCCCCCGCGACCGGCCCCGGGGGTGGCGGTGATCACCTTCGCGGTGGGCGGGCGCCGCAGGGGTGGGCCCCGGCCGGGACGAAGTCGCAGGTCCGGGCGGTGCGGGCGGGGCGAGGTCGGGCGGGCGGGGGGAGGGACCGGCCGAAGGGGCGGGGGCGGGCGAAGCTACCATGTGCGCAACACCCTCAGCTCGAAAGATGGACTTGTGACTGTCAACGACGACGTGTTCACGGACTGGAAGAACCGCGAGGAGATCGCGGAGTCGATGATCCCGATCATCGGGCGACTGCACCGCGAGCGGGACGTGACCGTCCTGCTGCACAGCAGGTCCCTGGTGAACAAGTCGGTGGTCAGCATCCTGAAGACGCACCGCTTCGCCCGCCAGATAGCCGGCGCCGAGCTCTCGGTCACCGAGACGATGCCCTTCCTGAGCGCGCTGACCACCCTGGACCTCGGCCCCTCGCAGATCGACATCGGCATGCTCGCCGCGACCTACCGGGCCGACGACCACGGCCTGTCGGTCGAGGAGTTCACCGCCCGGGCCGTCTCCGGCGCCACCGGCGAGAACAAGCTGGAGCGCCGCGACGCCCGCGACGTCGTCCTCTACGGCTTCGGCCGGATCGGCCGCCTGGTCGCCCGCCTGCTGATCGAGAAGGCCTCCGGCAACGGCCTGCGCCTGAAGGCCATCGTCGTGCGCGACAGCGGCGGCGACGACCTGGTCAAGCGCGCCTCGCTGCTGCGCCGGGACTCCATCCACGGCCAGTTCCAGGGCACGATCACCGTCGACGAGGCGAACAACAAGATCATCGCCAACGGCAACGAGATCACCGTGATCTACTCCGACGACCCGACCAAGGTCGACTACACGGAGTACGGGATCAAGGACGCCATCCTGATCGACAACACCGGCCGCTGGCGCGACCGGGAGGGCCTGTCCAAGCACCTGCGCCCCGGCATCGCCAAGGTCGTGCTGACCGCGCCGGGCAAGGGCGACGTCCCGAACATCGTCCACGGCGTCAACCACGACACGATCAAGCCCGACGAGCAGATCCTGTCCTGCGCCTCCTGCACCACCAACGCCATCGTCCCGCCGCTGAAGGCGATGGACGACGAGTACGGCGTGCTGCGCGGGCACGTGGAGACCGTCCACTCGTTCACCAACGACCAGAACCTGCTGGACAATTACCACAAGGCCGACCGTCGCGGCCGCTCGGCACCGCTCAACATGGTGATCACCGAGACCGGCGCCGCCTCGGCCGTCGCCAAGGCCCTGCCGGACCTCCAGGCGAAGATCACCGGCAGCTCGATCCGCGTCCCCGTGCCGGACGTCTCGATCGCCATCCTCAACCTGCAGCTGGCCCGCGAGACCAACCGCGAGGAGGTCCTCGACTACCTGCGCAACGTCTCGCTGACCTCGCCGCTGAAGCGCCAGATCGACTTCACCGACTCTCCCGACGCGGTCTCCAGCGACTTCATCGGCTCGCGCCACGCCTCGATCGTCGACGCCGGCGCCACCAAGGTCGAGGGCGACAACGCGATCCTCTACCTGTGGTACGACAACGAGTTCGGCTACTCCTGCCAGGTCATCCGGGTCGTCCAGTACGTCTCGGGCGTCGAGTTCCCGACCTACCCGGCCCCGGCGGTCTGATCCTCCGGCGACTCAGGCAGTTCCGGCGGTTCCGGCGGCGGGGCGGTGACCACCACGGTCACCGCCCCGCCGCCGTTCCGCTCCTGATCGGCCCGGGTGCACCCGGGCGCGGGCCGGCCGGGGGTGGCGGCTATCTTGATGGGTCACGGACATCCGGAGGGAGTGGGCGATGGGGATGGGGACGGCTGGTCGGAGGGTGGCTTCCGCAGTGGCGGCCGGGGCGTTGATGGGGGTGCTGGCCGGCTGCTCGGCGGGTTCTGCGGGGAGTTCCGCGGCGGGCTCGGACGCGGCCAAGGGCGCGGCGGGGGCGGCGAGTGCGGTGGCGAGCGCGACGGGTTCGGCGGGCGGTGAGAGCGCTTCGGTCCCGGCGTCGGCTTCGGCGTCGGCGTCTGTGCCCGCCGCCGCGACGGGGGCGGGGGCGGGGGCGGCCTCGGCGCCGGCGACCGGGGGCGGCGGCGCCGGGGCGTCCGCTCCGCCGGCCGGTGCGGCGACGCCCGGAGCGGATCTGGAGGCGGTGCTGCTGGACGACAAGCTCGTCGGGCAGGTGCTGCCGGACGCGAAGGCGATGACGGGCTGGGAGGAGGAGAAGCGCAAGGTCGACACCATCGACCACACCACCACCTGCACCGCGTCGGCGCCGTGCACCGGCAAGCCGCTCAGCGGCTCCGTCCGGTTCTCCTCGGGGGACGTGGTCGCCCGTTTCATCGTCGAGACGCTGCCGAACCGCGACGCCGCCAAGGGCAAGCTCAAGGAGTCCTACGCCTCCTACGGAGCCGGGCCGTTCCGCAAGGTCGACTCCCCGGTGCTGGGCAGTGAGAGCCAGGCCTTCCAGGGCCAGCTGGGCGAGAGCGAGGGCATCGGCATCGTGCTGCGCTCGGGCACCGTCGTCGCCAGTGTGACCACCGAGGGCGGGCCGGCCGACGTGGCTGCCGCCCGGCGGTTCGGGGCGATGCTGGTCAAGCGGATCGAGCAGGCCCAGGCGGGCAGGACCCCGGACGCCGGGCTCGGACTGGCCTGACGGCCGCCGCGTACGCGGAGCGGAGCGAAGCCCCGGGCCGAGGAGGCGCCGGGGCCGTTTGCGCTCGGCGCCGGAGCGGACGGAGCCGCCGCGTTCGACGTGCCCTCGACCGCGTTCGACGTGCCCTCACCCCGGCCGTCGGCCCCGGCCGTTCGCCCCGGTCGGCGGGCCGTGGGGCGGTCCCCGCGGGTGCCGGACCGGGACCGCCCCTGGGCTGGGGAAACGGATGTCGGTCGGCCGTGATATCTACTCATCTGGGGTGGCCGTCGTGCGGCCATGCGAAAGATGCCGATGATGTTCGAGGGGGCCACACATGCCGCTGTTCCGACGCCGCTCCGGCGAGGAGTCCGCGCAGGGCGGGGCGGGCTGGCGCGGGAGGGTGCGACGGGCCGTCGGGTCCGCGCCCGTGAAGGCCGTTGCGGCGCCGCGGCTGGATCCGGCGCTCGGGGACGAGTCGCTGCGCCTGATGCTCGCCCAGGCCGCCGCCGGTGACTGGGCGGCCCTGGGCCCCGCGCTGGCCGCCGTCGGGGACGGCGTCGACCTGACCGGGCGGGTCGGTGCGATCGCGGACGTGCCCCGGGTCGAGGAGTGGACGGCCCGGGCCCTCGCCGACCGGCCCGAGGACACGTCGGCGCTGCTGCTGTCCGGTGCCCGGCACGTCACCTGGGCCTGGGAGGCCCGGACGGGCGCCCGGGCGAAGCACGTGTCCGAGAAGCAGTGGAAGGTGTTCCACGAGCGGCTGGACGTCGCCGAGGAGCAGCTGCTGGAGGTCGCCGAGCGCGAGCCGTCCTGGCTCGCCCCCTGGTACTTCCTGCAGATCAGCGCCCGCGGCGCCTCGCTCCCGGCGGAGGTCGCGACCTGCCGCTTCGAGGCCGCCGTGCGCCGTGCTCCCGGGCATCCGGCCTCGCACCGCCAGCGCCTCCAGCAGCTGTGCGCCAAGTGGGGAGGCTCGCACGAGGAGATGCACGCCTTCGCCCGCGCCTCGATGCTCGCGGCGCCGGAGGGCAGCCAGCTCGGCGAGCTGGTCGTGCTGGCGCACCTGGAGCGCTGGCTGGACCTCCCGGACGGTGAGGACCGCGCCTACCTGGCCAGCGCGGAGGTGGTGGCCGACCTGCAGGAGGCGGCCTTCCGCTCCGTGCTGCACCCGGACTTCACGCCGGTCCGCGGCTGGCAGGGTTCCTTCAACGCCTTCGCGATGGCCTTCTCGCTGGCCGGCCAGCGCAAGACCGCGCGCCTGCTGTTCGAGGCCTTGGACGGCGCCGTCACCGAGTCGCCCTGGCACTTCCTGTCCGGTGATCCGCTCAAGGCGTTCGCCTCCCACCGGGACCGCTGCGCGTACTGACGCCCCGGCCCGCCCAGAACCTCCGTCACCCGCCCCGCGATCGAAAGAGCCCCCGGTGTCCCCATCCGAGAACCCGACGCCCGACAACGCGGCGAGCGCGCACACCTTCCAGGTGGACCTGCGCGGCCTGGTGGACCTGCTCTCCCACCACCTCTACTCCAGCCCGCGGGTGTACCTGCGCGAGCTGCTGCAGAACGCGGTGGACGCGATCTCCGCCCGCCGCGCCCTCGATCCGCAGGCGCCGGCCCGGATCGTCGTGCGCGCCGACGACGAGCTGAGCGTCACCGACACCGGCGTCGGCCTGACCGAGGCGGACGTCCACACCTTCCTCGCCACCATCGGCCGCAGTTCGAAGCGCGACGCCGACGGCCGGCTGGACGGCGCCGGGCTGGCCCAGGCCCGCGGCGACTTCATCGGCCAGTTCGGCATCGGCCTGCTGGCCTGCTTCGTGGTCGCCGACGAGATCACCGTGGTGACCCGCTCCGCCGCCACCCCGGACGCGCCGGTGATCGAGTGGCGCGGCGGCTCCGACGGCCGCTACACGATCCGCACCCTGCCCGCCGCGGCCAAGCCGGAGCCGGGCACCACCGTGACGCTGGTCCCGCGCGCCGACGCCGTCGAGTGGACGCGGTCGGGCCGCGTCCTCGCGCTGGCCCGGGACTTCGGCAGCCTGCTGCGCCACGACGTCACGGTGGTGGACGCGAACGGCACCGAGCACCGGGTGAACCGCACCCCGCCGTGGGCCGAGCGGCACGGCTCGCCGCTGGCCCGCCGCGACGCGCTGACCGAGTACTGCCGCGCCGCCTTCGACTTCGCCCCGCTCGACACCATCGACCTGGACCTGCCGCTGGTCGGCCTGCGCGGCGTCGCCTACGTGCTGCCGGACGCGGCCCCGCCGTCCCGCCGTTCGGGCCACCGGGTACACCTCAAGGGCATGCTGCTGTCCGACCAGGCCGACGAACTGCTGCCGGACTGGGCGTTCTTCGTCCGCTGCGTGGTGGACACCGACGGCCTGCGCCCGACCGCCTCCCGCGAGGGCCTGTACGCGGACGAGACGCTGGCCGCCGTCCGCGACGCGCTGGGCGTCCGGATCCGCGACTGGCTGACCGGCCTGTCCGCGAGCGATCCGGCGCTGCTGCACCGCTTCCTGTCCGTGCACCACCTGGCCGTCAAGGAACTCGCCCGCTACGACGACGAGTTGCTGCGGATGATGCTGCCGTGGCTGCCGTTCGAGACCACCGACGGCAACGTCACCCTGGACGAGTTCACCCGCAGCCACCCGGTGGTGCTGGTGACCCGCACCGTCGAGGAGTTCCGCCAGGTCGCCCCGATCGCCGGCGCCGCCGGCCTCGGCGTGGTCAACGGCGGCTACACCTACGACCGCGACCTGGTGCACCGGCTGCCCGAGATCCGCCCCGGCGTCTCGGTCTCCGACCTCGACCCGGGCACCGTCACCGCGCACCTGGACACCGTCGACCCGGCCGCCGAGCTCGCCGCGAACGCCTTCCTCGCCGTCGCCCGCGAGGTGGTCGGCCGCTTCGACTGCGACGTCGCCCTGCGCAGCTTCCACCCGACCAACGCGCCCGCGCTGCTGCTGGACAACCGGGAGGCCCGGCACGAGCGCAGCCGCGCCCAGCTCGCCGAGGAGGCCGACGGCCTGTGGGCGGACATCCTGGGCTCGCTGCGCGCCGAGGCGCCCCGCGCCCAGCTGGTGCTCAACCACCTCAACCCGCTGGTGCGCCGCGCCGCGACGGTCACCAACCGCGAGCTGGCCGTCACCGCCGTCGAGGCGCTGTACGGGCAGGCCGTGCTGATGACCCGCCGCCCGCTCAAGGCCAGCGAGAGCGCCCTGCTCAACCGCTCGTTCATCAGCCTGCTCGACCACGCCATGCTCGGCCACGAGTCGGCCGGCCCGGACCGCACCGACCCGAAGGAGGCCTGATGCTGGACACCCCCGACGCGGTGATGGCCGCGCTGCGCGAGAACGACGCCCGCCCGTACGGCCGCCAGCGGACCGTCGCGGCCGAGGAACTCGTCGACGCCGCCGAGCAGTTCGACGACACCGGGGCGCGCTCGATGGCCCTGCTGGAGCTGATGGAGGCGTACGAGTACGACGGCGAGCGCAGCAAGAGCCCGGTCGTCTTCGCCCGCCTCCTCAAGCTGTGGGACGCCGACCCGGACGGCTTCGGCGAGTGGGCCCGCCAGCAGGTGTTCTGGCGCTTCAAGTGGGTGGCCGGCGCGCTCCTGGGCAACCCGGACGTGCCGCTGCCGGCCCTGCGGCGCTGGCACACCGAACTGCGCGACCGCTACCGGGCGGCCGGCTTCGACCTCCAGCCGTACTACGCCCAGCGCTACCACCTGGCCGCGCAGACCGGCACCGGCCGCCAGGACGCCTACGAGCTGTGGACGGCCCGCCCGCGCTCCGAGCTGAGTGACTGCCACGCCTGCGAGACCCGGGCGCGCGCCGAGCACTTCGCGGACGCCGGCGACGACGCCCGGGCGCTGGACGTCCTGCAGCCGGTCCTCGACGGCCGGAGCAGCTGCGAGCAGGAGCCCGCCCTCAGCCAGGCCGCCGCCCTGCTCCCGCTGCTGCGCCGGGGCCGTCTGGACGAGGCCCGCTCCAGCCACCTGACCGGCTACCGCGCCGCGCGCGGCAAGGCCTCGATGGCGCACGCCGTCGGCCGCCACGTCGAGTTCTGCGCGCTGTCCGGCAACGAGCCGCGCGGCCTGGAACTGCTCGCCGAGAACCGCGACCTGTTCGCGGTGGCCGGCGAGCCGTCCGCGCTGCTGTCCTTCCTCACCGGCGTCGAGGTGCTGCTCGCCGTCCTGGCCCGGGGCGGCCACGGCGGGCTCGCCGTCAGCGGCCCGCCCGGCACCTCCTGGACGGCGGACACCCTGCTCGCCCACGTGCGCGCCGAGGCCGACGCGCTCGCCGCCCGCTTCGACGCCCGCAACGGCACCGACGCGGTCGGCGCCGACCGGCGCGCCCGGCTGGCCCGTGAGCCGCTGCTGGCCGAGCCGCTGGCCCTCGGCGTGCGCGCCGCCGCCGCGCCCGAGCTGGCCGCCGCCCCGGCCCTCGCGCCCGCACCGCGCCGGGCCGTCGAGCCGGAGCCGGAGGACTTCACCGCCCTGGTGGTCCGGGCCCGCGAGCTGGAGCTCGTCGGGCACCCGGACGCCGACCGGCTCTGGCGGCGGATCGCCGAACGCGCCGCCGCCGACGGCTTCGCCCACCCCGAGGGCACCGCGGTCGGCAGCCCCGAACGGCTGCGCGCCGAACTCGCCGAGCAGCGGGCCCACCAGGCGCTGGAGCGGGACGAGCACGCCGACGGCCGGGCCGGGCTGCTGGCCGCCGCCGAGCTGTTCGAGCAGGCCGGGCTACCCGGCCAGGCCCTGATGGTCCGGGCCCGCGCGCTGATCGTGGAACTCGGCGACGTCGAGGGCGCGGTGGCCGACTGGCCGGCGCTCGACGAGGCGCTGCGCCGGGCCGAGGAGCTGCGGGCCGCCGGCGCGATGGCGGACGACGACCACCTGATCGTGTGGCAGGTCCGCGCCTACGCCGCCCACCACGACCTGGTCGAGGCGCTGCCCGAGCCGCCCGCCGAGGCCGTCGAGCGCTTCGAGGCGGCGGCCGGCGGCTACCACCGCACCGCCGTGGAGCTGGGCTCCGCCCGCCGCGCCGCCACCTCCCGCCAGTACCTGGCCGACGCGGCCGCCCGGCAGGGCCGGCTGGCCGAGGCCACCACCGAACTGCGCGAGGTGCTCGGCGAGTTGGACGCGGCCGAGCTGCCCTGGCACGCCCCGCGGGTGCTGGGCCTGCTGGGCCAGGTGCTGCTGCAGGGCGGCGAGTCCGCCGAGGCCGTCGAGGTGTTCCACCGGGCGCTCGCCGAGGCCGCCCGCTGGGGCGACGACTCCTACCCGTACGCGCCCACCTACCTGATGCTCGGCCACGCGGCCATGGGCGCCGGGGACAGCGGCGGTGCGGTCCGGGCGCTCACCGAGGCGGCCGCGCGCTTCGACCGCAAGGGCCGGGAGGCGGCCGAGGACGCCGCCCGGGCCCGCCTCCAGCTGGCCGACGTGCTGCGCGCCGCCGACCGGACGGCCGACGCCGTCGCGGTGCTGGAGTCGGTGCTGCTGGACGCCGCCGCGTCGGAGCTGGACGTACGGATGCTCGCGCAGGCCCGGCTGGACCTCGCCCGGGGCCTCACCGAACTGGACGAGCACCGGGACGCCGCCGAGGAGTACCTGCGGCTGGCCGACGTCGTCGCCGGCTGGGAGGAGCAGGACACCCACACCATGGTCGCCTGCGAGGCCGCGCTGGCACTGGCCCGGGCGGACCGCTGGGAGGCCGCGAAGGCCGCCCTCGACCGCGCCCTCGCGGCCCACGCCGAGGCCCCCCAGGTGGACCAACTGGCCGCTACACTGCGCGAGTTCGCCCGGCTGACGATGCACGCCGAGGGCCCGGAGGGGCTGGCGTCGGCGCTGGCCCGGCTGGCCGAGGCGGACGCCGCCGGGGAGCATGCCGGGCAGGCCGGTCAGGAGTACAACCCCTGGTACCTGCGCGGCGGTTCGCACTACGAGCGGGCGCGCTGCCTGGCCATGGCCGAGCGCCACGAGGAGGCGCTGGCCGAGGTCGAGCGGGCGATCGCGGTCTACGAGGGCGGTGACGAGCGGGCCGGGACGTCCCGGGCCGAGGCCGTCCGGCTGGCCGCGCTGATCGAGGGCGCCGACCTCGGCCGTACCGAGGCGGCCGTCGCCCGGCTGACCGCGGGCATCGCCCGCTGCGAGGCCGCCGGCCTCCCGGAGGCGGCGCGGGTGCTGGCCGACCTGCGGGAGCGGTTCGCGGCCGCGAACTGACGTGCCCGGAGCCCGGGGGTGCGCAGATCCCCGGGCACCAGGCGTCAGCCCGTCAGCCCGTCAGCAGGGGCCGTCGTCGCCCCAGACGCCCCACTGGCCGCTGGCGCTCGGCACCTCGTTCAGCGTCCACCACTTGGCGTGGTACTTGTGGCCGCCGTACGAGACCTTGCTGCCGCTGGTGTACGTGGTGCTCGCGCTCCACGCCGGGTCGGTGCAGGCCCCGGGGGTGGTCGGGGGAGTCGTCGGCGGCGTGGTGGGCGGGGTGGTCGGAGGCGTGGTCGGCGGGGTGGTGGGCGGGGTCGCCCCGGCGAACTTCACGGTGTACTTGGTGAAGTCCCAGTCGTTCTGCGCCACGCTGGAGCAGGAGCCGGACAGTCCCGGGTCCACCGGGCCCGTGCACTGCCGGTCCCGGTTGACCGACCAGTAGGTGTACCGGGCCAGGTTGTGCGCGGTGGCGAAGTCCAGCACGGCCTGGAAGTCCGCCTGCCGGAAGTACTCGGCGGCGTCGGTGCGGCCGTTCATCATCGACACGCCCTCGTGGGCGTAGGCCGTCGCCTCGGACCAGCCGAAGGTGGTCTGGAGGATCTGGTTGAACTTCACCAGCGCGTCGGTCTGCGCGGCGGCGCCGTTGAACCCGCCGTCGAACGGCATGATCGAGTAGTTGTTCGGCGTGAAGCCCTGCGACTTGGCCTCGTTCAGCATCTGCGTGCCGAACCAGCCCGTCCCCGCGTTGGTCCCGGCGGTGGTGATCGAGATGTAGAGACCGGGGTTGTTCTGCTGGAGGATCCGGGCGGCGCCGATCTCGTTGTGGATCGCCGCGGTGTTCTCGTACTCCGGCTCCTCCAGGTCGAAGTCGATCGCCTTCAACTGGTACTTGGTGATCACCTTCTGGTACCCGGCGGCGGTCGCCTCCGGCGTGCCGCAGACCTGGCCGAGCTTGGTGCCGCCGTAGCCGCCGACCGACACCGAGACGTCCCCGCCCTTGCCGCGGATGGTCTGGATGACGCCGGGCATGGTGGTGTCGGTGTCGATCGAGGAGGTGCCGCCCCAGGACGGCGAACAACCGGTGCCCTGGGCCAGGATGAACGCCAGTTGGAAGGCCTTCTGCCCGGTGGCGTCCATCACCGCCCCGGCGTCCGGCGGGCTGTTGTCCTCGGGCATCAGGTAGGGCGCCGAGGCGTACCAGTTGCTGCCGAGGCCGGTCGTGGTGTCGGCGGCGGCGGAGCCGGTGTCGGCGAGCGCGGCGACGCCGCCGGCGACCAGGCCGAGCACCCCGGCCACGGCGGCGGCGACCCGGCGCGGGCGGCGGCGCTGGTTCCGGGGGGCGGGGTGCGGGGGAAGTGCGCGTTCCATCGAGGGCCTTTCCAGGCGGACGGCGGTGGGGGAGGGGCTGCTGACGCCGGAGGTGGGGGTGGCGCGCAGACCGAACGGGTGTCCGGCAGGGGGTAGTTGCCGAAGGCTGTCACTGGTATAGACCTGTCGGGGAAGGGCGGTCAACCCCGAAATGGTCAAGCCGGGGCCCGGCGCCGGCGGTGGACCGGGCGCCGAACGGGCTCCCCGTCAGGCGCGCGCCGCCACGCGGACCCCGGCCCCCGCCCCCTGCGCGGCGTCACCGGCTTCCTGCGCGGCGCCCACCGCTCCCCGCGCGGCGCCCACCGCCGCCAGCAGCCCGCCGACCGCCGGCGACCACGGCCGGCTGGTCGGCCCGGTGAGCGTGAGCGTGCGGTGGACGGCCGGCCGGATCGGGACGAGCACGCAGTCGGCCGGGAGCATGGTCAGCGCCAGCGCGGGCATCACCGAGACCCCGACGCCCGCGTGCACCATGCCGATGAGCGTGTTGAGATCGCGGATGCGGTGCCGGGGGGTGAAACGGGCGCCGGCCCGGCGGAAGGCCTCGCGGATGTGGCGTTCGCAGCCGCCCTCGGAGAGCAGGAAGTCGTCGTCCTCCAGGTCGGCGACGTGGATGGCCTCCTGCCCGGCGAGCGGGTGGTCGCGGCGCAGCAGCGCGTGCATGGAGTCGGCCCCGAGCGCGACCGCCCCGGGCGGGAGCGGCCCGGGGTCGACCAGGACGGCGGCGTCGACGGTGCCCGCCTCCAACCAGGTGGCGAGCTCGTCGTCCTCGCCCTCGAAGACCCGGACGGTGACCTGCGGGTAGGCGGCCTTCCAGTCCCGGAGCAGCCCGGGCAGCAGCGCCTGGCAGACGGTGGTCGGCGCGGCGAGCCGCACGGTCCCGACGGGGCCGCCGGAGTGCCGGGTGGCGATGGCGCGCACGGCGGCGGCGGAGGCGACGGCGGTGCGGGCGTGCGGGAGGATCTGCTCGCCCAGGGGAGTGGGCCGGGCCGGGGTGCCGCGCAGCAGGACGGGCGCGCCGAGGGTCCGCTCCAGCGCGGCGACGGCGTGCGAGACGGCGGATTGGCTGATGCCCAGTTCGTCGGCGGCCGCGCCGAACCCACCGGTGTCGGCGACCGCGACCAGCGCCCTCAGCTGGGCCAGGTTGACCTCCGAGGCCATGAGACTTCCTCATCCATCCGGTGCTGCCACTTGTTGGACTCATGCTCTGCCGCCGGGCCACCCTCTGTCCAGACAGGATCCGAGGCGGGACCGAGGCGGACCCCAGGCGGGACCCGAGACGGGCCCCGAGACTGGACCCTGGGCGGGACCGACACGGAACCAACGGGACGAAGATGGAGGTGGTCCGGGTGCGGCGCTGGTTGCCGGGCTTCGTGGCGCTGTCGGCGATCTGGGGCGCGAGCTTCGCGCTGATCAAGGTGGCGGTGGAGGCGGGGGTGCCGCCGCTGTGGGTGGCGCTGTGGCGCTGCGCCCTCGGGGCGGTCACGCTGTGGGCGATCCTCGTGCTGCGCCACGAGCGCGTCCCCCGCGACCGCGCGCTCTGGGGGCACTCCGCCGTCGTCGCGGTGCTCCTCAACACCGTGCCGTTCACGCTGTTCTCGTTCGGCGAGACCCGGGTCAGCTCCGTCCTCGCCGGGGTGATGAACGCGACCACCCCGCTGTTCACCCTGCTGTTCACCGTCCTCACCGTCGCCTAGGAGCGCCGCCCCGGCGCCCGCCGGCTCTCCGGACTCGCCCTCGGCTTCGTCGGCGTGCTCACCGTGCTCGGGGTCTGGCGCGGCATCGGCTCCGGCGAGGCCGCCGGCGGCCTCGCCTGCCTGGCCGCCGCCTGCTGCTACGGCGCGGGCTTCGCCTACCTGCGCCGCTTCCTCTCCGGTCGGCCGGAGTCGGTGGTCACCCTCTCCGCCGTCCAGATCGCCTGCGCCACCGCCGAGCTGGCCGCCATCGCGCCGTTCGCCGCGGGCGCCCCGCGGTGGCCGGGGGTGGGCGCGGCCGGCGCCCTGCTGGTGCTGGGCGCGGTCGGCACCGGCCTCGCGTACCTGCTCAACCTCGGGCTGGTCCGCACGGCCGGCACCGCGGTGGCCTCCGCCGTCACCTACGTCATGCCGCTGTGGTCCACGGCCCTCGGCGCGGCCTTCCTCGCCGAGCCCGTCGGCTGGAACGCCCTGGCCGGCGGCGTCCTGGTGATCGCCGCCGTCGCCCTGACCCGCCCCCGGCCCGCAGCCCGCCCGGTCGGCTCCGCCGCCTCCACGTCCGACGCCCCGAGGCCTGGTCAGAGGGTTCGTTAGAGTGGCCGGGTGAACGAGGGGGAGCAGCAGCCGACGGCCGTCTGGGCCGCGCTGCGAGCCCATCCGCTGCGCTTCCCCGTCACCCCGTGGGTGCCGCGCTGCTGGGCGTACCTGCTCGGCGGCGCGCTGCTCGGCCCGCTGCTGCTGGCCGCCCTGACGGTGCTGCTGGTGCTCGGTCTGGGCCTGTCCGTGGTCGGGGTCGGACTGCCGGTCCTCCTGGCCCTGGCCCTCGCGGGCATCCCCGTCGCCGCCCTCGAACGCCGACGGCTGCGGCTGGTCGAGCCGGCACCGCTGCCCGACCCGCACCGCCCGCTGCCCGGTGCCGGCCGCCGCGCCCGGCTGCGGACCCGGCTGCGCGAGCGCGCCACCTGGCGCGAACTGGCCCACACCGCGCTCACCGCGACGGCCCTCGCCGCCGCCGCGCTCGGCTTCAGCGCCGCGCTGCTGTTCTCCGGCGCCCTGGTCGCCTCCCCGGTGATCGTCTGGGCGCTGGCTCCCGAAACCGTCATGATCATCCCCGGCCGGGCGGTGCCCGGGCCGCTCGCCGCCCTGCCGTTCAGCGCCGCCGGGCTCGCCGGACTCCTCCTCTGCGCCTACGCCGGGGCCCTGCTGACCGCCGCCCAGGTCGCCCTCGCCCGCCTCCTGCTCGGGCCCCGCGAGGAGGACACCGGGCGGCAGGTCCTCGAACTCACCCGCTCCCGGGCCCGGCTCGCCGACGCCTTCGAAGCCGAACGCCGCCGCATCGAACGCGATCTGCACGACGGCGCCCAACAGCAGCTCGTCGCGCTCAGCATGACCCTCGGCCTCGCCGACCACGCGCTGCGCGACGGCAGCGCCGAGTCCGGCGACCGGGCCACCGCCCTGGTCGCCCGGGCCCGCGGCGAAGCCCGGCAGGCCCTGGAGCAACTGCGCGGCCTGGTCCGCGGCATCCACCCCCAGGTGCTCACCGACCACGGCCTCGCCGCCGCCGTCGCCGAGGTCGCACTGCGCCACCCCATCCCGGTCCGGTCCGACTTCGACCTCCCCGGCCGGCTGCCCGCCCCCGTCGAGACCACCGCCTACTTCACCGTCACCGAGGCGCTCACCAACGCCGCCAAGCACAGCGGCGCCGCCACCATCACCGTCAGCGGGCGCATCGCCGACGGCCGGCTGGTGCTCCAGGTGACCGACGACGGCCACGGCGGGGCGGACCCGGCCGCCGGGGCCGGACTGCGCGGACTCGCCGACCGGGTGGCACTCCTGAAAGGACGGCTCATGGTGACCAGCCCGACGGGCGGCCCGACCACGCTGCGGCTGGAGGTCCCGTGCTCCGGATCGTGATCGCCGAGGACGCCGTCCTGCTGCGCGCCGGACTCGTCGAACTCCTCACCCTCGGCGGCCACCGGGTGACCGCCGCCGTCGGCGACGCCCGCGCCCTCGCCGCCGCCGTCGACGCCGAACGGCCCGACGCCGTCGTCACCGACGTCCGGATGCCGCCCGACTTCTCCGACGAGGGCCTGCGCGCCGCCCTCGACCTGCGCGAACGCCACCCGGGCCTGCCCGTCCTGGTGCTCTCCCAGTACGTCGCCACCCCGTACGCGACCCGTCTGCTCGCCGCCGCCGGCGCCCAACCCGCAGGCCTCGGCTACCTCCTGAAGGACCGCGTCGGCGACGTCGCCGACTTCCTCGACGCCCTGCGCCGGGTCGCCGCCGGCGAGACCGTCATCGACCCCGACGTGGTCCGCGTCCTGCTGCGCCAGCAGTCCGCCGACCACCCCCTCACCCGCCTGACCCCCCGCGAACGCGAAGTCCTCGCCCTCATGGCGGAGGGCCTCAACAACCAGGCGATCGCCACCCGGCTCACCATCACCGAGGCCTCGGTGGTCAAACACTGCGGCAACATCTTCATGAAGCTCGACCTCGACCCCACCGAGGGCAACCGCCGCGTCCTCGCCGTCCTGGCCCATCTCCGGGCGGCGTAGGGCGGCGTAGCGCGGGCGGTGCAGGTCGGTGGAGGGCGCGCCCGACACCGGGCGTCGGCGGCTCAGCGCAGGCCGAGACAGGGCAGCCAGGCCCGTGAGGCGTCGTGGCCCGCCGTGAGCAGGGCGCACAGCGGGCCGGCCGCGCCCCCGAGCAGGCCCATCCCCTCCGCGCCCAGGGCCTCCACCTCGGGCAGGCGGGCCCTCAGGTGGGCGAGCAGGCGGGCCCTCAGCGCGGCCGCGGCGGGCAGACCGGCGTGGTGGGCGAAGGCGTCGGCCACCGCCAGCACGCCCGAGGCGCCGTGGCACAGGGCCAGCAGGTCGCTCGCGCGGTCGCCGAAGAGGTGGAACCGCTCGTCGTACCGTTCGGCGAGCGTGCCGAAGGCCGCTGCGGCCCAGTCGGCCGTCTCCCGGTCGCCCGTCGCGTCGGCCGCGTCCCACAGGGCCCAGGACACTCCGGGGGTGCCGTAGCACCAGGCCTGGCGGGCGCGCGCTCCGGCGGGTGGTGGGCCGTCGAGCCCGGCGCCGTCCCAGGTGCGGATGGAGCGGGCGTCGTCGAAGGACTGCCGCACCAGCCACCCGGTCGCGCGGCGCAGGGCGGGCGTCAGGGCGGGCTGCGGTCCGAGGTGGCGTACCGCTGCGGTGAGTGCGATGACGACTCCTGCGGCGCCGTGGCCCGTCCCGGTGTTGATCCGGCCGTCGAGCCAGCCCAGGTGCGGGTGGCCGGCGTACTGCCCCGTCCGCAGCCGGGGCAGCTCGTCGGTGTCGCACAGCCGGGCCAGGTGGTCGGCGTACGGGCCGAGTTGGGCCGGTGTCGGGCGGGCTCCCGTGGTCAGGGCGAGCAGGGTGCCGGAGGGGCCGACGATGAGGTCGTAGTCCGGGAAGGCGACCTGTTCGGAGCGCCAGTCGAGGGCCGGCGCGGTGCGGACCAGGTGGTCGCGGAGCCGGTCGGCGACCGGATGCAGGCCCGGGTGGACCAGGGCTCCCAGCCGCAGGCCCGCCAGCGTTCCGGCCAGCCCGCCGTCGTACAGCCCGCAGTGGCCCGGCCCCTGGCCGGCGGTGCGGGCCCACAGCGCCACGGCCCGGGCCGCGGACCGTTCGGCTTCCGGCGCTCCGGTGGTGTGCAGCAGGGCGGCCAGGACGGGGATGCCCGGATCGGAGGGGCGCTCGGCGACCGCCGGGCTCTCGCGGGGCCGGGCCGACCAGGCGTCGAGGAGCCGGACGGCGATTCCGGTGACGGCGGTGCCGGCGGTGTCGGTGTTCTCGGCGTTCGCGGTGTGCTGCGGCACGGTGACTCCTCGGGAACGACGGGTCGGCACTCCGCCCGGCCGTCAGGGGCCGGGCGGAGTGCCGGTGGTGGCGGCCGTCAGGGGCCGCTGTCCGGGTGGCCGTCCGAGGGCGTGCCCTCGGACGGCCTGACGGGAGATCAGCAGAACAGGCCGCTACAGAGCAGCACCGTGTCGCAGATCAGGACGGTGCAGACGCCGCTGCAGCCGCCGCTGCTGGCCTCGGGGGTCGGCAGGGTGGTCTCGGTGATGCGCGCGTCCAGGTCGCCGATGAGGGCGTCGAGGTCGGTGAGCGCCGTGATGTCGGGCATGGTTGTCCTCCTTCAGGAGCGGTGACGGGTGGAGACCGCCCCGGTGGCCCGCCCGCGAGGGGCGGGCGCACCGGGGACGTCGGGTTCGCCGCGCAGTGCGGCGGCGGCGGGCTCCGCGAGTTCCTCGGCGCCCTGGTCGAACGGAAGTCTGAGCAGCAGTTGGGCGGCGACGGCGGCACCGCCGTGCACGGGGTCGTGGAGCAGCAGGCCGCCAGGGTCGGGGAGCATCTCCTCGACCAGCAGGTCCGCACCGGGGTGGCGCGCGCAGATCCGCTCCAGCAGGGCGACCGAGGTCAGCGCCGCGAAGTCCACGGGCACCGGTTTCGGCTGGGGTACGGCCCGGACGAACGCGAAGCGCGGCAGTCCGGCGCAGCGCCCGAGGGCGGCGAGGGCGCGCATCTTGGTCAGGTCGCCGTCGCCGGGCCGCCACAGCCGGGCCGCCGGCACCCGCCAGACGGCGGGGCTGATGACCAGGGCGCCGCCGCCGACGGTCACCCGGGGCAGCCGGTCCGTGTCGGGGAACGCCTCGGCCAGGCCGTCCAGGCGGATCAGGCGCGAGCCCGCCGGGTGGCCGGCGGCCAGCAGCAGCCGGACCAGGACGTCGTACGGGGGCAGGGGTGTACGGGTGGCGTGGTGGACGGGCAGCAGCCGGCACCCGTCGGCCTCGGCGATGATCCGCGGGCCGACCCGTCGCAGGGTGATGCGCTCCAGCGGCAGGTAGCAGGCCGTCAGGCCGTCCGCTCCCTGGTACGGCAGGGGATCGGGATCACCCGTCCACCAGCCGGTGATGACCGGCCGCCGTACGGCGTTGGCGGCGCGTCCGGCCAGCGGCGGCACCAGCAGTTCGACGAAGCGCGCCCCGGACAGCCGTTCGACGGAGGCGAGGAAGGCCCGGTAGCTGCGGAGGTTGTCGTAGCCGCCGTGCAGGGTGTGGAGCGCGTCGGCGAACCGGGCGTCCAGCACGCCCGCCGGTGAGGCGGTCTCCAGGACCGCGACCGGACCGGGGCCCGGCAGCGGACGCAGCACGCAGTCCAGGGGCCAGGGCGGCAGCGCGGTCGCGGCCGGGGGCGCCCCGAGAGTGTCCAGCAGGTCGTCGTCCAGGTCCACCGGTCCGCTGCCGGCCCGGGCGGACAGGTGGGCCAGCAGCCCGGCGTAGCCGGAACCGGAGGTCTCGGCGGGGTGCCAGCCCGCGTACCGGCGCGGGGGCGGAGGCGGCGGCGGGCAACTGCCGTCGGGCAGGTGGCGCGCGAGGATCTCGCCGAGGGGGCACGGCCGTTCGGTGAGCTCCGCGAGCTCGGCGGGCAGCCGGTGCGGGTCCGGCCCCGCGAGCCGGTCGGCTTCCCGCAGCCAGGCCACGCGGGCGGCGGTGTCGAGGCCCTGCTGCACCTGGCGGGCGGCCGTTCCGGAGACCGCCGAGGCTATGGCGCGGTAGGAGTCGGTGAACCACGGCCGGGCGTCGTCGGCGGGGGCGGCGGGGCCGGTGGTACGGAGCTCCGACGCGGGTGCCGGCGCGGGTACGGGTGCGGGTGCGGGTATGGGCGCGGGTACGGCGGAATCGGCGCTCGGTGCGGGTGCCGGAGGAGGCGCCGGTTGCGGGAGGGTGCCGCGTGCGCGGACGTCCTCGGCGGCGAGCCAGCCCGTGGTGCGGCGGCGCGGGGCCGCGCAGGCCTGGAGCACGCCGAGTCCGAGCAGGTGCGCGAGGAAGCCGCGCAGCACCGCGGGAGCGGAAGCCGCCGCCCCGGCCGCCGTTGCGACGGTCGTCGCCGTGCCCAGCAGAGCCGCTTCGAGGTCGCCCAACAGGCGGGGGCCGTCGGCCAGGTGGGCCAGCACGTGATCCAGGGGGAGGGACCGCCGCAGGTCGACCCGCCGCAACCGGCCCCGGTCGTGCGGGTCGGTCACCCAGCAGCGCAGGACACCGGCTCCAGGTGCGGTGCCCGCCGGCTGGGGGAAGTGCAGTGGAGCCAGGGCCAGCACCGTGGCCGGGTCCGCCGCCCGCAGGTCCAGGGCGCCGAGCCGGGCCCGCACCCCGTGGACGTTCTCCACGGCCTGGGCCGCCACCTCGCCGAGGGCCGTGCCGGGCGGGACGAGCCGCGGCAGGGCGCCGTCGGCCCCGCCGCCGTTCGCGCCGTCCTTCGCGTCCGCCGGGGTGACCGGCAGCAGGGTGACCTGGCCGACCCAGCCGCGCGGGGTGGTCTTCGCCGCAGCCCGGCCGAGCGCCCGCCACACGTACGCCGCCCGCTTGCGCAGCCGCTTCCCGCTCCAGGACTCGCCCGCCGCCAGTCGGCCGGCCACGTCTGCGGCCGCTCCGGGTTCCACCTCGTCCAGGAAGGCCCGCATGACGGGCGACGCGCACACCAGGGACCAGCCCAGGGCGCCCACGCGCTCGCGCTCGGCCGCCACCGCGGCCTCCAGCCGCCGCAGGGCGGCGGCCGCCGACTCGGCCTCGCCGGCCAGCCGTGCGGCGTCCGCGGCGAGGCCGCCGGCGGCGGGCAGCCGCCCCAGCAGCCCGCAGTCGGCCGGGCCCGGTGCGGCGCCGGAGTGCAGCCGACGGCGCACGGCCAGCACGGCGCGGCGGTCGGTGGCGGTGAGGGCGGGGTGCGGCACGACCAGGATGCCCAACTGCTCGGCCAGTCGGCGGGCGTGCTCCGCCCGCCGCTCGTCCCGCCGGGCGTGGTCGGCGACCTGTGCGAACAGCTCGGGGTTGCCCGCCGCCGCCCACGCCGCCAAGGGCATGCCGGCCACGCGGAGCAGTGCCGCGGCGCCCAGTTCCCGGTCCTCGTCCACGTCAGGACCTCCCGTCACCGGTGAGCGCGTGGGTCAGCAGGCTCTGCCGGGCCAGGGAGAACCGCCCCCGGTTCCAGTGGAAGACGATGTAGTGGGCGGCGGCGCGGCGCGGGCCGATCACCGCTTCACCGGACTCGAAGTAGCCGGTGCGCCAGCGCTCGGCGGCCCGGCGTACGGCGTCCCCGTGCACCTCGACCGCCGCCCGCCGTCGCGGCGGCAGCGGAGCGAGCAGGCTCCGCCCGCCGGCCCGCCAGGCCGCGAGGATGCCCGCGGCGGCGCGCCGGGTGTCCTCGTCCGGGTCGGTGCCCAGCCTGCGGCCGGCGTCGTCCTGGAGCACCTGCCAGACCCCGCGGTGCTCCCAGCCGACGATGCCGAGGCCGCCGAGGAGTTCACCGAGGAGGTACAGGGACAACCGCCAGTCCGCGACGGCCTCCGGTCGGCCCGGTGCCGCGACGGTGTCGTGGTGATCGAGCCAGGCCAGGGAGTCCACCGTGAACAGGTCGTGGACGTGCCGCATCGAACGCGGGCCGCCGAAGAGGTAGGTCTCCGGCTCGTACCGCCCGCACAGCGGCGGTTGCGGCTGTCCGTCCACCGCGCGGAAGCGGCGCGTCAGTTCCTCGCGCAGCGCCCCGGCATCGGACCGGCCGGCCTCGAACCGGACCCGCAGTCCGGGCGGTTTGTGCATGAAGAAGAAGGAGCGCGCCGCGCCGGCGGAGATCAGGTCGCGGGCCGTGTCCGCGACGGCGCGGTACGTCCGGTGCCAAGTGGCCGGGCCCGGCGCGAGGTTGATCTGCACCCAGCCGTCCTCGGGCCGGTCGTCGCGCAGCGCGGACAGCCCGGCCGTCAGGAACGCGCGGCGCGCGGCCTCGTACTCGGGGCCCGCGGAATCGACCGGTACCGTTCCCCACGGAATGTCGCGAGCGTCCCGGAGGCAGTCGGCCAGCAATCGTTCGACCTCCACCATGGTGCCCACCTCCTCGTGATTTCGGCTCTGCTCCTGGGGTTTCCACGATTCGGTCGGATTGAAAAACGGAAGGCAAATATTCATATGATGAAAAAGGGTGCGCCCGCTGCGCGTAAGGGACTTCGCGCGCCGAAGGCGCATCCTGCGGGCGGATTCGTTGGCCTTCGCCCCCCCTGACTCGATGATCGCCGGTATATCGGTGAGTTGGTGCCATGGTGGCTCGAACTCCCTTTGAAGAAAGCGGCGTTGGCGCGCCAGAAAGTGTCAGGAGAGCTCGGCGGGAGCGCCGGTGACGGACCGGGTGGGGTCGAGCAGGTGGGCGAGGCGGTGGGCGGAGGCGGTCCAGGACCAGTGGGTGGTGGCCCAGTCGCGGCCGGCGGCGCCCATCCGGGCGCGGTCCGCCGGCGGGGCGAGGAGGAGGCGGGTGAGGGCGGCGGCCACGTCGGCCGGGTCGCGCCCGTCGACGACGGTGCCGGTGACGCCGTCGAGGACGGTGTCGGGGGCGCCGCCGGAGCGGCCGGCGACGACGGGCAGGGCGGCGGCGGCCGCTTCGAGGTAGACGATGCCGAGGCCTTCGGCTTCGAGGCCGGCCCGGCGGGTGCGGCACGGCATGGCGAAGACGTCGGCCTCGGCGTAGTGGGCGGCGGTGGCCGCGTGGTCGAGACCGCCGGCGAATTCGACGCTGCCGGGCTCGGTGCACCGGTGGGCGAGCGCGCGCAGGCGGTCCTCGTACGGGCCCTGGCCGACGAGGACGAGGACCGCGCCGGGGACGGCCCGGCGGATCGCCGGCAGGGCGCGGATCAGGACGTCCTGCCCCTTGCGCGGGACGAGCCGGGCGACGCAGAGGATCACCGGCCCGGTGCGGGCCCGTCGGGCGCCGGCCGCGCCGGGCCGGAAGCGGTCCGGGTCCACGCCGGGGACGAGGCGGGCCAGTCGGGCGCCCGGGCCGAGCGCGGGGGCGATCCGGGCGCGGGTGTACTCGCCGAGGTAGGTGACGACGTCGACGCTGCGGCCTATCCGGCGCAGCAGGCGGCGGGCGCCGGGGGTGCGGGCCCACCAGATCTCGTGGCCGTGGGTGGTGGCGACGGTGCGGCGGATGCCGTCGGCCTGGCGGAGCAGCCCGGGGGCCATCGCGGCGAGCGGGGCGGCGGCGCCGAACCAGACCCGGTCGCAGCCGTGGGCGCGGGCGATCTCGGCGGCGCGGCGGGTGGCCCGGGCGGTGGGCAGCAGGGTGCGGGCCCGGTCGCGGATCACCGGGAAGGGGAGAGCGGCGTCGTGCCGATCGGCGCCCGGTTCGGCGGAGGTGTAGACCACGACGTCGGAGTGGGGCAGTCGGGTGGCCAGGGCGTGGACGAAGGTTTCGATGCCGCCCTGGCGGGGCGGGAAGTCGTTGGTGACGATGAGTGTGCTGCCCATGGGCGGGTGAGACCTCGGTTCGGTGTCGGCGAAGGGATCGGAGCCAGGGCCGGCCGGTGGCGGTCGCAGGTCTGGGGAGTCGTGCCGATTCATCACCCGTTCATTGCATCGTCGCAGGTCAGCCTGGTCATCACGGTCAGGTCGAGTCCTCTGGTCGGGTTTCCCCTACCATCCGTCGGGGCCTTCGCCCGGCGGGCTTCGCATCCGATCTGACGTTCGGTGTCCGTCGGATTGCGGAAAGTGTCCGCGCTCCCGCTATCGTGTCGGCGTGGTGAGGTCGTGGGATGCGGCAGTGGAGCGGGCGCAGGACCGGCTGGCGGCGGGGCCGCGGCTGCGGGCGGTCGCCGAGGGGGACGAACGGCGGTTCGCCCTCTGGGACTTGGCGTCCCTGGTGGAGGGCGAGCTGGGGGAGCTGGTGGCCCCGGACGAGCTGACGCCGGAGGCCGAGCGCCGGTGGCGCGAGCGGCTGGGGGAGAGCGGCCGGGAGTGGCCCGGCGGCGAGCTGTACCGGCGCCGCTACTGGGTGCTGGACGAGGACGGCGCCGCGGCCGGCACGGTGGCGGTGGACAACTGGACCAGGGGGCCCGGCCAACTCGCCGTATCCTCCCTCTACTTGATTCCGCAGGCGCGCGGCCGGGGGCTGGCCGCCGGGGCGCTGGACGAGGTGTACGCGGCGGCCGCCGCGGAGGGCCTGCCCGGCTTCCGGCTGGAGGCGCACTGGGCCCGGCAGCACGCCGTCCGCTACTACCTGCGTCGCGGCCTCTGGGTGGTCGGCTGGAAGCATTCGCTGGCCCTGGCCCGGATGCCGCAGCTCCCGCCGTACCGGGTGTGCGAGGAGGGCGACTGGCTGCACCTGCTGGTCGCGGACCGGGGGTGGGGCTGGGTGCCGATGCTCGCCGCCGGCTGCGAGGGCCGCTGGCTGCGGCTGGACGAGACGCCCGACTACCGGGCGGCCGACGGCTGGGTGCACGAGTACGCGCGCTCGACCCTGGCGCTGCACCTGGCGCTCGCGGGCCGGCCGCTGGTGCGCGGCCCGCAGTGGTGGGCGGAGGCGTGGCGGTGGTCGGACGCCGGGGAGCCGGAGGGCCTGGCCTACAAGATCGAGCAGTTCGAGCAGCTGGCCCTCGCGGCGGGCCGCGAGGTGGTCAGCCCGTACCGCCCGGCGGCGGTGTCCGAAACCCCGGTGCCGACCCCGACTCCGCCCCCGGCGTCGAGGGCGCAGGCCCCGGTGGCGGCGGCGCCGGGGCTGGCAGACTCGGGGGATGGCTGAGATCGAGATCGACGGCGCCCCGGCCGACCCGGCCCGGCTGGCCGCACTGGGGCTGCTGAACTACGGGCACTTCACCACCCTGCGCGCCGAGGCGGGCCGGGTCCGGGGCCTGGCACTGCACCTGGACCGGCTGGTCCGGGACTGCCGGGTGCTGTTCGCCGCCGAGTTGGACCGGGCGGTGGTGCGGGAGCGGATCCGCGCGGTGCTGCCCGCCGACGGCGCGCCGGTGATCGTCCGGGTGACGGTGTACGACCCGGAGCTCGGCCTGGAGCGCCCCGGCGGCCCGGCGGTGCCCCGGCTGCTGCTGACCACCCGCCCGGCGGCGGTGGCCGCGCCGGGCCCGCTGCGGGTGCGCACGGTCGGGTACCGGCGGGAGCTGCCGGAGGTGAAGCACGTCGGCCTGTTCGGCCTGGTCCACCACCGCAGGCGGGCCCAACTCGACGGTTACGACGACGTGTTGCTGGTGGATCCGGACGGCGGCGGGGTGGTCGAGGGCGCCACCTGGAACGTCGGCTTCCTCGACGGCCGCCGACTGGTCTGGCCGGACGGCCCGAGCCTGCCCGGGGTGACCGCCGCGCTGCTGGCCGGCGCGTACGGCGGGCCGCAGTCGCGCGAGCGGGTGGACGCGTCCGGGCTGGGCCGCTTCACGGCGGCGTTCGCGGTGAACGCGGGCGTCGGCGTCCGGCCGCTGGCAGCGGTCGACGGTACGGCCTTCGACCCGGCGCACCCCGTGCTCGCCGAACTCGCCGCCGCCTACGGGGAGATCGCCGCCGACCCGGTGTGAGCCCACCAGACGCGGGCCCGCAGCCCCCCGGAGGGGGGTGGGGATATCCCCACCCCCGGTCCGCCAGCGGCCTCCATGGTCCGCCGGCCTGGCCTTTTCTAGCGTGGAACCCGTCGACGACCACCGACGATCCCCGAGGGAAGGCCCACCCATGGCACGCCGCCACGACCGCCCATCGACCGAGCCGTACGCCGCCGGACGGCACGCCGCCGGACCGTACGCGACGGGGGCGTACGGCGGCGGCCCGTACCCCGAGCAGGGCGCCCTTCCGGCGATCGAGCTGCGCGGGGTGCGCCGCACCTACGGCCGCGGCAGCGAGACGGTGCACGCGCTGCGCGGGATCGACCTGGCGCTGGCCCGGGGCAGCTTCACCGCCGTGATGGGCCCGTCCGGCTCCGGCAAGTCGACCTTCCTGCAGTGCGCGGCGGGCCTGGACAAGCCCGACCAGGGGGAGATCCGCCTCGGCGGCGAGGACATCACCCGGCTGAGCGAGGACCGGCTCACCAAGCTGCGCCGCAGCCGGATCGGCTTCGTCTTCCAGTCCTTCAACCTGCTGCCCTCGCTGACGGTGGAGCAGAACGTGCTGCTCCCGCAGCGGCTGGCCGGCGAGCGCCAGGACCGCGCCCGGGCCCGGGAGCTGCTGGCCCAGGTCGGCCTCGGCGAGCACGCCAAGCGGCGGCCCGGCCAGCTCTCCGGCGGCCAGCAGCAGCGGGTGGCGATCGCCCGCGCGCTGATCACCGACCCGGACGTGGTGTTCGCCGACGAGCCGACCGGCGCGCTGGACACCCGCACCGCGCACGAGGTGCTGGGCCTGCTGCGGCGCGCCGTGGACGACCTGGGCGCGACGGTGGTCATGGTGACCCACGACCCGGTGGCGGCCTCGTTCGCCGACCGGGCGCTGTTCCTGGCCGGCGGCGCGCTCGTCGACGAGCTGCACCACCCGCAGGCGCAGGCCGTCGCCGACCGGATGGTCTCGCTCACCGCCCGCCCGGTGGGGGTCGCGGCGTGAACGGGCGGGGTGGACCGATCGACGAGTGGAACGGGGCAGGGGCATGAGCAACGGACTGGCGCGCGCCTCGGTGCGCTTTCGACCCGCCTCCTTCGTGGGCACCCTGGTCGCCCTGCTGCTGGGCGCCGCCGTGGTGGTGGCCTGCGGCGTGCTGCTGCAGACCGGACTGACCGCGGGCGTCGCACCGCAGCGGTACACGGGCGCCCCGGTGGTGGTCGCGGCCGACCCGATGGTGCGGGTCACCGCCAAGGTCGGCCGCGACCACGAGACCAGGGAGCTGACCACCCCCGAGCGGGCCCGGACGGACGCCGCCCTGGTGGGCCGGATCTCCGCACTGCCCGGGGTCGCCGCCGCCCGCCCGGACAGCGCCTTCCCGCTGCCGGCCGGCGCCGGCACCCCCGCCCTGACCGGCCGGGGCTTCGCCGCGCTCGGCATCGCCGGCCCGGCCGACCAGCTGGTCGAGGGCCGTGCGCCCGGCGCCGACGAGGTGGTGCTGGACGCCGACACAGCGCGCGCCGCCCACCTCGCTCCCGGCGCGAAGCTCACCCTCACCGCCCCCGGCGGCACCGGCGACTACCGAGTCTCCGGCCTGGCCGCCGCCCAGTCGGCCGGCCCCACCGCCTGGTTCGCCGACGCCACCGCCGACCGCCTCTCCGGCCACCCCGGCCGGATCGACGCGATCGCCGTCCAGCCGCGCGAGGGCGTGGACCGCGCCGCGCTGGTCGCGCAGGTCCGCCAGGCCCTCGACGCCCAGGCCCCCGGCACCAAGGCCGTGGACGCCAAGGCCGCAGGCACCCCGGCCATCGGCCTTGAGACCAAGGCCGAGAGCGGCGGTGCCAAGGTCTTCACCGGCGACGGTCGCGGCACCGTCGAGCAGCCCGCCATCGGCGAGGCCCGCACCCTGCTGATGGCGCTCGGCGGCAGCTTCGGCGGCTACGCCACCATGACCGCGATCTTCGTCGTGATGAGCACCGTCGCCCTGGCCACCGGCCAGCGCGCCCGCGAGTTCGCCCTCCTGCGCGCCATCGGCGCCACCCCGCGGCAGATCCGCCGCACCATCGCCACCGAGGCGATGCTGGTCGCGCCGGTCGCCGGGGCGCTCGGCATCCTGCCCGGACTGGCCCTGGCCCACTGGTGGTTCGACGAACTGACCTCGCGCGGCGCCGTGCCGCAGGGCGTGCGGCTGGACGTCGGCCCGCTGCCGATACTCGCCGCCGTCCTCGTCTGCACCCTCGCCGCGCTGACCGCCGGCTTCCTGGCCGCCCGCCGCCCCGCCAAGCTGCGCCCCGGTCAGGCGCTCGGCGCGGCCGCCGTCGAACCGGGCCGCCCCGGCAAGGTGCGGACCGTCATCGGGCTGCTCTTCGCCGTCGGCGGCGTGGTGGCCGCCGGCTTCGCGGCCGCCCTGGACGGCATGAACGCCGCCAACACCGCGCTCGGCGTGGTCATGTGCTTCATGCTGGCCGTCGCGGTGCTCGGCCCCTGGGTGGCGCGGGTCGCCGCCACGGTGTTCGGCGCCCCGCTGCGGGCCGGCGGCGCCCCCGGCTCGCTGGCCGCCGACAACACCCGCGCCAACGCCCGCCGGATGGCCTCCGCGATCACCCCGATCGTGCTGGTCACCGCCTTCTGCGGCACCCTGCTGTTCCTCCAGAGCACCATCAGCCACGCCACCGGCGTGAACGTGCGGGACGGCATCGTCGCCGACCACGTGATCGGCTCCACCGGCCCCGGCCTGCCCGCGGGCACCGCCGACCGGGCCGCCAAGGTGCCCGGTGTGGACACCGCGGTCGGCGTGCTGCGCACCGCCGCCGTGTACACCCACGACATGCAGCCCGGCTCCGCGACCGCGCTCGGCGTCGGCGGCGACCCGGCCCGGCTGTCCCGGGTGCTCGACCTGGGCGTGCGCAGCGGTTCGCTCGCCGACCTGGGCCGCGCCGCCGACACCGTCGCCCTGGACGCCACGCTGGCCGACGCCCTGGACGTCAAGGTCGGCGACCGGGTGCCGCTGCGGCTCGGCGACGGCACCCCGGTGCGGCCCGCCGTGGTCGCCGTCTACGACCGCGGGCTCGGCTTCGGCCAGGTGCTGCTGCCCCGGGCGGTCGTCGCCGAGCACGTCACCGCCGGGTACGACAGCCAGGTGCTGGTCGCCGACGCGCCGGGCGCCGACCGCACGGCGGTGGCGGCCGCGCTGGCGGGCCTCGCGGGCCCCGGCGGGGCGACCGTGACCGACCGGGCCGGATTCGTCGCCCAGTCCGACAAGATGATGGAGCTGAACGCCTGGGCCAACACCGTGATGGCCGGCGTGCTCGGCGGGTTCGCCGCCGTCACCGCCGTCAACACCCTGGTGATGACCGTCCTCGACCGGCGCCGCGAGGTCGCCCTGCTCCGACTGGCCGGCACCACCCGGCGCCAGGTGCGCGGCATGATGCGCTGGGAGGCGCTGCTGGTCGCCGCGACCGGCCTGGTGATCGGCGGGGGGATCGCCTGGACCGCCCTCGTCCCGATCGCCCGGGGCGTCGCCAACTCCTCCCCGTACATCCCGCCGGTGCTCGCCCTGCCGCTGGCCGCCGGAGCCGTCCTGCTCTGCCTCGGCGCGACCGGGCTGCCCGCCCGGGCCCTGCTGCGCACCCGCCCGGTGGCGCTGGGCGCCGCCCGGCAGTAGCCGAGGCCCGTGAAAGCCCGAAGGGCCCCGTCCGGTACCGCCGGACGGGGCCCTTCGGGCTGTCGCGGCACCTGCTCGAGGATCGCTGGACGGGCACACCAGAGCCTCGCTCGTACGGGTGACAAAAGTCGGGCCGAGTAGGCGCAATGGGGTAGCTGGGAAAGTCCAAACCCCTTTATTGGAGCTGATCGTGATGTCGGATCAGCTACGCTCTCGCCCGCCCCGACCCGTCCGACCCGTCCGACCCGTCCGACCCGCCCGACCCGCCCGACCCGCCGAAGCAGAGAGTAGCCCGACATGAGCAGTCCTCCCGCGGCCGCCGCGCCCCGCTGGCCGCTGATCCTGCTGCGCACCACCGCGACCACCCTGGCGGTCCTGGCCCTGCTCCAGGTCATGCTGGCCGGCAGCTTCCTCAACGGCACCTACGAGTCCCTCAAGGACCACGAGGGCAACGCGATGACGCTGGCCACCGTGGTCCTCTGCCAACTGGTGGTGGCCGCGCTGGTGCGCCGGCCCGGCCGCGGCCCGCTCTGGCCGCTGTGGACCACCGCCGTGCTGACCGTCGCCGTCGTCGGCCAGATCGCGGCCGGCTACGCGCGGTCGATCGGCGTGCACGTCACCCTCGGGGTGCTGCTGGTCAGCGGGGTCCTGTTCGGGCTGGTCGGGGCCTGGCGGCTGCCGCTGCCCGCCCGCGCGGACCACCAGCCCGAGCCGGACGGAAGCGGACGCCTGCCGCGCCCCGGCGGGCCGCTGGAGGTGTCCAAGTGAACCGTCGCCGGTTCCTGGGCGTCGGTGCCTCCGTCCTCGGCGCGGGCGCGCTGGCCGCCGTCGCCGGCCCCGCCGCCGCCCGGCTGTTCGCCGAGGGCCACCCCGGTCGGCTGCTCGGCAGCGGCCTCGACCTGCCCGAGCCGTTCCAGGTCCCGCTGCCGGTGCCCACGGTGCTCCAGCCGGTGCGCACCGACGCGACGGCCGACTACTACGAGATCACCCAGCGGGTCGCCGAGCTGGAGATCCTGCCCGGCGTCAGGACCAAGGCCTGGACGTACGGGGGTACCTTCCCCGGGCCGACGCTGGCCACCCGGTCCGGCCGGGCGGCGGTGGTCAAGCACCGCAACGAGCTGCCGGTGCCGTCCGTGGTCCACCTGCACGGCGGCCACACCCCGGCCGACAGCGACGGCTACCCCGTCGACCTGCTGCTGCCGGTCGGTTCCTCCGGTGCGGGCCAGGGAGCGTCGGACATGCAGGGAATGTCCGATATGCCAGGCATGTCAGGGATGGGCCACGAGGCGGGGCGCACCGCCGAGGGCGAGCGCACCCACACCTACCCGGGCAAGCAGCGCGCCGCCACCCTCTGGTACCACGACCACCGGATGGGCTTCACCGGCCCCGGCGTCTGGCGCGGCCTGGCAGGCTTCCACCTCGTCCACGACGACGAGGAGAACGCCCTGCCGCTGCCGCGCGGCGACCGCGACCTCCCGCTGATGCTCGCCGACCGCTCCTTCACCGAGGACGGCTCCTTCCGCTACCCCGCCATCGACGAGGACCTCGCCTCGCCCGGCGTCACCGACGACTACATGAACGGCGTCCTCGGCGACGTCATCCTCGTCAACGGCGCCCCCTGGCCCCGCCTCGACGTCGACCGCGCCCGCTACCGGCTGCGCCTGCTCAACGCCTCCAACGCCCGCCCCTACCGGCTCCGGCTCGACCCGCAGCCCTCCGGCGGCGACGCCCTCGTCCAGATCGGCTCCGACGGCGGCCTGCTCGCCGCCCCGGTCGCCCACGACGTGCTGGAGATCGCCCCGGCCGAGCGCTTCGACATCGTCGTCGACTTCTCCCGCTACGCCCCGGGCACCTCGGTGCGGCTGCTCAACCTCTTCGGCAGCGGGCGCACGGCGGAGGTGATGCGATTCGACGTCTCCGGCAAGAAGGTCAGCGACGACTCGACCGTGCCCGACAAGCTGTCCACGATCGAGGGCCTGGACGCCTCCGCCGTCGACGTCACCCGCAAGTTCGTCTTCCGGCGCAGCGGCAGCTACGGCTGGACCATCAACGGCGACCTGTACCGGCCCGGCCGCGACCTCGCCCGGCCCGCCCTCGGCAGCACCGAGCGGTGGCGCTTCACCTCCGACCTGCACCACCCCGTTCACGTCCACCTCAACCAGTTCCAGGTGCTCAGCCGCAACGGTCGCGACCCGGGCCCGTACGACGGCGGCTGGAAGGACACCGTCGACCTACGCCCGGCCGAGGCGGTCGAAGTCCTGGTGCGCTTCACCGACTACCGGGGGACGTACATGATGCACTGCCACAACCTGGAGCACGAGGACATGGCGATGATGGCGGACTTCACCGTGCAGTGAGCCGGGGCCGGCCTGCTTCGTTCGGCCGGCTTCATCCGGTCGGCCGAGTGCCGGAGGGCGCGCGGTGCGCGCTCCGGCGCTCGTGGCCTAGCGTCGCGGGGAGACGTACCCCGCTCGCCGCCCGCCGTCTTCGCCGTTTCGTCCTCCCACCGTCCCACCGACCGAGGAGCCGCGTATGACCACCCCCGCCGAACGCCGCCGGCACGGCCGGGCCGCCCGCGACCGCGTCTCCCGCTCCGCCCACGGGCGGTGGATCCCCGCCGCCGACCGGCCCGACCCGGTCGAGGTGCTGGTGCGCCAGGGCGAGGACCGGGTCGCCCGGCTGCTGCCGATCCGCTACGGGCGGATGGCCGACACCCCCTTCGCCTACCTGCGCGGCGCCGCCGCCGTCATGGCCGCCGACCTCGGCGCCGTCCCCGACACCGGCCTCACCGTCCAACTCTGCGGCGACGCCCACCTGGTGAACTTCGGCCTGTTCGCCTCGCCGGAACGCGCCCTGCTCTTCGACGTCAACGACTTCGACGAGACCCACCCCGGCCCCTTCGAGTGGGACGTCAAACGGCTGGCCGCCAGCATCGCCGTCGCCGCCCGCGACCACGGACAGGACGAGGACCGCGCCCACCGCGCGGCCCGCACCGCCGTCCAGGGCTACGCCACCGCCATGCGCCGCCTCGCCGGGCTCGGCGAACTCGACGTCTGGTACTCCCGGATCGACGCCGGCGACCTGCTGGCGCCGCTGCGCAAACCCCGGCAGCGCAAGCAGGCCGAGGCCGACCTCGCCCAGGCCCGCCGCCGCACCAGCCTGCACGCCTTCGGCAAGCTCACCGAGGAACGCGACGGGCGGCGGCGCATCATCAGCGCGCCACCGCTCATCGAACCGCTGAAGAAGAACGAACTGCGCGACATCGGCAGGGTGTTCAGCGACTACCGGGCCACCCTCGCCGAGGACCGCCGCGTCCTCCTCGACCGCTACCGCTTCGTCGACGCGGCGATGAAGGTCGTCGGTGTCGGCAGCGTCGGCACCCGCTGCTACATCGTCCTGCTGGAGGGCCGGGACACCCGCGACCCGCTGTTCCTCCAGCTCAAGGAGGCCGGACGGTCCGTCCTGGAGGACCACCTGCCGCCCACCCGGGTCGACGCCGAGGTCTCCGTCCACCACGGCGGGCGGCGCGTCGTCACCGGCCAGCACCTCATGCAGGCCGCCGGCGACATCTTCCTCGGCTGGACCACCGGCCCCGCCGGGCGCCACTTCTACGGGCGCCAACTGCGCGACATGAAGGGCTCGGTCCAGGTCGCCGACCTCGCCCCGTCCGGCCTGCGCGCCTACGCCGACCTGTGCGGCCGCACTCTCGCCCGCGCCCACGCGCGCACCGGCGACCGCCTCGCCATCGCC
This sequence comes from Kitasatospora sp. NPDC098663, assembly GCF_044760075.1. Classification (NCBI taxonomy): domain Bacteria; kingdom Bacillati; phylum Actinomycetota; class Actinomycetes; order Kitasatosporales; family Streptomycetaceae; genus Kitasatospora; species Kitasatospora sp. NPDC098663. The sequence goes on along the minus strand of NZ_JBIWAP010000003.1, from coordinate 330,226 downwards.
GGCTACCTGGGCGGCGCGGACACCTTCGCCGAGGCGATCGCCGACTTCGCCGTCCGGTACGCCGACCAGACGGCGCTCGACCACGCCGAACTGGTCGCCGCGATCGACGCCGGCCGGATCACCGCGACCCCGGGCGTGTGAAGCACGGCGCGCCCCCCGGGGCGCAGGGGTGCGGGGGAGGCGGAAAACGGGTTGCCTCGGCAGGCGCGGTCGGCGTTGGCTGGCCCGCATGACCGAACTGCGTACCGACCGCCTGCTCCTGCGCCCCTGGCGGGACACCGACCTCGCACCCTGGGCCGCGCTGAACGCCGACCCCGAAGTCCGCGAGCACCTCGGCGACATCCTCACCCGCGAGCAGTGCGACGCCTCGGTGGCGCGCTTCGAGGCCGAGACCGCGGCGCGCGGGTACGGCTGGCTGGCCGTCGAGGTGCGCGCCACCGGCGAGTTCGTCGGCCTGGCCGGCCTCGACGAGGTCGACGAGGGCCTGCCCTTCACCGGCGTCGAGATCGGCTGGCGCCTCGCACGCGCCGCCTGGGGCCACGGCTATGCCACCGAGGCGGCCCGCGCCGTCCTCGCCCACGGCTTCGACACCCTCGGCCTCCCCGAGATCCTCGCCGTCACCACCGCGACCAACCACCGCTCGCAGGCCGTCATGCGCCGCCTCGGGATGACGTCCGACCCCGCCGACGACTTCGAGGACCCGACCGCCCCCGAGGGCCCGCTGCGGCCCAACGTGCTGTTCCGCCTCCGCCGCGAGCAGCGGGCGGCCTGACGGCGGCCTGACGGCGGGCCGGGAACGGGCCGGGAACGGGCTGACGGCAGGCGCGTCCCGGGGCTCGGCGCCGTTGTCAGTGGCGTGTGGTTGGGTGATCCACATGTTGGCGATCGGGGTGCAGGAGAACAACGGGACGCGCCACCTCCGGGTGGAGGCGGCCGAGTTGGCGCGGCTGGTGCGGCGGATCGGCGCGAAGGGCGACCGCTTCCTGGTCGCCCAGCGGATACCGGACCTGCCGGACGTCTTCATCCAGGTGTGGCACGCCGAAGGCGGCGAGTACACGCTCGAACACCGCGACGGCTCCGCGGCCCGGCACTTCGAGGTGCGCACCGAGGGGCCCGAGGCGGTCATCGCGGCGATGACGGGCTGGGCGCGGCACGAGCCGGGCTGGGGCGACGACCTGGACTGGCAGCCGCTCGACCTGGGCCCGCAGCCCGAGCCGGCCCCGCCGCTCGACCTGCCCGCCGACGACCTGCGGCAGTTGCACGACCGGCTGCGCCTCACCCTGGCCGGCGGCTACACCACCCGCGCCGAGCTCGCCGAACTCGCGGAGGACCACCTGGTCTCCGGCGACCACCGCCCGCTCTCCCGCGACCAGGCCGAGCAACTGGCAGACCGGCTCTGGCTGGAGCGCGTCGGCGAGCAGACCGGCTGGATCGGCGAGACCGACCCGGAACGCCTCACCCGGGCCTTCGCCGCCCTGGAGGAGGCCGGTATCACCGCCCGGGAGCACTTCAGCTGCTGCGCTTCCTGCGGCGACGCCGAGATCGCCGCCGCCGGGGCGCCGGACGCCCGCGGCTACGTCTACTTCCACACCCAGTCCACCGACTCCGCCGCCGCCGGCCACGGCCTCACCCTCCGCTACGGCGGCTTCGACGCCTCGCCGCTGACCACCACCGCCATCGGCCACGAGGTGGCCGGCGCGCTGGCGGACGTCGGCCTGCCCGTCGGCTGGAGCACCGACCCCTCCCGCGCGATGGAGATCCGCCCCCTCCTCTGGCGCCGCCGCCTGGCCGGGTGAGGACCGTGGCCCCGACGGGGAGGCGGGTGGGTCACGGCACCAGGAGGTGCAGGGCGCCGGGCGCGGCGCTCACGTCGACGGGGAGGGCCGCGATGAACTCGCCGTCGGCGTAGGCGGTGATGGCGGGGGAGTCGATCCGCAGGGACGCGGTGCGGTGGGTGGTGACTTCGGGGTGGGCGGTGTGGGTGCCCTTGAAGAGGGTGGGGAAGAAGCGGGCGATGCGCAGCCGGGGCATGGCGGCGACGAGGGTGAGGTCGAGGAGGCCGTCGTCCGGGAGGGCGTCGGGGCAGATGAGCATGCCGCCGCCGTAGCTGCGGGTGTTGCCGACGGCGGCCAGGGTGAGGTCGCGTTCGATGACGGTGCCGTCGGCGAGGGTGATGCGGAACGGCAGCGGGCGCAGGTTGGCGAACTCGGCGAGGATGGCCAGGTTGTAGCGCATCCGGCCGCGGGGCCAGCGCAGGCGGTTGGCGCGGTCGCTGACCAGCGAGTCGAAGCCGGTGGCGAGGACGGAGCCGTACCAACGGGTGGTGCCGTCGGCGGCGGTGACCAGGCCGAGGTCGACGGTCCTGGTGCGGCCGGCGGCGACGACGTCGGCGGCGGCTTCGGGGCCGGCGAGCGGGAGGCCGTACGCGCGGGCGTGGTCGTTTCCGGTGCCGGCGGGTATCACGCCGAGCGGGACGGCGGTGCCGGCGACGGCCTGGAGCGCGAGGTTGACCATGCCGTCGCCGCCGACGGCCACGACGGCGTCGACGCCGTCCGCCACGGCTCGGCGGGCGAGGCGGACGGCGTCCTCGGGGTCGCGGCCGGCGTGCCGGTCGACCTGGAGGCCGAGGGCGTGCAGACGGGCGACGGCCCGGTGGGCGGCAGGCGCGGCGTGGCCGGCGCCCGCCGCCGGGTTGCTGAGGACGGCCACTCGCCTGATGGCTCGCGGACCGCCGGTCACGGGATCAGCTTGCCGGGGTTGAGGATGCCCGCCGGGTCCAGTTCGGCCTTGACGGCGCGCAGGATGCGCACGCCGAGCTCGCCGATCTCGTCGCTCATCCAGGGCCGGTGGTCGGCGCCGACGGCGTGGTGGTGGGTGATGGTGCCGCCGGTGGTGACGATGGCGTCGCCGGCGGCGCGCTTGGCGGCGGCCCACCGGGTGAGCGGGTCCTCGCCGAGGGCGGCGACGACGGTGAAGTAGAGCGAGGCGCCGGTCGGGTAGACGTGCGAGACGTGGCAGAGGACGAGGGCGCCGGGCAGGGCGGTGGTGAGCGCCTCGGTGACGGCGGTCCGCAGCTGCGGGAGCCGGCTCCAACTGGCCGCGGTCTCCAGGGTTTCGCAGAGGGCGCCGGCGCTGAGCAGGGAGTCCCGCAGGTAGGGGGCGTTGAAGCGGCCGTGTTCCCAGGCCCGGGCGGGGGCTTCGCCGAGGGAGGTGGCGCCGGCGGCGAGCAGGGTGTCGCGGGTGAGCCGGTGGCGGGTGGCGACCTGTTCGGTGGTGCCTTCGAAGACGGTGACGGCGAGGCAGCCGGTGACGGCGGGGGCGCCGCCGATCTGCTCGGTCATGGCGAGGTTGACCATCGTCTCGGCCTCGTCGGAGAGCCGGATGACGGTGGGGCCGGTGCCGGCCTGCTCGACGGCGCGCAAGGCGGCGCTGCCGGTGGCGAAGTCGGGCAGGCTCCAGGCCTCGTAGGCCTTGACGGCGGGCAGCGGGTGGACGCGGAGCCGGACGGCGGTGATGACGCCGAGGGTGCCTTCGGAGCCGAGGAAGAGTTCGCGCAGGTCGGGGCCGGCGGCGGAGGCGGGGGCGCGGCCGAGGTCGAGCACACCGGCGGGGGTGACGACGCGCAGGCCGCGGACCATCTCGTCGAAGCGTCCGTGTCCGGCCGAGTCCTGGCCGGAGGAGCGGGTGGCGGCGAAGCCGCCGAGGGTGGCGTAGCGGAAGCTCTGCGGGTAGTGGCCGAGTTCGTAGCCGCGCTCGGCGAGCAGGGCCTCGGCGGCCGGGCCGGTGAGGCCGGCGCCGAGGACGGCCTCGCCGGAGGTCTCGTCGAGGTCGTGGAGCCGGTCGAGGCGGCGCAGGTCGAGCGAGATGACGGCGGTGAGGCCGCCGCGCTCGGGGTCGAGGCCGCCGACGACGCTGGTGCCGCCGCCGAACGGGACGACGGCGATGCGGCGTTCGGCGCACAGCGCGAGGACGGCGGCGATCTCCTGCTCGTCGCCGGGCAGCACGACGGCGTCGGGCGCGTCCTGGGGGGCCCGGCTGCGGCGGCGCAGCAGGTCGGGGGTCGACTTGCCGCCGGCGCGGGGGAGCCGGTCGGCGTCGGCGGCGCTGACGTTGGTCTCGCCGACGGCGGCGGCGAGGGCCTTGAGGTCGTCGGCGGCGATCCGTGAGGGCTGCAGGAGGACCTCGTCGGCGGCCGGTCCGGGGGTGGCGTCGCCGGTGACGCCGAGGGCGGCGGCGAGCAGTCCCTTGATGTCCGCGGACAGCTCCTTGGCGAGGGCCGGGTCGCCCCAGGCGTCCCACTTCATCGGGGGGAGCGGTAGCGCGGCGCCGGCCGGTCCCGCTTGCGTCTCAGGTGCCATGCGTTACAGTTTCACACATCATGTCAAGTAGTAACGCCGAGCCCCCTGGCAGTCCCGCCCGCAGCACCGACGACGCGATCCTGGACGCCGCCGCCGATCTGATCGTCCATCTCGGCGTGCGCCGAACGCAGTTGGCGGAGATCGCCCGCCGCGCCGGGGTCAGCCGACCGACCGTCTACCGGCGCTGGCCGGACGTCCGGGCGGTGATCGGCGCCCTGCTCACCCGGGAGATCCGGGCCACCCGGGAGGGCGTCGCCCTGACCCTCGGGGGCGACGGCGCCCCGATCGGCCGGGAGGCCTTCGTCGACGGGGTCGTCGAGGTGGCCGTCCGGCTGCGGGACCACCCGGTGCTCGGCGCGCTGCTGCGCTCCGCCGACTCCGACCTGCTGCTGGAGTACGTCGTCGAGCGCCTCGGCACCAGCCAGCGCGGCCTGCTGGAGGCGCTGCGGGCCGGCATCGAGCAGGGGCAGGCGCACGGCTCGATCCGGGCCGGGGAGCCGGTCGAACTGGCCGCCATGGTCCTGCTGATCGCCCAGTCCACCGTCCAGTCGCACCGCATGGTCGCCTCCCTGCTGCCGGAGGCCGCCTGGCGGCGCGAACTGACCAGAGCACTGAACGGATACCTCGCGCCATGACCTCGACGCCCGCCGGATCCTCCGCCGCTCACCCCGCCGAATCCTCCGCCGCTCCCTTCGCCGGCTCCAGCCGACTCGACGCCGGCCGGCGCCAGGCGGAACTCGAAGCGCTGGGGGACGACCCGCGGGTCGACCTGCTGGTGATCGGCGGTGGCGTCACCGGCGCCGGGGTGGCCCTGGACGCCGCCTCGCGCGGGCTGCGCACGGTGCTGGTCGAGTCCCGCGACCTGGCCTTCGGCACCAGCCGCTGGAGCTCCAAACTGGTGCACGGCGGCCTGCGCTACCTCGCCTCCGGGCGGATCGGGGTGGCTCGGGAGAGCGCGATCGAGCGCGGCGTGCTGATGACCCGCACCGCCCCGCACCTGATCCGCGCGCTGCCCCAACTGGTGCCGCTGCTCCCGGGCTTGCTGCGCCCCGGGCAGGCCTCGCTGATCCGGGTGGGCTTCCACGCCGGGGACGCGCTGCGGATCGGCGCCGGGACGCCGGCCGCGCTGCTGCCCCGGGTGCGCCGGATCGGCGCCGCGCGGACGCGGCAGCTGGTGCCGGGCGTGCGGACCGCCGGACTGTCCGGCGCGCTGGTCGCGCACGACGGCCAACTCGTCGACGACGCCCGGCTGGTGGTGGCGCTGGCGCGGACCGCGGCGCAGTACGGCGCCACCGTGCTGACCAGGGTGCGGGCGGAGTCCGTGACCGGCAGCAGCGCCCGGCTCACCGACACCGTCACCGGGCAGTCGCTGACCGTCGAGGCCGGCGCGGTGGTCAACGCCACCGGCGTCTGGGCGGGCGAGGTGGACCCGTCGATCAGGCTGCGCCCCAGCCGGGGCACCCACCTCCTGGTGGACGCCGCCGCGCTCGGCCACCCGACCGCGGCGCTCACCGTGCCGGTGCCCGGTTCGACCAGCCGCTTCGTCTTCGCGCTGCCCCAGCAGCTCGGCCGGGTGGCGATCGGGCTGACCGACGAGGACGCGCCCGGTCCGATCCCGGACGAGCCGCAGCCCGCCGAGGGCGAGCTCGCCTTCCTGCTCGACACCGTCAACGCCGCCCTGAGCACCGCGCTGACCAGGGCGGACGTGCGCGGCGCGTACGCGGGACTGCGGCCGCTGATCGACACCGGGGGCGGCAGCACCGCCGACATCTCCCGGGAGCACGCGGTGCTGGAGTCGCCGTCCGGGCTGGTCACGGTGGTCGGCGGCAAGCTCACCACCTACCGGCGGATGGCCGAGGACGCGGTGGACGCCGCCGTCCGGCTGCGCGGCCTGCCGGCCCGGGCCTGCTGGACGGCCCGCCTGCCGCTGGTCGGCGCCCCGGCCCACCGGGACAGCCGCCCGCTCCCGGCGGGCGCCGTGCCCGGCTCGCTGCTCGCCCGCCACGGCGGATCGTCCCAGGAGGTGCTGGCAGCCGGGGAGTTGACCCCGATCGCGGAGGGCCTGGACGTGACGCGCGCCGAGGTCGCCTACGCCGTCACGCACGAGGGCGCGCTCGACGTCGCCGACGTGCTCGACCGCCGGACCAGGATCGGCCTGGTCGCCGAGGACGCCGAGCGGGCCCGGAAGGCGGTCGAGGAGATCGTGGCGCGGCGCCTGTAGCGGGTGGGGGAATCAGCGCGCCGCGCGCTCCGGCATCGGGTGCTCGGCTCCCGCGACCTCCAGGACACAGGAGTACGGCTGCTCGGCCGCGCCCGCGCGGTCCAGCCGCACCGAGAGCGGCAGCGGCGGCTCCTCGGCGAGCTGGGCGGCGAGCGTCAGCGGGTAGACGCCGTGCCCGTGGACGCGGTGGAAGGCGCACTCCTTGCCGTCCACCAGCAACTCGGTCTCGGTGATCCAGCCGGAGCGGACGTTGACGGTGACCGAGTGCCCGGCCTGGTCGAGGTGGAAGCTGTACCGCTGGCGCATGGGGAACCTCCCGCGCGGGGGCCGCCGGTCGGGGCGGACCAGGGGATCCACCGCCAGTCTAGGGCGGCCGCGGGGCCTCGGCCCGGCGGGTGCGGCGGCCGGGGTGACGGGTGGTTCCCGGTGGAGCCCCTGAGAAATCCCCGGGGTGGGGCCCGACCGCAGGTGGATTCCCGTGATCTCTACAGTGTTGTAGATTCGTCCGCAGGGAGAGATCGAGGAGGGCATTGTGGGAGTTTCACTGGCCAAGGGCGGCAACGTCTCGCTGAGCAAGGAGGCGCCTGGCCTGAGCGCCGTGATCGTTGGTCTCGGCTGGGACGTGCGCACCACCACCGGCGCCGACTACGACCTGGACGCCAGTGCGCTGCTCTGCAACGCGCTCGGCAAGGTGGTCTCGGACCAGCACTTCGTCTTCTTCAACAACCTGCGCAGCCCCGACGGTTCGGTCGAGCACAGCGGTGACAACCTGACCGGTGGCGGCGACGGTGACGACGAGCAGATCAAGGTCGACCTGGCGCGGGTGCCGGCCGACGTGGCGAAGGTGGTCTTCCCGGTGTCGATCTACGACGCCGACGCCCGGCTGCAGAACTTCGGGCAGGTGCGCAACGCGTTCATCCGGGTGCTGAACCAGGCCAACGGCCAGGAGATCGCCCGCTACGACCTCAGCGAGGACGCGTCCACCGAGACCGCGATGGTCTTCGGTGAGCTGTACCGCAACGGCGCGGAGTGGAAGTTCCGCGCGATAGGGCAGGGTTACGCTTCCGGTCTGCGCGGCATCGCGACCGACTACGGCGTCAACGTCTGATCGCGGCAGGTGAGTTGCAGCAGGTGATCTGACGGGGTTTCGGCGGCCGCCGGCCTGTGCGGCCCACGCTCACTCGGGACGCCCGAGGGCGTGGCCGCCGAAACCCCCGCTGCCGGTGAGCTGACGGCGCCACCAGGCGTCCATTCCCGGTTCGTCCATGGCCGACCAGTCCGGTGCGGCGGCGACCTGCTCCCGGCCGAGCCGTCGGCCCAGTTCCACGAGCTCCCGCCCGACCACGCCCCGCTCCTGGTCGTACGCGGCCAGCAGGGCCGGCCAGGACCCGCCGTCCGCGGCGGCGGCCCGCCCGGCCTGCTCGAAGGCGTGCGCGTCCTGCAAGGCCTTCACCGCGCCGCTGGTGTTGTGCGGGCGGACGACGGTGGCCGCGTCCCCGCCGAGCAGCAGCCGGCCGGCCGTGCGGCGCGGGGTCTCCAGGTCGTAGACGGGCTGGAGGAAGGTCCGCTCGCGCGGGGTGAGGGTGACCAGGGCGGCCCAGTACGGCGGCAGGTGCCGTTCGGCGAGCCGGCGCAGCTCGTCGAGCTGTTCGTCGGTGAGGGTGCCCGCCGGGATGCTGGTCGGGCCGTCGAGGCGCAGCCAGGCGGGGGTGGGCGCGTAGAAGACCCAGTTCACCTGGGTGGTGCCGGGGGTGAGCCCGGGGATGCGGTAGATCACGACCTGGCCGCCGGGGTAGCAGACGGTGGCGCACTCGTCCTCCGGCCAGGCCGCGGCCCCGCCGGGGAGCTCCGCCAGCAGTGCGGCGTCGTAGCTGCCGCGCCAGCACACGTACCCGGCGTACGCGGGTCGGGCCTGCGGGCAGACCGCCGCGCGGACCACCGAGCGGTAGCCGTCGGCGCCGATCACCAGGTCGTACGGTTCGCGGGTGCCGTCGGGGGCGGCCGTCCAGGCGCCGTCCTGGTCGGTGCCGGCCGCGGTGACGATGTGGCCCTGCCGGAACTCGACCCGGTCGGGGGTGTGTTCGCGCAGGGCCTGCCAGAGGACGGCCCAGTGGTGGGAGTGGAACGGCATCGGCTGCTTCCAGAGCACCCGCCCGCGCCCGTCCGGTCCGTCGCCGCCGCGGTCCTCGGCCGTCTCCCGGGTGACCCAGCGGCGGACGGTGAGGCGGTGGCGGCGGATGCCGTCGTGGAGGTGGCCGGCGCGGACCAGTTCGTCGAAGCGGTCGTCGTTGATGCAGATCCCGACGCCGCGGTCCTCCAGCTGGCCCTCGCTGCGTTCCAGGACGACGATCCGGTCCGCTCCCAGCCGGGCGGCGGCCCCGGCGAAGGCGCTTCCGGCGATGCTGCCGCCGATCACGGCTATCGAGCTGCCCCGCATGGCGGTCCTTTCCGAGCTGCCGACACTGCCGATCTGACAATACGCGGATCATGCGCGGGAGTTCGCGGGAACCGGCAGAGCGCGGGCCCCGGCCCGCAACCCCCTTATGCAACTAGTTGCACATCGAGCCGCCGTCCCCTACTCTGCGGTAACACCGACCCCCGCCGCCCCCAGGAGACGTCGATGAGCGCGTCGATGAGCACCACCCCCGGCAGCAGCCGCTACCCGCACCTGCTCAGCCCGCTCGACCTCGGCTTCACCACCCTGCCCAACCGCGTCGTCATGGGCTCCATGCACGTCGGCCTGGAGGAGGCCCCCGACGGCTACCGGCGGATGGCCGAGTTCTACGCCGAACGGGCCCGCGGCGGCGTCGGCCTCATCGTCACCGGCGGTATCGCCCCCAACGAGGCCGGGCGCCCCTGGGAGGGCGGCGCGATGCTCACCACCGGGGCCGAAGCCGACCGCCACCGCGTCGTCACCGACGCCGTGCACGCCGCCGGCGGGAAGATCGCCCTGCAGATCCTGCACTTCGGCCGCTACGCCTACCACCGCGACCTGGTCGCCCCCAGCGCCCTCCAGGCCCCGATCAGCCCCTTCGTCCCGCACGAGCTCACCGCCGCACAGGTCGAGCAGACCGTCGAGGACTTCGTCCGCTGCGCCGGACTCGCCCGCCGCGCCGGGTACGACGGCGTCGAGATCATGGGCTCCGAGGGCTACCTGATCAACGAGTTCGTCGTCGCCACCACCAACCGGCGCGAGGACGAATGGGGCGGCCCGTACGAGCGCCGGATGCGCTTCCCGGTGGAGATCGTCCGCCGGGTCCGCGAGCGGGTCGGCGAGGACTTCATCATCGTCTACCGCCTCTCCATGCTCGACCTGGTGCCCGGCGGCTCCACCCTCGACGAGGTCGTCCGCCTCGCCCAGGCCGTCGAGGCCGCCGGGGCGACCATCATCAACACCGGCATCGGCTGGCACGAGGCCCGCATCCCCACCATCGCCACCTCCGTGCCGCGCGGCGCCTTCGCCTGGGCGACCAGGAAGGTGATGGGCACCGTCGGCATCCCGCTGGTCACCACCAACCGCATCAACACCCCGGAGATCGCCGAGCAGTTGCTCGCCGACGGCTGCGCGGACCTGGTCTCGCTGGCCCGCCCGCTGCTCGCCGACGCCGACTTCGTCGCCAAGGCGGAGGGCGGTCGCGCCGACGCCGTCAACACCTGCATCGGCTGCAACCAGGCCTGCCTCGACCACACCTTCAGCGGCCTGATCACCTCCTGCCTGGTCAACCCGCGCGCCTGCCACGAGACCGAACTCGTGCTCACGCCCACCAGATCGCGCAAGCGCATCGGCGTCGTCGGAGCCGGCCCGGCCGGGCTCGCCTTCGCCGTCTCCGCCGCCGAACGCGGCCACGACGTCACCCTGTTCGACGCCGCCGCGGCGATCGGCGGGCAGCTGAACACCGCCCGACGCGTGCCCGGCAAGGAGGAGTTCGACGAGACGCTGCGCTACTACCGCACCCGGCTCGCCGAGTTGGCCGTCACCCAGCGCCTCGGCACCACCGCCACCGTCGACCGGCTCGCCGCCGAGAACTTCGACGAACTCGTCCTCGCCACCGGCGTCACCCCGCGAACCCCCGCCGACCTCCCCGGCGTCGACCACCCCAGCGTCGTCGGCTACCTCGACGTCCTGCGCGACGGCGCCCCCGTCGGCGAGCGGGTCGCCATCCTCGGCGCGGGCGGCATCGGCTTCGACGTGGCCGGCTTCCTCACCGACCCGGGCGACGCGGCCAGCCTCGACCCGGCCGTGTTCCAGGCCAAGTGGGGCATCGACCCGGAGTACCGCGAGCGCGGCGGACTGCGCCGCCCCGAGCGGCCCGCACCGCCGCGCGCCGTCCACCTGCTCCAGCGCAAGACCAGCAAGGTCGGTGCCGGGCTCGGCAAGACCACCGGCTGGATCCACCGCACCGAACTCCGGCACCGCGGCGTCACCATGGTCGCCGGCGCGACGTACGACCTGATCGACGACGCCGGCCTGCACTTCACCGTCGACGGCGAGCGCCAACTGCTGCCCGTGGACACCGTGGTGCTCTGTACCGGCCAGGAGCCGCGCCGCGACCTCTACGAGGCGCTGCGCGAGCGCGGCCTGGAGGCCCACCTGATCGGCGGCGCCGACGTCGCCGCCGAACTCGACGCCAAGCGGGCCATCAAGCAGGGCACCGAACTGGCCGCCGCGATCTGACCCTTCCTTCCGCGCCGGGTCCTGTTCGGCCGGACAAGGACCTGGGCGCGCCTTGGGCACACCCTAGGATCGACGGCATGTCGCTGCCGCACGCCATCCTCACCGCCCTGCTGGAGAAACCGTCCTCGGGGCTGGAGCTGACCCGGCGCTTCGACAAGTCGATCGGCTTCTTCTGGCCCGCCACCCACCAGCAGATCTACCGCGAACTGGGCCGGCTGGAGGCCTCCGGACAGATCCGGGCCCTCCAGCCGTCCGGCCCCGTCCGCGGGCAGAAGAAGGAGTACGAGGTCCTGCCCGAGGGCCGCGCCGAACTCGTCCGCTGGACGGCCGAGGGCGCCGCGCCGCGCGCCGTCCGCGAACCGCTGCTGCTACGGCTGCGCGCCGCCGCGGTGGTCGGCACGGACGGCCTGGCGGCCGAGGTGCGGCGGCACCTGGCGCTGCACCGCGCGCAGTTGGACGACTACCGGGAGATCGAGCGGCACGACTTCCCGGCCGAGGCGACGGCCGGGGAGAGCCGCCTCCAGCACGCCGTGCTGCGGGCGGGCATCGGGTTGGAGGCCTTCTGGGTGCAGTGGCTCACCGAAACCCTCGAAACCCTCGAAACCCTCGAAGCGCTCGAAGCGCTCGACGTGCCCCCGGCGGACCAGGCGGACGAGCTGGACCAGGGGGTCTGACCTGCGGCGATCCGCGCCCGCGAGCCCCCTGTCGGGCCCGGTGGGACACTGGTGCCTGTCCCTGCCCGCACCCTCGACCGGGGGGCCCGCATGTCCCACCCGAAGCCGCTCCACGCCCTCGCCGCCGCCGCCCTCGCCGCGGCGGTCGCCTTGGGCCCGGCCCACCTCGCCGCGGCCGCGACACCAGGCCGGCCCGCCCAGGGCCTGCCCACCTCCGACCAACTCACCGCGGCCCTGCTCACCGTCGACGACGTCGGCCCAGGCTTCACCCAGGTCCCCAGTACGGCCGGCCCCAGCGCGAGCCCCAGCACGATGCCGTCCCCGGCCAACGGCTGCGACGCCCTCAGCGACCTGATCAACATGCACACCGGCGTCCCCGGCCCCGAGACCCCGCACGCCGAAGCCGAACTGGACGGCCCGGGCGGCAACCCGATGGTGACCGAGTCCCTCACCGCCGAGGACGCGGGAAAGCTCACCACCGACCTCGGCGCCGCCACCGCGGCCCTCAAGAGCTGCCACACCATCACCTTCAACGCCGGTGCCAACGACTCGGTGACCTTCACCGTCACCCCGGTCACCCTCGGCGACCGCCAGGACGCGCCCGCCGTCCGCCTCGACGGCACCCTGGCCGGCGTCCAGCTGAACGCCTTCGTCGGCGTCGAGCGCTTCGGCACCGTCGGCATGGCCTTCGGCTTCTTCCAGCGTGGCGGCGACTCCTCCCAGCTGGCCTCGTTCCAGTACCGCGCCGCCGTCGCCAAGGTCCAGCGCGCCCTCGGCAGCACCGCCGGCAGCACCGCCCCGCCCACCGCCACGGCCCCCGTCACCCAGGGCACCTCGGTCTGAGCCGGGCAACGCGACGGCCCCCGTCGGGCAGGCAGCCCGACGGGGGCCGCGGCGTGCGGGGGCGCCGGTGCTGGCGAAGCCGTATCGGGCGGGTGCGGAACCGGCGGTGTCGGCGGGTCTCAGGCGCTGATGTGCCGCTGGGCCCGTGCGGGGGCGGGGGCCGGCGCCTGGATCGGGGCCGGGGTGCGGCCGGCGAGGCGGCAGCCGAGGCAGTGGGGGTGGCCCTGGCGGCCGGTCGGGTCGGGGGTGCGCCAGTGCCGGTGGGCGGGCGGGCGCGGGCCGGTGGGTTTGCCCCAGCCGGCGAGGTGGAGCAGCCAGCTGGCGAGCGCGCCGAGGGCGGTGAGGATCCCGCCGGCCCAGAGCCCGGCGGCCGAGCCGAGGACGAGGGCGGCGCCCGCGACGGTGAAGCCGAGGATCGCGATGACGGAGCCGGTCCAGCCGGCGATGGTGTGCCCCATGTCGTGGTCGCCGTGTGCGCTCATTGCTCCTCGTTTGGTGTGATGGGCGGGTCGGGATGGACGGGTCGAACCGTTTATCTCACGAGCTAAGTAACTTAGATGCTAAGGAGATATCGGGTGAAGGGCAAGCCGCGCCCCAGGGCGACGCCCGAGCAGGCGCTCTACGCGATGGACCGGATGATCGCGCTGGCGCAGTTCGGCCAGCAGGACATCGCCGCCCGGCTCGGGCTCAACGTCACGGACCTGACCTGCCTCGGCTTCGTCATCGAGGCCGCGATGGCCGGGGAGCCGCTGGCCGCCGGCGACCTCGCCGAGCGCGCGCAGCTGACCACCGGCGCGGTGACCGGCGTGCTCAACCGGCTGGAGAAGACCGGCTACGCCCGCCGCGAGGCCGACCCGGCCGACCGTCGGCGCGTCCGCGTGGTGATGGCGGAGGACGCGCAGCAGCGCATCCTCCAGGTCTACGGCCCGTTCTACGAGCGGATCGGCGCGCTGTTCGCCGACTACACGCCGGACGAGATCGCGGTGATCGCCGACTGGTTCACCCGGGCCAAGGGGGTGCTGGGGGAGTCGCTGGACGAGATCCGGGCCGAAACGCCGTAGCGGCCGACCCCGGGGAGGGGCCGGCCGCCACGGTCGCGGAGCAGTGTCGCGAGGCGACGTGTCAGGGCAGCGCCTCAGGGCAGGTACGTCACCTCGGGGAAGGCCGCGGACGGCCCGTCGAGGAGGCGGCCGGCGCGGTGCCGCAGGTGCAGGTCGAAGAAGGCCACCGGGTACGCCTGCTGGATCTTCACCGCGCGGGCCGGGTCGAGGGTGCCGATCATGCCCCGGACCTGTTCGTCGGTCAGGCCGAGGAGCTCGGCGGCCTGCGGGATCAGCACCTGGTTGTCGCCGTACGAGACGTGCACGGCGCCCTGGGCCTGGACGTCGAGCCGCCAGCCGCGCAGGTGCGTCCAGAACTCGGCGACGTCCGGCTGGCCGGCCCGGGTGAACTCGGCGGTCATCATCATGAACGGCCGGTCCAGGTCGGTGGTGATGGTCGGCTGCATCGGGCCGTCCAGGCTCAGTCCGGCGCGGACGCGCCGGTCGGTGAGCATGGTGTAGACGGTGGCCGTACCGCCCTTCGACCAGCCGAACATGCCGATCCGGTCCGGGTCGAGGGCGTGCAGCAGCCCGGCGGGCAACGGCCTGCCGTCGGCGTCGGGGTTGCGCCCGGCGGCGAGGGCCTCCACCTGGTCGAGGAGGAAGCGGATGTCCGCGGCGAAGTCCTTCGGCCCCATCGGGACGCTCCGGTCCGGGGTGAGGACCAGGCCGTCGGGGAACTCGGTGATCGCGTCGCGGGTGTGGTCGACGGTGACCACCACGTAGCCGTGGCTGGCGAGTTCCTGGACCATCACGGTGTGGTCGGCGCGGTGGCTGTGCGCGCCGTGCGAGTAGACGACGACGGGCAGGCGGCGGCCCGCGCGGTGGACCGGGGCGCCCACGCGGCCGGAGGTGAGCGGAGCGAGCGCGGGGTCGATGGCGAAGCCCGTGTCCGCGAGGAACGCCCGCAGTGCGCCGTCGGTCATCCAGGGCGCGAGCGGGTACGCCCCGGCCTCGCGGGCGGGGTACCAGACGCTCGCCATCAGCTCGCGGAACCGGCCCGGGCCGGCCAGCGGGTCCGGGCGGGAGGCGTCGAGCAGGTGCAGCGGGACGGTGCCCACGGGGTGCGGCCCGGTGGGCTCGGGCAGGGTGAGCCGCGCCGGGCCGCCGGGCGTGGTGGCGGCGGGCGTGGCGGGGGCGGCGGCCCCGCCTGCCGCCCACGCGGGGCGGGCGAGGGCGAGCGGCGCGGCGGCCCCGGTGGCTCCGGCGGCCAGTGCGGCCCCCAGCAGGCGGCGGCGCGTCATGGCGTGTCGGCTCGTGAACGGCGTGGTGGTCATGGGCCCTCCCTGGGTGTGCTGGACGGAACCGGGCCGAGGCGCGCGGTCCTCGCGGGTGCGGTCGTCGTTCGACACCGGGCTGTCGGGCAAGCGCCCCTGACGGGCCGTCCGGACCGTCCGGTGGATCTCCGTGCACCTGAACGGAAGGCTGTCATCGCGGCGCACCCGGCCACATCCGACCACCGGATGACGGTGCGGCCGCGCGCATTGGCCTGGGGGTTTACATCCGTGGGCTGATGCGGCGGCGCGCCGGGGCGGGCCGGCGCATAGCGTTCACGCTCAATCCAGTGCAACGGGCGGCCCGGCTGACGTTGCGTTAAATCTGCAACTGTTGCAACGATAATAGGGTATTGACCTGCAGTGATGTCGATTGCGTACAACATTGCTGTTGCCGTGTGGCGTGAAGGCAACGTAGCGTTTCCGTTGTCAGAAACAACGAGCCGCAGGAGAGCATCATGCAGAAGTTCGCCACCCCCGCCCCGGTCTCCGCCGTCCTCGACATCCCCGCCGGGCACATCCGGTTCATCGCCGCCGACCGGGCCGACACCACGGTCGAGGTCCTGCCCGCCGACGCCTCGAAGAGCCGCGACGTGAAGGCGGCGGAGCGGACCACGGTCGAATACGCCGACGGCGTCCTGCGGATCGAGGCGGCGGCGGCCGAGAACCGGATCCTCGGCCAGTCCGGCACCGTCGAGGTGACCGTCCAACTGCCCGCCGGCTCCCGCATCCAGGCGAAGACGGCCAGCGCCGAACTCCGGGGCGTCGGACGCCTCGGCGACGTCACCTTCGAAGGCGCGCAGGCCTCGGTCAAGCTCGACGAGACCGCCGGAGCCCACCTCGCCGTCCTCGCCGGCGACATCTCCGTCGGCCGCCTCAACGGCCCCGCCGAGATCACCACCGCCAAGGGCGACATCCACATCGCCGAAGCCGTGCACGGCACGGTCACGCTGCGCACCGAGGCCGGCGACGTGTCCGTCGGCGCCGCCCGCGGAGTCTCCGCCTCCCTGGACGCCGGCACCACCCACGGCCGGATCCACAACGCGCTCAAGAACACCGACGGCGCCGCCGCCGGCCTGAACATCCACGCGACCACCGCCTACGGCGACATCACCGCCCGCAGCCTCTGACGCGGCACCGCTCACCCACCCCCGAACTGCGCCGCGCACATCCCACCGTGAGACGAGGAACGACCATGACCAGCACCCTCCACACCGTCGGGAACGACACCGCCCAGGACCGCCCGGAACTGCAGCAGGCCACCCAGGAGTTCGTCGACGCCGGCTTCGCCGGGATACAGCTGCGCGTGCACGACGAGCGCGGGGAATGGGTCGGCAGCGCCGGGGTGCGCAAGCTGGGCGAGGCCGCGAAGCCGTCGGTGGACGGGACGTTCTGGGTGGGCAGCACCACCAAGACCTTCGTCGCCACGCTGGTGCTGCAGCTGGTGGCCGACGGCGCGATCGGGCTGGACACCCCGGTGGCCGACCACCTGCCGCAGTTCGGGCTGGACCGGCGGATCACCGTACGGATGCTGCTCCAGCACACCAGCGGATTGGCCAGCTACACCGGCGACCTCGAACCCGACGGAACGTTCGTACTGGGGATCCCCGCGATGGGGAAGGAATGGGTGGACAACCGGTTCCACAGCTACCGGCCCGAAGAACTCGTGCAGTTCGCCCTCTCCAAGCCGGCACGGTTCGAGCCGGGCACCGACCAGAGCTACTCCAACACCAACTACACGCTGGCCGTGCTCCTGATCGAGCAGGCCGGCGGCCGCCCGTACGCCGAGGAGATGCGGCGGCGGATCCTGCGGCCGCTCGGACTGCGGGACACCGTGGTGCCGGGCGACTCGCCGGAGCTCCCCGGGCCGCACGCCCACGGCTACTACCGCTACCAGGACGGCGACCAGTGGAAGGTGGTCGACGTCGCCCGCCAGAACCTCTCCCTCCTGGTCGGCGCCGGCGACCTGATCTCGACCACCCGGGATCTCCACACCTTCTTCGCGGCCCTGCTCGGCGGCAAGCTCCTGCCAGCCCCCCTGCTGGACGAGATGCGCACGCCGTACGGGGCGCTCGGCTACGGCCTGGGCCTGTTCGTCCAGGACCTCGGCCCGGACGGCGGCACCATCGTCCACCACAACGGCGGCGCCCCCGGCGGCTACGGGGCACTGATGATCGGAACCCCCGACGGCAGCAAGACCCTGACTGCCGGACTGACCACCGGCGACTCCGCGTCCGACCCGGCGCAGGAGTTCCCGAAGGCGCTGGACCGGCTCATCAAGGCGGTGTTCGGTAGCGGCGGCGGCGGCGTGCGGGCCGGGGGCTGACGGCGGGCGTTCGTGGCGTTCGCTGCGACTGTCGAGGTCTGAATCGGTCTCCGCCACCGGCTCGCCGCTTCCGCGCGACGAGCCGGTGGAGGTCCGCCGGGAGATGGTCCGCCGGGAGATCGCGGCCAATCGGCGGACGGGTGGGCGGAGCGCGGGTGTCGTCGGGCTGGTGCCGGGTGGGGGCTGCTACCAACGGTCCCATGTCCCATCACCTCAGCGGCCCCAACCTCCGCTCGCCCCGAGGCGACTCGCGGCTCGACCTGACCGACGTGTTCGCCTTCCCGGCCGCCGACGCGCTCGGCCGGACCGTCCTGATCATGAACGCGAACCCCTACGCCCCCACCCAGGCGGCCGAGTTCCACCCCGACGCCGTCTACCGCATCAACATCGACAACGACGGCGACCACCGTGCCGACGTCGCCTACTCCTTCACCTTCTCCGCCCCCACCCACACCGGTGCCCAGACCGTCACCGTCCACCGCGCGACCGGCGCCGCCGCGCAGAAGCACGAGCCCACCGGGGACGTCCTGTTCTCCGAAGCCCCGGTCGCCTTCGGGGACGCGCCCGACGTCATCGAGGCGAACGGCCGCAAGCTCTCCGTCGGCCTGCGCAGCGATCCCTTCTTCGCGGACCTCGAAGGGATCGTCGACAACTTCACCTGGACCGGCAAGGACGCCATGGCCGACGCCAACGTCTTCGGCATCGCCCTCGAAGTCCCCGACAGTGACCTCGGCCCCGACCCGACGATCGGCGTCTGGGCCCGGGTCAGCCTCCGCCAGGACGGGCAGCTCGTCTCCGTCGACCGTGGCGCGCACCCCTCCCTCACCGCCTACTTCAACAAGGAGGAGGTGAAGGACGCGTACAACGCGGGCGAGCCGGCCGACGACTGGGACACCTACCGCGAGGCCTGGACGGCCGTCCTCCAGCACACCGGGGACTACACCACCGCGGCCGCCACCGAGACCCTCAAGCTCGTCCTCCCGGACATCCTCCGCTACGACCGCTCCCGCCCCGCCGCCTACCCCAACGGGCGCACCCTCGTCGACGACGTGACCTCGGCCCGTCTCACCATGGTCTCCGGCGGCAAGATCACCAGCGACCACATCCTCCCGCACACCGACGTCCTCCCCGTCTTCCCCCACCTCGGGCACCCGCACCCCGTCACGTAGCGAGTCAAGCGGCCGGACGACAAAGCGGCGGTCAAGAATCCTTGACCGCCGCTTCGCACTTCCTGCTCTGATCATGTGCCAGGCTGTGCGCCCCCACCCGCGTATGAGGAGGTCCGGTGAACCGCGCGCGCCCCCTGATCGAGGACTTCCCCACCCACCCCGACGGCGATCCGGCCGGAGCCCTCGCCCGCGCCGTCCGCGAGCGCCGCACCGCCCTCGGCCTCTCCGTCGCGGACCTCGCCAAGCGCGCCGACCTCACCGACGCCCAGGTCCGCACCATCGAGGCGGGCCACGCCGCCCCCACCCTCCCCCTCCTCACCGCCCTCTCCCGGGCGCTGGAGGCTGCATCGAAGCCGTGACCTCAACCGTCTCGACCCCGACGAACCGCCCGGACTCCCGGATCAGGGACGAAATTGTCGTGTTCTTGAGCGTGTAGCCGTCATGGGGGGGCGAGCTTCGCGAGCGCCGTTGGGAGGCGGCTCCCGTCCGCTGAACGACGCAAGCCGGCGGTGGTCAAGGGTTCTTGACCACCACCGGCTTGTCGGCTGGGATTTACTCTTCTTCCTGCTCGATCAGCCGCGAGACCTTAGTCCCTCCGGTCTCGCGGACGATCGCCTCGATCGCCGTCGTCACGCGCTCGACCTCCTGAAGGTTGAGTCCGTCGCGGGGCGCGCACTCGATCATCCAGCCTCCGGGCTCGGCGTCGGGGTGGCCCTCGAAAGTCTCGTCCTCCTCCGCCTCCATGATGTCGATCTGCCAGTCATCGTTGGCCACGAATTGCGGGATGGAATTGAAGACGTCCAGCAGGTCGCAGATTTTGTCAGAGACCTGGTCGCCATCCATCGGGCCAGCGGCAAAAAATTTAATCAACATGTCAACCTCGTCTCGCGGCGCGGCATTCGGGTCAAAATCCTATCACCTCCTTCGGGCGTGCGCGCTCATTGCATTGCGCTGGATATTTGAGCATTTGAGGCAGTGCGGCAGAAGAAGCTGGGGGCGCTTGTTCAGCAGGCCGAGCTTGTTCAGTACGGCGTTCGCCGGCCAGTGGTCCGGAATCCAGTTCTTGGCCCCTGGGGTCTTGGCGCTACAGCGGTGGCAGCCGAACCGGTCTCCGATGGCGTTGACAGCTCGGCGTACCGGAATTCGGAAGCGCTGTGCGCTACTTGGTGCCTTGATGGCCTTTCGGGCGAACGGGCCTGGCATGAAGATTCCGTCGCCGTTTCGCATGCGCACCGGAATCTTGCATTCTGGGAAATCTTCCGAGTTATGGACCAGTGCATCAGTGTCGCCCGCGCCGACCACGAAGGTGTGCACATCGCCGATGGTGAGGTTGAAGACCAGCTGATCCTCGACCGAGCCCCGATCGAACACCGCATACACGGCGTGCGAAGTCCCGCTGGAGTCCAGTATTTCATCGCCGGGATTCACCTGGTCGGCGTTGGTCCAGCCTCGGTCGTTGATCCAGATAGGGTGTTCGGCGGTTGCTTCGATGAAACCGTTCGACGGATTGTCGTCGGTGTCGATCGCGACCAGATGCTTGGTGCCGTATCCGGAGATGACGGCCAGCACCGGCTGGAAGGTGGCTTCACCGGTCTCTGGGGCGATTGAGGTGACGTAGTCCCCGACCTGGACCTGTGAGATCGGCAGGTACGTCCCGTCCGCCATCAGCACCGGAGTGTCAGGTGCGAAGGAGTTGCATCCAGTCTGCCGGAACACCTTTCTCGCCGTGGAGACGACCTTCCCGCTGCGCGCTGCCGCCCGCGTGGTCTTGACTGCCGTTGCGGCGGCTTTGACCACTGGTCCGGCGCCGACGGTCGCAGCGACCGCGGTGACGGCCATTTCAGCGGCCTTCTCCCAGTTGCCGGTCGCCGCATAGGAGACCGAGGAGACGGCTGCCGCCACCGCGCCGATGGGGCCGGGGATGTAGGACGCGACCTCGGCGACCTTGGCGACGACCTCCACCGTCTTCTTCAGCCACTTGGGCATGCCCCAGTTGCCGTCGAGGTCGGTGCAGTTGACCGGGTCACCGGTGCAGTAGTCGTACGGACTGGCGTTGCCGCCTGGCACCGGGTCGACCTGGAGGAAGCGGCCGAGGGCCGGGCTGTACAGGCGGGCACCCATGAGGATGTCGCCGTCCAGTGCCTCCGCGGAGCGCTCCTTGCCGCCGAGCCAGCCGTAGCGGACGTTCGCCTGGCCGTCCTGGGGTATGCCGAACTCGTCGAAGTCCAGCACCACGGGCTTGGTGAGTGCGGTGTCGGTGGTGACGATCACCGAGCCGAACAGGTTGGTGAGCTGGAGCTGGATGTCACCGGTCTTGCTGGTGGTGGCGACCAGGTCGGTGTCCGGGCCCGAGATGTTGCGGGTCAGGGTGCCCTGGGTGGTGTCCTCGATGGTCCAGCGGACGTGGTCGGAGTCGTCGCCGTAGTGGTTGAGCTTCGACGTGGCGTTGGCCCAGGTGCCGTCGGCCTGCTTCTTGCTGGTGGTGAACGCGGTCAGACGGTGGGCGGCGTCGACGGCCCACTCCTGCTTGGTGTCCCCCTTCTCCTGGGCGGCGACGCGGTCGTTCGCCCAGTAGGTGTTGGTCGCGCCGGTGGCGGTCTTCACGGTGCGCCCGAAGGCGTCGTAGACGAAGCCGGCGTCGGTGAGCCGGTCGGCGCTGTCGTAGGTGTGGTTCTCCGCCGTGGCCCCGGCCGTGCTGCACTCGCCGGCCGCCCCGCGCGGGGAGGTCTGCTTGGACAGGCGGTTGGAGTGGGCGTCGAAGGCGTACTGCCGGGTGACGCAGCCGGTGGCGACCGTGCTCTGCTCGGCCTTCACCAGCCGGCCGAGCCGGTCGTACTGGTAGGAGCGGGTGGCCGTGGAGCTGGTGTCCTTGGCGACCTGGCCCTGGGTGGACATGTCGGTGGTCTGGGCCCAGACCACCGTGTTGTCGGAGGTGCGGGTATAGGCGCGGCTGGTGGCTTCACCGACGGCGTTGAAGGTGTCCTTCCTGACGATGCCGCCGGGGTAGGTCTGCTCGACCAGTTGCCCGGACGGGCCGTACTTGGCGGTGAACTCGCCCGCGACGCTGTCGTTGACCGAGGTGACCAGCCCGCGCGGCTCCTTCGCGCGGTCGTAGGCGTAGGTCGTGGACCCGGTTGGGTCGCTCACCTTCACCGGCTTGCCGAACTTGTCGAACTCCGTGGTGGTGGTGCCGCCGTCGGCGTCCGTGTAGGAGATCAGTCGGCCTAGGGCGTCCATGACCCGGGTCATGGACTTGCCATCCGCGGTGGTCTTTACCACGTCGCCCGTCGCCGGGTCGTACTCGGTGGTGACCTTCGGCAGTGGCTTGCCCTCGTCCGAGGTGATCTCGGTGGAGGTGATCCGGTCGAGCCCGTCGTACGTGGTGACGGTTTTACGAGACTTGCCCGCGTTGGTCTCGGTGGTCTCCTCCGGTTCACCGAACGGGGAGTAGCGGGTGACCCGCTTCACCGGCAGCGTGACGGACATCCGCGAGGCGTCCGACCCGGTGGCAGTCCCGCCCGGCAGGGTGACGCACGGCAGGCCCGCCCACTCCGGACGGTTGGCACACGCCGCGTCGTCCGGGTTGGTCCCGGCCGTGTAGAACACGGACTTGACCGTCCCGGCGTCGCTGCCGTTGGACCCCGGCTTGCGCGACTCCAACGCGCGCCCGGAACTGTCGTACCTGACCGTGGAGGTCAACTTGGCGCCGAGCGCGTCAGTGGTGACTGAGGTGGCCGTCTTCAGCGTCCAGCCAGGAGTGCCGCCGATCGGGGCGTCGTAACCGTGCTTGGTGACGCGCAGTTCGACGTCGTCGGCGTAGCCGTCGATGCGGGCGCCGTCGGTGGCGGTGGTGACCAGGTGGTAGGCCTGGCCGTCGGGCTTCCCTTCGTCGTAGGTGTTGGTGTTGTGGTCCCGCGCGACGACCGAAGTCCCGGCGGCGAGCGTCGGGTTGACGGTCGCCTTGGTGAGGGTGACGGTGTCGAGCCCGGCGTGGAATCGCTCGCCGCTGCTGGCCGCGTTGGTGTCGACCACGGTGAGCTTCAGCTCGTGGTCGCCGCGCGTCAGCTTCACAGGTGCGCCGGTGGTGTACGGGGCCACCGCGGCGCTCGCGCTGTAGGTGTCGATCCGCTGGCCGACGTCCTTGCCGTCGATCGCCCACTGGATCACGCCGTGGTCGCTGTTCTTCGTCAGCTGGCCGGAGAGGACGTACTCGCCCTCCTCGGGAACGGTGACGCGCATGGCGTCGAACGCGCCCGCAGCCGTGCCGCGGATGCTCAGGTGGGCGCCACCAGACCAGGTGACGCCGCAGCAGTCGTTGTCGATCTGGACCTTGGCGTTGGTCCCGAGCTGCGGCAGCTTCTCGGCCTCGGCCGTGACGACGGCCGGATTGGTCTGGCCGTTGACCTGTTCGGCGAGCGAGGCGCGGTAGACCGGGCCGAGCGTCTCTGCCACGTCTCGGCCGTCAGCCGTGTAGACGGTGCGGGAGTCGAGCAGTCGTGCGCGCGAGGCGGAGTCCGTCGGGAGGTTCAGCTCGGCTGCGTACCTGT
This sequence comes from Kitasatospora sp. NPDC098663, assembly GCF_044760075.1. Classification (NCBI taxonomy): domain Bacteria; kingdom Bacillati; phylum Actinomycetota; class Actinomycetes; order Kitasatosporales; family Streptomycetaceae; genus Kitasatospora; species Kitasatospora sp. NPDC098663. The sequence continues at coordinate 307,039 of NZ_JBIWAP010000003.1, read as the reverse complement.
CCGCCTCCGGGTGCGTACCTAGCGCGATCGAGCGGTTGGTCGCCTCCAGGGCCCGTACGACATGGCCGTAGCGGTCGTACTCCTTGGTGTCGATGTCTCCGCCAGGGGTAACGGACGGGCTGGCGACGTTGACCTCGTTGCCGGAGGCATTGAGGTAGTAGACGGCGGCCTGCTTGTAGCCGTCCGGGCCGGGTTTGGCCGCAGACGCCGTGTTCCCCACCGGATTGTCCTCCGGGCCGAACACGGCGGTGGCGTCGGTGGGGGCGTCAGTCTGTGCCCACTTGGCCACGTCCCCGCCTGCCAGGTCGTATGGACCGCCGGCGTCGCGGGTCAGCGGCACCTCGTACAACACGGAGGTGGCAGCCTCACCGTTGAGCTGGTTCTTGGTGCCCGGCGCGAGTGTGCCGCGGCGCACCTTGAGGAGGCGGCCCGGGTCCTGGTCGGTCGCAGCCTTGCCATAGTCGAAGTTCCACGGCAGTTCGCCGGCGGCACTGATCCGGGTGACCCGGCCGTCATCGTCGTAGCCGTACGTGGTCTTCAACGGTGCGGCCAGCCGAGGGTCCCAGGCCTGGACGAGACGCCCGCGGTCGTCGTACGCATAGTGCACGACCTCCACGGCCTCCTGCTTGGAGGTAGCCGGGTTCCACGACCAGACCTTCACACCCCGCACCCGGTCCAGGAAGTCACCCGGGGTCGAGGCCGTGGCGACGGTCGCCCTGGCGTAGTCGTATTCCGTCACCTCGCAGCCGCGTGGCAGCGGGTCGACGGTGCAGCCGTTGACGTCGTCGATTCCAGGCTCGACGGCCGAGACGACGCGCTTGACGAGTGAGCGGCCGTCGACGGTGTCGTACTGGTAGCGGGTGGTCGACGCGGCGTCGGGCCCCGTCTCGCTGGTCACCTGGTAGATGTTGGAGCCGGCCTGGCGGGCGAAGACAGTCTTGGAGCCGTCGGGCTGGGCCAGTTCGTAGGTGGTGCCAGCGGTCTGGATGTCCCAGATCTGGTTGGGGCCGGCCCAGCAGACCCAGATCGAGGCGCCCTTGTCGGCGTCCAGGCACTTGCCCGAGTGGCGGTTCGCCACCGTGCCATCGGCGCGTACCTCCCACTGCTGGTTGTCGCCGGCGTTGCAGCCCCACAGGACGAGCGGGGTGGCGTTGTCGGTTTGGCCCCAGGGATTGTCGAGGCAGTAGCCGAGCAGGCGTAGGGTCAGGTCGTCCCCACGGGTCCACTGCTGGTTGGCCGCGCCCGTGCACGGAGCGGGCTGCAGCCGGGCGCCGTTGCCGGCCGCGCCGTTCGGCACCTCCATGCACTGGCCCGTGGTGGACAGGACGATCGCGCCGGACTTGGCCGGGACGGCCTTCAGGGCCATTGTGTCGGCGCCTGGCTCTGGGAAGAACGTTCCGTCGCTGCCCTTGGCGAAGGTCAGCGATGAGTCGTCGATGCCCTTGATCTCGACCAGGTCGGACTGCGGGAAAGACAGCGCCCGGTAGTCCGAGCCGGTGCCCGCGTCCGGGCCGCCGGCCCACTGCGGGCCGAACGGGGCGACGATCTCCTTCAGCGACAGGTCGTCGAAGAACACCTCCTTGCCGCTGCCGGCGGTGTTGCCGTTGTAGAGGCGGAACCAGGCCGCGGTGGCGTCCTTGGGCACCGTCAGGTCCAGCGTCAGCTGCTGCCAGCCGTCGGTGAACGACGCCTTCGGAGAGGCGGTCTCGCCGTAGCCGGCCGGGGTGCGGTAGACGCCGACCATCCGCAGGCCGCGATCGGCCAGCGGGTTGTCCAGGCCGGTCGCGCCGGGGACGTAGATCCAGCCGGTGAGGCGGTAGGTCTTGCCGGGCTGCATGCCCTGGCCGAGCGCGTACTCGGGGCCGAGCGCGGCGAAGGAGTCCCAGCCGGAGCTGGCCGGGACGACCAGGAGCGAGTCGGGCGAGTTGTCGTGGCCGCGGGCCGTGGAGCGGGACAGCGTCGCCTGGCCGGCGGTGAAGCCGGTGAGGTCGGTGCCGACCTGCCGCTGGTTGAGCGTCAGGCGCTCGCCCTGGGGCTGCCAGCCGCGACGGGTGTCGCGAGAGGACGCGGTGCGCTTGACCGTCATGCCGAACTCGCCGGCGTCGGTCACGTCGTTCGAGTAGTCACCGGTCAGCAGGTTGACCGAGCCGGGACCGATGGTGGTTCCGGCCGCACCGTCGGCGTTGCGGTCCACCGTGATGGTGTTCCAGACGGTGGCGTAGCCGTTGCCGGAGCCGTCCTCGGGGAAGAGGAGGGCGCGGACCTGGACGACGCCACCGACCTGCCCGAGCGTGTCGAGGACGCTCCAGTTGGCGTGCGGGCCGAGGTCCGCGAGCCGCGGCTTGTCCTCGGTGACCGCGGTGTTGTCCGCCTTGGTCAGGTTGGTGCGCGGGACGTTGTACTCCGCGGCGCCGGGGCCACGGCGGTACTGGTAGACGACGCGCTGGAACTGCGCCTGCGCGTCGACCGCGAGCTTGACGCGCTTCGCGGACTGGGTGCCGTTGACGGGCGAGCTCATGCCCGCCTGGCCGACCTGGAAGGTGTACGTCGCGGGCGGGGACAGGTTGCCCGCGCGGTCCTTGGACTGCACGCTGAGCACGCGCCGGCCCTCGGTGGTCGGCGTGATCGACGTGGTCAGTGCGCCGGTCGCGGCGACCGTCACCGGGGTGCCGCCGTCCAGGGTGTAGACGTAGGCCGCGGTGTCGTCGGTGCCGGGGGCGGGGGAGAAGGTGAACGACCCGGCCTGGTTGGCGGTGCCGTGCCAGAGCCCGTCCGCCGGGTAGTCCGCCGAACTCACGAACGGCGTACCGGGCTTGACGGTGTCGGCGATGACGTTGGTGCCGACCCAGCCGGAACGGGACTTGCCGTCGTCGAGCATGGCCCAGATCGTGTACTGGACGCCCTCGTCGAGCTTGGCGATGCCGTAGTCGGAGGGGCGGACGGTCGCGATCGTGCCGTTCGGGGTGTCCCGGACGATGCTGCCGAGGAACGTGCCGCCGCGCCACAGGTCCAGGTAGACCTTCAGCGGGTCGCCGTCGGGGTCGGCCGCCTGCACCTGGAAGCGCGGGTTCGCGTCCGAGGTGTAGCGCGGGTTGCCCTGCTGCGAGGGCAGCACCTCCACCGTCGCCGGGGTGGCCGGGACGGTGTTGTAGGTGATCGAGAGGTACGGAGGCCAGTAGCCCTCGGCGGAGCTGAACTTCTTCCAGGACAGGTTGCTCGACTCGTCGGCCGCCTTGAGGGCGAACCCGTAGTCGTTGTAGCCGAACCCGGCGAAGTACCGGATCATCTCGGTGACGTCGGCCTTGGCCCAGAACGTGCCGTCGGGGGCATAGCAGTCGTGGTTGTCACCGTCGTTCGCCACGTCGTACGTGTCGTTCGAGGTGGCCCACTTCTTCTCCATCGCGGGCTGGTTGCCCCAGCGGGTCCACCAGGCCGCGCCGGGCGCGTTCCAGACCTCCCACTGCTTCGGGACGCAGGACGAGGAGTGGTAGTTGGCGAGGTTGAGCGTGGCGCCCAGGATCTGCTTGCCGTTGAACGACCCGCCCGGGACGGTGAGGAACGACCGGGCCACGACCTTGCCGTCGTAGCTGCCCAGCTTGAGGTCCGTCGACGCGGAGGCGTCGATGTTCTCGTTGGTCTGGACGTAGGTGTCGAACGTGGTGTCGACGTCCACCACCGGGTCGATGGTGACCGGGAACTGGGTCTTCGAGTCGGCGAGGAAGGCGGCGTCCGGGGTGAACACCAGCTCGGTGTCCGCGCCCTGTCCGCGCACCTCCATCGTCACCGGGCCGCGGTTCAGGTGCTCCTGCGAGGCCGGGTCGATCGCGGCGTCCCACATGACGGGGGCCGGGATCTTGACCGCGCTCTTGCCGGTCGCCTTGTCGAGCAGCTGGATCGAACCGTCCTGCTGCGGCGAGACGGTGAGCCCGGTGGTGTCCAGCGGGATCGTCATCGTGCCGGTCTGGGCGACGGCGGAGCGGTCCTTGACTATCAGGAACTGCTCGAAACCGGTCCGGGTGGCTTCGAGGACCAGGTCGACACCGGGGCGGGCGTTGACGTAAGTCGCCTTGTTGCCCTCCAGCTTGGGCTTGGGCAGCTTGCCCAGCCAGCCGAACTTGACCTGCTGCTCACCGGAGCCGATCTTGACCAGCTCGCGCTCGGCGGGGACCGGGGCCGGGGCGGACTGCGGGTCGGCGGCCTGGGCGGCGGCGCGGGCGCCGCTGCGGGAGGCCCGGCTTGCGTCGGCCGAAGCCGAAGCCGAAGCCGAAGCCGAAGCCGAAGCGGAAGCCGAGGCGGAAGCAGAGGCAGAGGCAGAGGCAGAGGCAGAAGCCGAAGCCGAAGCCGAAGCCAAAGCCGAGGCGGACGGAGACGACGACGGGGACGCGGAAGCGGGGGCCGTCGGTATCGCACTGGGCGACGTCGCCGGTGCCGTGGTCGGCGCGGTGGTGGCCGCGGCGCTCGGAGCAGTGGTCGGCGCGGTCGTCGGTATCGCGGCGCCCGGCAGGCTGTCGCCGACCGTCACCCCGGCGTCGCCGCCCTCGAAGACCACCCCGCCCGGGTGCGCCTTCGGCGCCACCTTGCCGTCCGGGGTCTGCACCAGCGTGGTGTCGACGGGCACCCAGGCCTCGCCGACCTTCATCCGGATCGGGCCGGTGGAGCGGTCGGAGGTCAGCGTGCCGTCCGGGTTCGCCCACAGCGTGGTGAACTCGGTCCGGGCGTTGGTGACCTCGATCCGCCGCTTCTGCAGCCGGGCCGAGAGCAGCGCCGAAGCCTCGTCAGGTGCCTCGGTGGCGGGAGCGGCGGGCGGAGTGGCGGGTGTGGGCGCGGCGGTGGCCGGAGCGGCTGTCACCGCGTCCACCACCACGCCGGCCTGCACCAGCAGGCCGAGCGTCAGGAGCGCTGATACGGGGCGCATCCGACGCGTAGAGAAGGCCCCGCCCGCAAAATCGGACGAGGCCCGAGACCGTCGTTTCATCAAAGACTCTCTCAAGAGATGTGCATTGTTTTGAATGGCTTGATCGAAGCCGAAGCACAATCTCTCACTCTCAGCTGACTCCCAGTGACCAATCAGGATGACGATTGTGTAACAGATCGCTTACGCTGAGGAGTCGTGAGAAATGGAGTCATTTCGATGACATAACCCCAGGTGGGGGAGGTGTCCGACATGCGAAGAGGGTCACCAATCGCGTGCGCTAAAGGGCCCGAGGCGGTCGTCGAATTAATAAGTGACGTGCAGTCAATTGCTGTGCGGGCTTTCCACCACAACGCGCCGTCGGCGGGACACCCGGAGGTGTCCCGCCGTCGGCGCCGTTCGCAGGATGGAAGCCGAGCGACGGTGCCGTCAGGCGGTGCCGCGGCCCGCCCGGCGGCGGCGCAGTAGCGCCGTGCCGAGTCCGAGGGCGGCGAGGAGGGTGCCCGCCCCGGTGAGCAGGGCGGTGGTCGGGGTGGAGTCGCCGGCCGGCGCCGCGACGGGGGACGTTCCCCGGTCGAAGCCGCCGAGCAGGTGCGCCTTGGCGTAGTCGGTGCCGGGCAGCTTGTCGGCGTACCGGTCGTGGACCACCTGCTGGTACTGGGCGAGGGTGATGCCCGCGTCGCCCACGGACCGGACCGCGTCCGGGTTGAGCGGCCGTACCTGGCCGTCGACCAGGGCGTACCAGGCCCTGATCTGCGGTTCCTCGAAGGCGACGGCGCCCCGGCCCAGTGCTGTCGCGGCGGCGGCGTGGTCGGTCTCGTCGCTGCCGGAGGCTATGTTGATCTCGGCCCAGGATCCGCCGGCGTGGGGGTCGGGGGCCGTCCACACCGAGGCCTTGCGGCCGTCGGCCGCGTCGGCCTCGGTCGCCATGAACGCGAACTTCGCGACCGACGCCCCGACGGAGGCCGCCGCGACGAAGTCCGGGTTGAGGTAGTACACGGGCACGGTGTCACCGACCACCCGGGCGGGGGCGGCGGCCTGCGCCTGGCGGGTGTCGGAGGAGCCCTGACCGGAGCCGTGGGCGAAGAACCCGCCGAGGGTCTGCACGACGGGGGCGGCTTTCGCCGCCGCGGCGGCCGCGGTGACGTCGGCCGTGGACGGGGCGGCCGGGACGCCGGCTGCCGTGGCCGGGGTGGCGGCGAGGGCGGGGGCGGCGGCGAGCAGTCCGCTGCCGGCGAGGGCGATGGCGGCGAGGGCGCGCGGGGCGCGGAAGTGCGTCATGGTGTCACGCCCCGATCCGGTACAGCGAGTCGTTCCAGTTGAACTGGCCGTTGTAGCCGGCGTAGTAGCTGTACGACGCCAGGTTGTAGCGGTTGCTGCTGGGCCACGGGTCGCCCCAGTAGATGGACTTGTTGCTCTGGTCGTAGCCGTAGATGACCTGGGCGTGCCCGCCGCCGGCCAGCCAGGAGATGCCGGTCTCGATCGGCCGGCCCGCGTTGATCTCGCTGACGATGGTGGTGAAGGGCAGGGCGCCGGTCTCCTGACCGGGGGACACCCCGAGGGCGGAGAGCGCGTTCTGCACCCAGGAGAGCTGGCCGGGCTGGTTGGGGCACTGGTACGAGGTGTCCTGGCCGTAGGCGAGGTCGCAGAACGAGTTCTGGTCGGTGCCGTGGCCGAGGAAGGTGGCGATGGTGTCGCCGGAGGCGGCCCAGCACCACTGGTCCTGCTCCTGCGTCTGCATGGAGATGTTGAGCCGGGAACTGGCGGCGAAGGTCGGGGAACTTCCGGCGGCGGCCTGGGGGGAGGCCGAGGCGGTGCCGGCGCTGGTGGTCACGACGGCGGCCAGCATGCACAGCGCGGCCAGTGCGGCGCGCAGGGACGACCCACGGATGGGTCCGTTCATGGGGGAACTCCTTCGTGCGGGGGCACGGGCGGCTCCGTGTGCACCCGGCGCCGCCCTGGGGTGTGCCTTGTGTGGGGGTGTGCTGTGTGGGGGTTTGCCGCGCGGCCGACGCGGCGGGCCCGGACCGGGGTGCTAGGAAGCGTAGGCAGTCGGCCGGGTCGCTCCCAGACCCCCCGGAGGGGAGCGGGCGGTGCTGTGAACGGGGCTGTGAAGAGGGGCGGTGCGGCGGAGGTGCTGCGCCGCAGACGGGTGGCCGGGAGTGGGGCTCCCGGATATGGACGCGGCCGGGGTAAGCCGGTAATTTCACAGCGCGCCGCGTCCCCCCGCACCGCGTCCCCCGCACCACCGCCGTCCGCACCACCGCCGTCCGCGCCACCGCCTCCGTACTGCCCCCCCGCACCGCCGCCGTGTCCCCTCGGCCCCGCCGCCGCGTGCCGGCCGGGCCAGTAGCCCCGGGAGTCCCGATGGCCAGTCGTCAGGAACCGCCGCCCGGTGTTGCCCCGGAGAGCGCCGCCGTGCTGGCCGCGCTGCGGAGCGGGCCCTTCGGCCTCGCGCTGCGCACCGCGATCGAGGCCCGCGGGCTGCCGCTGGAGCGGCTGCGCAGCCGGCTGGCCGAGCGCGGACTGCGGATCGCCGTCACGACCCTGAGCTACTGGCAGCGCGGCCTGCGCCGGCCGGAGCGCCCGGAGTCGTTACGGGTGGTGGCCGCGCTGGAGGAGATCCTCGGGCTGCCGACGCATGCGCTCACCGCCCTGCTGGGTGCGCCGCGGCCGCGCGGCGGGGCGGACCGCGACGGCGGTGGTCCCCGTCCGTACCCGCAGATGGTGCGCACCCCCGGTGATCTGGGCGGGCTGCTCGCGGATCTGGACAGCCCGGCGGCCGGGAAGCTCCAGGTGGTCACCGAGTGCGCGACGGTGACGGTCGGGCCGCGTCGTGAACTGGCGGCGCTCAGTTCGATGGTGGCGGTCCGGGCCCGGCAGGACGGGGTGGACCGGGCGCTGCTGATCTACGACTGCGACGAGGGCGTGGACGAGGGGGCCGTCGAGATCGTGGCGGGGGACAGCTGCCGGCTGGGCCGGGTGCGCCGGGATCCGGTGGCCCGGGTGGTGCTCGCGGAGCTGCTGTTCGACCGCTCGCTGCACTGCTCCGAGACCCAGGTGTTCTCCTTCGAGGTGCGCCCGCACAGCGCGGCCGAGTGTTGCCGCTACCGCGCGGCCTTCCGCTTCCCGGCGGACCACTACGTCCTGCGGGTGCGCTTCGATCCGGGTGAACTCCCGGTGCAGTGCCAGTGGTTCACGGCGAGTGACTCGGAGGGTCCGGACGACAGCCTGGCCGACCTCACCCTGGACAGTCACCACCTGGCGCACGTGGTGGCGACCGCGCTGGGGCCCGGGGTCGCGGGCATCCGCTGGGCGTGGACCTGAGGCGCGGCCCTCTGGCGTGGACCTGAGGCGCGGACCTGAGACGCGGACCTGAGGTGTGGACCCGAGCCGCGGTCCTGCGACCGGGGGTCAGGCCGGTTCGTGCGCGGTGCCGCCGACGAGGGCGCGGGCCTGCGGGGCGGTCATGGGGTGGGCGAAGAGGTAGCCCTGGCCGAGCGGGCAGCCCATGGCGGCGAGGAGGTCGCGCTGTTCGGGGTGTTCGATGCCCTCGGCGATGACCCGGACGCCGAGGGTGTCGGCGATGCGGGTGATGCCTTCGACGAGGGCGTACTGCTGCGGGGAGAGGCCGAGCCCGTCGATGAAGGACTTGTCGATCTTGAGGATGGAGATCGGGAACTCGCGCAGGTAGGAGAGCGAGGAGTAGCCGGTGCCGAAGTCGTCGATGGCGATGCCGACGCCGAGGTCGCCGAGGGTGGCCATGTCGGCGTGGACGCGGTCGTCGCGGCGCATCAGGACGGATTCGGTGAGTTCGAGGACGAGAGTGTGCGGGTCGATGCCGGAGCTGTGCAGGGCGCCGCGGACGACGTCGACGAAGCCGGCGTCGCGGAACTGGCGGGCGGAGACGTTGACGTTGACCCGCAGCGGGGGGAGGCCGGCGGCGGCGCGGTCGGCGGAGCTGGCGGCGTGCCAGGCGGCGGCTTCCTGGGCGGCGCGTTCGAGGACCCAGGCGCCGAGGGGGACGATCTGGCCGCTCTCCTCGGCGAGGGCGATGAACTCGTCGGGCAGCACCATGCCGCGCCGCTGGTGCGGCCAGCGGACGAGCGCCTCGAAGGCGACCAGGCCGCCGGTGCGCAGGTCGACGATCGGCTGGTAGTACAGCTGGAAGGAGGATTCGGCGATCGCCGCGTCCAGGTTCTCGTTCAGCTCGTGCCGCTCCACCAGCCCGGTCTGGAGGGCGGGCTGGTAGTGGCGCCACTGGCGGCGGCCGGCCGCCTTGGCGGAGTAGAGCGCGAGGTCGGCGTGGGTGAGCAGTTCGGCCGCGTCCACGCTGTCCTCGGTGGTGGCGACGCCGATGCTGGCCGTCACCCGGACGGCCCCGGCGCTCAGCTTGAACGGTTCTGCGAACGCCGCCAGTACGGTGTCCGCGATGGCGTCCACGTCGGCCGGGCGCAGCGCGTCCTCGACCAGGACGGCGAACTCGTCGCCGCCGAGCCGGGCAGCGGTGTCCGAGCTGCGCAGCGCGGTGGAGACCCGCAGTGAGACGGCGATCAGCAGTTCGTCGCCGACCGCGTGCCCCTGGGTGTCGTTGACCACCTTGAAGTCGTCGAGGTCGAGGAAGAGCACCCCGGTGACGGCGCCGCTGCGCTCGCCGCGGGACAGCGCGTGGCCGACCCGGTCCAGGAACAGCACCCGGTTGGCGAGGCCGGTGAGGGAGTCGTGGAAGGCCCGGTGGGTGAGTTCGCGCTCCATCTGGCGCTGCTCGGTCACGTCGCGCAGGGTGAGTACCAGGCCGCCGACCGTCGGGTCGGCGCGCAGGTCGTTGAAGCGGACCTCGGCCTCGATCGGGGTCTGGTCCTGCCGCAGCAGCCGCCAGTGCTCACGGGGCTGCTCGCGCAGCGGTTCGCGCGGTGGCGAGTGCGGCTGCTCGCGCGGTGGCGAGTGCTCCGGCGCGTGCGCCGGGGCGGCGCCCACCGGGCCGCGCATCCGGGCCAGCGCCCTGCCGACGGCCCGGCTGTCCTCGGGCGGGACGAGCTCGGTGAGCAGGGTGCCGTCCAGACTGGGGTAGCCGAGGACCCGTTCGGCGGAGGAGGAGGCGTAGCGGACGCCGTCGTCGGCGTCCAGGATCAGGATGACGTCGCTGGCGTTCTGCACCAGGGTGCGGAAGTACAGCTCGCTGTTGCGGCGGTTGACCTCCTGGCTCAGCATGACCCGTTCGACGGCCAGCGCGGCCTGCGCGGCCAGGATCTCCAGCGAGCCCCACAGGCTGGTGAGCTCCTGCGTGGTGCCGGTGACGATGAGCGCGCCGATCAGCGGGTCGCCGGAGGGGCGTTCGTCGAGGGTGAGCGGGCACAGCAGGGCGGAGGGCATGCCGTCGAGGCGGGCGGCGAGGTCGCTGCCGATGTCCTCGACGGGCAGCAGCCGGGTCTCCCGGTAGGCGGCGAGGGCGAGCGCCTCGTCGGAGTCGGTGACGGGGCCGAGGTGGTGCTGGGCGGCGCCGCGTTCGGCGTGCCGTACGTGCAGGACGCCGGCCTCGGTGACGGCGAGCAGGGCGACGTGCCCGGGCTCGGTGGGCATCAGGGTGGAGGCGGTGGCCTGGACGGCGTCCGCGACCTCCTCGACGGTGACGGCCGCGGTGAGTCTGGCGCCGGCCTCGCGCAGGGCCCGCTCGCGGGCGATCGCCTGTCGGCGGGCGACCACGACGACCGCCAGCCGGGCCAGCACCAGCAGGTACAGGAGGGCGGAGAAGGCGCCGATCACGCCCGCGTTGCTGGTGTTGCCGTCCAGCGACTCGATGATCAGGATAGCCGGGGCGATCAGCGAGGCGAGGGTGAGCAGGGCGAGGCGGCCGGCGCTCAGGTCGGGCTGCTGGGTGGGGACGGGTCTGGTCAGCTCGACCATGGACGGGTGCAGCGCGGCCGCGCCCCAGGCGGTGTAGAAGGCGGCCCAGCCGAAGTCGACGGGGGTGCCGATGTGCCAGTTGCCGTGCAACTGGATCAGCCCGTACAGGGTGTCCGCGACCAGCATGCCGACGGTGCCGACGGTGAGCAGTTGCAGTGCCCGGCTGTTGCCGCCGCGCGGGGTCAGCAGCCGCAGCAGCAGGGCGAGGACGACCACGTCGCCGAGCGGGTAGCCGATCGAGACGGCCTTCTGGAACCAGGAGAGGTCGGGGTTGCGGGCGTACGGGAGGATCAGGTAGATCCAGGCGAGCAGCGCCAGTCCCATGGTGAGGATCAGCGCGTCGAGCAGGCCGGCGCGGTCCTGACGGGCCGTGCGCCAGCGGATGAAGCCGAGCACGCCGGCCGCGTACAGCACGAACTCGGCCAGGTAGAAGCCGTCGGCGACGGACGGGAACGGGTTGTGCAGGTGCAGGAACTGGGTCTGGACGACCTGGACGACCTCGCCCGCGGTGAAGCTCAGGTTGGCGAGCGCCAGCACGTACCAGAACAGCGCGTGCGCGGGGCGGTTGAGGCGGACACCGGCCACGATGGCCGCGCCGCTGCCGAGCCCGATGCCCGTCCACCAGATGATCCGCTGTGAGGGGTTGATGTAGTAGACGCCGGTGAACAGCACCATCCACAGCAGGTAACAGACCATCAGGCGTTGTCGCCGACGTGTCAACGGGGCTACCTCCTCCGCGACGCCACCCGGCCGGTGGGACGGGGGAGTTCGGGCGAGGACGGGTCTTGGCGGTCGCAGGGTCGTCTCGTCCCGGGCTGACGGGCACACGGCAGCGTCGCGTCCGATCGGGTTGCGATCGGACGTTCGTCCTGCGCCCTGAGTGCGTATAGTCGGAAATGTCGCACCTCCCAGGAAACTGCCGCCACAGCACGAGGTCAAGCCGGTGGACGACGCAGCAGACAGCGCACAGGGCGTACGAACGGATGTGAAGTCCGGGCGTCACGCCGTGGTTCGCAACGACAGCGGTCAGTACGCGATCTGGCCCGGCGACTTGACCGTGCCGGGCGGCTGGCACCTGGTGCACGGGCCGGCCGGCCGCGACGACTGCCGGGCCCACGTGGCCCGCGAATGGCGCCCGCCCGGGCTCGGCTTCCCCGGGCTCGGCTCCCCCGGGGAGCGCGGCCGCGGGTGGGCCGATGGCGACGACGGCACCGTGCCCGGACTGCTGCGCTCCCGCGCCGCGCAGCACCCGGACGCGGTCGCCGTCGTCGCCGATGACGCCACGCTGAGTTACCGCGAGCTGGACCGGCGCAGCGATCGCCTGGCCAGGGCGCTGCGGGCGCGCCGGGTCGGCCCCGAGGAGGTGGTGCCGGTCTGTCTCGAACGCGGCGCGGGCCTGGTCGTCGCCTGGCTCGGTGTGCTGAAGGCGGGCGCGGCGCTGCTGCCGCTGGACCCGGCGTACCCGGCGCGGCGCCTGGCCCGGCTGGTCGAGGACAGCGGGGCGCGGGTGGCGGTCACCGACGGCGGCGGGGCGCTGCCGGGCGTCGAGCCGGTGCCGGTGGACGCCGAGGAGGGGCCCGGCGGGCCGGCCCGTACCGGGTCGGACGGCACCGGTGAGTCCGACGGTGCCGGGCCCGACGACCTCGCCTACCTGATCTACACGTCCGGTACCACCGGCACCCCCAAGGGCGTCCCCGTGACCCACCGCGCCCTGGTGTTCACCCTCGACCGGGTCGTCCACGCCTACGGCCTCGCCCCCGGCGAGCGCGTCCTGCAACTCGCCGCGCTCGGCTTCGACACCGCACTGGAGCAGGTCTTCGCGACCCTGCTCGCCGGGGCCACCCTCGTCCTCGGCGGCGGCCGCACCTGGGCGCCCACCGAACTCGTCCACCGGATGCGCGGACTCGGCCTCGCCGTCGCCGACCTCACCCCCGCCTACTGGCACCACGTGCTCACGCTGCTCCCGCCCGGCGGGCCCGGCCCGGAGGGGCTGCGGCTGGTCGTCGTCGGCGGGGACGTCGTGCACGCCGCCGACTGCCGCAGCTGCCTGGACCGGCTGCCCGGCGTCCGGCTGGTCAACGCCTACGGGGTCACCGAGGCCGCCGTCACCTCCACGCTCTGCGAGGTCACCCCCGCCCTGCTGGACGCCGCCGGCCCGGGCGGCCCGGCCGCGCCGGTGCCGATCGGCCGCCCGCTGCCCGGCGTGCGGGTGCACGTCCTGGACGCCCGGCTGTCCCCCGTGCGGCCCGGCGAGAGGGGCGAGATCCACCTCGGCGGGCCCGGCCTCGCCCGGGGCTACTGGCGCGCCCCCGTGGCGACCGCCGAGGCCTTCGTCCCCGACCCGTACGCGCCGGTGCCCGGCGAGCGGATGTACCGCACCGGCGACGCCGGGCGCTGGCGGGCCGATGGGCAGCTGGAGATCCTCGGCCGCTTCGACGACCAGGTGAAGGTGCTCGGCCACCGCGTCGACCCCGCCGAGATCGAGGCCGCCCTCGCCGCCCACCCCGACGTCCGGCAGGCCCGCGTCGCCGCCGACGGAGGCGATGCCGACGGGGGCCGCGCGCTCACCGCCTACTACACGCTCGCCGACCACGCCGACGCCGGTGCGGAAGCCGGGGCCCGCCGCGACCGGCTCCGCGCCTTCCTGGCCGAACGGCTGCCGGAGTACATGCTCCCGGCCGCCTTCGTGGCGCTGGACCGGATGCCGCTCACCCCGGCCGGAAAGGTCGACCGCCGCCGGCTGCCGCACGCCGAGCCGCGCGCGCCGGCCGGGCCCGGCCCGGGCGGCACCGGGGCGGCGGGGGGCGGGGGTGCCGTCGAGGACGCCATCGGGCAGCTGTGGGCCGAACTGCTCGGCGTCGAGGACGTCGGACCCGCCGACGACTTCTTCGCCCTCGGCGGCAACTCGCTGCTGGCCATGGAGATGCTCGCCCGTGCCCGGATCATGCTCGGCCTCGACGTCACCCGTGTCCGCGACCTCACCCGCGCGCTGCTGCGCGACGCCACCCTGGGTGCCTTCGCGACCGCCGTCCAGACCGCCCGCGCCGACGGCGCCGCCCGCACCACCAGCGCCGACGGAGCCGGCCCCGGCCCCGGCGAGGCCGCCGTCGACTGGGCCGCCGAAGCCCGGCTCGCCCTCCCCGTCCGGCAGTCCTGGAGCCCGGCGCCCAGCCGCGCCGAACCCGCCGAGATCCTGCTCACCGGCGCCACCGGCTTCTGCGGCGCCCACCTGCTGCACGCCCTGCTCGCCACCACCGGGGCCCGGATCCACTGCCTGGTCCGCGCCCCCGACGAGGAGCACGCGCTGGAACGCCTGCGCGCCGCCCAGCAGCGCTTCCTGCGCCACGACCTCACCGACACCCGGGTGGTGCCCCTGGTCGGCGACCTCGCCGCACCCCGGCTGGGGTTGACGCATCGTCGGTTCGACGGCCTGGCCGGGAGTCTGGACGCCGTCCACCACCTCGGCGGGCAGGTCAACTTCCTCTACCCGTACCACCAGCTGCGCGCGCCCAACGTCGGCGGCACCCGCGAGATCATCCGCCTCGCCGGGCACAGCCGGGGCGTACCCGTGCACTACCTGTCCACCCTCGCCGTGCTGGCCGGCTTCGGCGCGGCCGGCATCCGCGAGGTCACCGAACGGACCCCGCTCGCTCACCCCGACCGGCTCGGCGTCGGCTACGTCGAGAGCAAGTGGGTCGCCGAACAACTGCTGCACGAGGCCGCCGCCGCCGGGCTCCCGGTCACCGTGCTGCGCACCAACGACGTCACCGGGGACCTCGCCACCGGCGTGATGAACACCGGCACCGAGATCTGCGCGCTCATCGCGTACCTGGTGGACAGCGGCACCTGCCCGGACGTGCTGCTGCCGCTCGACTTCGTCCCGGCCGACCGCTTCGCGCGCGCCATCGCCCACATCGCCGCCCACGCCCCCGCCGACGGCGAGGTCTACCACCTCACCTCGCCGCGCCCGGCCGACCTCGCCGACCTCGCCGAACGGCTCCGGGCCCGAGGTCACCCGATCTCCGAACTCCCTTACGGGGACTGGGTGCAGGGCCTGGTGCGGTTTGCCGCCGGGCACCCCGCCCACCCCATCACGCCGTTCGTGCCGCTGTTCGTCGACCGCGCCCCCGGGTCGGCGCTGTCGATCAGCGAGCTGTACTTCCGGCCCGTCTTCCCGCTGTTCGACCGCGCCAACACCGACGCCGCGCTCGCCGGCAGCGGGATCGACCTGCCCGCCGTCGACGCGGGCCTGCTCGACCACTACCTGGACCGGCTGGCGGCGGAGGGCTTCCTCCGGCCTCCGGCATGAGCGCCTTCGACGGGCTGGACGTCCACCGTGGGCCCGGGGACGGGCCGGTGGCGTTCGGCGGCGGCCTCGGCGCGTCGGACCTGCTGGCGGCGTACCGCCGCGGCCTGTTCCCGATGCCCGCGGCGGACGAGTACGCCGGCGCCTACAACGAGGCGCGCTACGAACAGGCCGTTGAGGCGGGCGAGGTGGCACTGTTGCCCGGCGGGGGCGACCCGTACGCGCTGGCCTGGTGGTCGCCCGATCCCCGGCCCGTCCTGCCGCCCGACGGCGTAAGGCTCGGCAGCCGCCTGGCCCGGCGGCTGCGCCACCGGCCGCAGTGGTGGACCAGCGCCGACCGGGCCTTCGGCGAGGTGCTGGCCCGCTGCGCCGAGGGCCGCCAACCGGCCTGGCTTACCGGTGAGTTGCGGGCCGCGCTGGAGCAACTGCACGCGCTCGGGGCCGCCCACAGCGGCGAGGTGTGGGAGGGCGAGGAGCTGATCGGCGGGGTGTTCGGTGTCGCCGTCGGGCCCGTCCTCAGCCTCGACTCGATGTTCCACCGCCGCCCCGACGCCGCCCGCGTCGCCGTCGCCGACCTCGGGGCGCGCTTCGGCGCGGCCGGCGGGCGGCTGCTCGACGCCCAGTGGGACAGTCCGCACATCCGCAGCCTCGGCGCCGAGCCGGTGCCCCGCTCCCGGTACTTGGCCGCGTTGGCGGCGGACGCCGCGGTCGGCCTGCTGCCGGGAGCTCCGCTGCCCGTGGCCCGACTGGTCTGACCTGCGCCTTTTACCCTGCTTGGCCTGTCTTCGACAAACTTATTCCCCGTCAGTAACATGACGCCGCGTGTTCAAAAGCTCCATAGGCAGGGCCGCCGGCCCCGCCCTCCTCACCCTCGCCCTCGCCGGGGTCGCCGCCTGCGGGCCGACCACCTCCGGCACTCCGCAGGCCGTCGCCGGCACCACCGAAGCGGCCGTCACCACCGGCACGACCACAACCACGACCGCCGGCGGCGGCCAGGCCCCGACCGCCCCGGCCGCCGGCACCTCCCGCGCCCGGGCCGCCGCCGCCCCGACCACCGCGGCCGCCACCGCGCGGCCGGCCGGTGCGGCCGTTGCCGCAGGTGCCGCCGGTGCGCCGGTCACCGCCGCCCCGGCCGGCGACCGGCAGGCCGCCGTGGTCGCCCCCGCCAAGGACGGCGGCGCGGCCACCCCCGCCGGGCAGAACCTCCAGCTCACCGCGTACGACCCGGCGGCCGGCACGGCCGTGCTCTCGGCGCCGCCGGCCGCCGGGCCCACCGCGACCGCCGGCGCGACGCCGACCCCCGCGCCCGCCCCCGCAGTTCAGCCCGGGCAGCTCATCGCCAGCCCGCCCACCGCCGCCGCGCCCCAGGGCGCACTGGTCGCCGTCACCGGCGTCCGCCCCGGCGCGGGAGCCGGCCTCAACCTGACCACCCGCCCCGCCACCCTCGCCGAACTCCTCGGCGGCACCGAGGCCGACGGCCAGGTGCCCGTCGACCCGCACGGCATCACCGTCACCCCGCTGGTCAAGGACCTCAAGGCCGTCGTCGGTGCGGACGTCGGCGGCGTGAAGGCCGACGCCTCCGGCACCCTGGAGGTCGACGTCAAGGCCCCCGTCCCGCTGCCCGACGGCGCGAGCGTGGACGCCTCCGGCTCCCTCCAGCTGCACCCCGCCGTCCACTTCGCCTATCACGGCGCCGCCGCCGGCAGCCCGCGTACGGCCTCCATCGGCTTCGACCTCGGCGCCCACGCCCAGTGGAAGGTCACCGGCGACGTCGCGCGCGGCACCGGCGCCGCGCCCGTCCGGCTGCCCTTCGCCACGTTGCAGGCCAGCCCGGTGCTCACCGTCGCCGGACTGCCCGTCGTGGTCAACCTGAAGCTCACCTGCTACCTGGAGGTCGGTGCCGACGGCCAGGTCCACCTGGAGGCCGAACAGGAGGCCACCGGCACCTGGGCCGTCCGCGCCGACTACACCGGCGGCAAGGGCTGGACCCCGACCACGGACGCCGACACCAAGGTCTCCCCGGTTCGGGTGCGCCTCACCGGCAAGGCCGGGGTGCGGGCCGCGCTCGGCGCCGAGGTCTCCGTCGGCCTCTACGACACCGTCGGCGTCCAGACCACCGTCGCCCCCTACCTGCGGGCCCAGGCCGAGGGCTCACTGGCCGCCGATTCCTCCGGCAACCCGCCGCAGGCCCAGGGCAGTTGGTCGCTGGTCGGCGGCGTCGACCTGACCGGCTCGCTGCTCGCCCACCTCAAGGTCTTCGGCACCCCGGTCATCGAGGGCACGTACCCGCTGCCGCCGTTCCACCGCGAATGGCCCCTGGCGGCGGGCTCCGCGGCCCTGCCGTCCCCGCGCCCGAGCAGCTGACCCGGGCAGCCCTGGTCCCGAGGTCCGGTTACTGCTCGGGCGGTACGCCGGGCGGCGGGGCTACTGCTCCTGACGTACCGACAGTTCGTGTCCCAGGGCGATGATCCGGCGCCGGGTGCGCTGGAAGGCTGACGCGCAGGAAGTCGGGCCTGACCGACTTCCTGCGCATCCGCACCCATCACCGCCAGGAGACCGTATGACCACCCCCAAGGGCCTGCGCCGCGTCGCGGCCGCGGGCCTCGCCCTGACCGCCTGCCTCGCCACGGCACCCGCCGCCACGGCCGCCGCCGCCGAGCGCGACGGCGGCCCCGCGAGCGCCGGAGCCGGACTCGACCGCTACCACCACCAGCACCTCGACTGGCGCAGCTGCGTCCTGGGCCCCGACGACGAGGTCGGCCGCGGCCTGGAGAGCGCGGGCGCGCGCTGCGCGGACGTGACCGTGCCGCTCGACTACAGCGACCCCCGGGGGCGGACCATCACCGTCGCGATCTCCCGGCTCAAGGCCACCGACACCCGGCACCGGATCGGCTCCCTCCTGCTCAACTTCGGCGGCCCCGGCGGGCCGGGCCTCGCCAACTCCGTACTGGTGCGCGGGGCGATGAAGGAGACCGGTGCCCGCTACGACGTGATCGGCGTGGACCCGCGTTTCGTCGGCCGCAGCACCCCGCTGGACTGCGGCCTGTCCAACGGTCCCGTCCTGCCCTCGGCCGGCGCCGACCGGGCGGTCTTCGACCGCCAGACGGCGTGGGCCAAGGGCGTGGCCGACCGGTGCCGCGCCACCAACGGCTCGGTGCTGCCGTTCGTCACGACCCGGAACACGGCCCGCGACCTGGACGTCGTCCGGGCCGCGCTCGGCGAACGGAAGATCTCCTACCTGGGCTACTCGTACGGCACCTACCTGGGCACGACCTACACCCAGCTGTTCCCCGGCCGCTACGACCGGGTGGTCCTCGACGGCGGGATCGACCCGCGCAGCTACAACCCCCGGCTGATGCGGGGCACCGAGAACGAGCACGAGCGGGCGCTCGACGGCTGGGCCGACTGGGCGGCCGCGCACCACGCCGACTACGGCCTCGGCGGTACCCGCGCGCAGGTGCGCGCCACGATCGACCGCGTCGTCGCGGCGGCCGAGCGGGAGCCGCTCACCGTCGGCACCGCCCCCGACGTCTTCCGGCTCGACGGCAGCCAGGTGCCCTCCCTGGTGTTCGCCGGGATCGCGAGCGACCTCGACCCGGCGCGGGCGGGCCTCGCCGAGCAACTGTCCGTCCTGGCCAAGGCCGCCGACGGGCAGCCCACCCGGGTGTCGCCCGACTTCGCCACCTTCCTGCGGGGCGCGTTCACCAGCGCGGGTTCGGCCACCGGCAGCGTGCAGACCGCGATCCTGTGCGGGGACGTGGCCGCCCCGCGCGACCCCGAGCAGTACTGGCGCGACATCGAACGCGACCGGGCCGCCCACCCGCTGTTCAGCCCGATGACCGACAACATCACCCCGTGCGCGTTCTGGGACGCGCCGCGCGAGGAGCCCACCACGGTGCGGCGCGACGCCGCGGCCCTGCTCGTCGCCGCCGGCGGTGACCCGCGCACCCCGTACCGGGGCGCCGTCGCCCTGCACGGCATGCTGCCCGGCTCCCGGCTGGTCACCCTCGACGGCGCCTTCCAGCACACCAGCTTCGGCGTCTACGGCAACGCCTGCGTCGACGACTCGGTGAACGCCTACCTGGCCACCGGTCGCCTGCCGGGCAAGGACCGCACCTGCGCCAAGCAGGGCTGAGCAGCCCTCGACAGTGCCGAGCAGCCGTGGGCAGCCCTTCCTGACCAGCCGAAGGCTGCCCTAGGCTGCGGCCATGCTCTCTGTGGTGGTGGCCCCCTGGGCGGGCGAGGCGGAGCCGGTGTTCGTGCGGGCGCCGGACGAACTGCACGATGCCGCGAGCACGATGAAGGTCGCGGTGCTGGCGGCGCTCGCCCGTGGCGGGGCGGATCTCGATGCCGAGGTGCCGGTGGTGAACCGGTTCGAGTCCGTGGTGGGCGGGGAGTTCGGCAACGATCCCGACTGGGACAGCGATCCGCTGCCGTGGGAGCTGCTGGGCACGCACGTGCCGCTGCGGCTGCTCGCCGAGCGGATGATCACGCACTCCTCCAACCTGGCCACCAACCTGTGCCTGGCCCGGGTCGACCGGGCGGCGGTGGCCGAGGCGTGGCGGCGGGCCGGGGCGACGCGCAGCGCGAGCCCGCGCGGGATCGAGGACTACGCGGCGCGCGACGCCGGGGTGCACAACCTGGTGAGCGCGCGGGACCTGGTGCGGCTGCTGCACTCCCTGGGCGGGGAGCCGGAGTTGCTGGCGCTGCTGGAGCGCAACGCGTTCCGGGTGGACCTGGCGGCGGGCCTGCCGCCGGACACCCGGATCGCCTTCAAGAACGGCTGGGTGCCCGGCGCCCGGCACAGCGTGGGCCTGGTCCACCCGCAGGACTGCCCGCCCTACCTGATCGCGGTCTGTTACACCGGCCCGCTGGCCTCGGGCGAGGACCGCACCGACCCGGCGGCCCGGCTGCTGGCCCGGGTCTCGGCGGCGGTGTGGCAGCGGCGGCACGAGCTCGCCGGTGCGTGAGCCGACGCGTGACCCGGCTGCCCACCCGCCTGCTGCGCGGCTTCGCGCAGCAGGCGGGACAGCGGTCAGTACGGCTGGACGAGGACGTGGGCGGCGCCGGGGATGCCGACCTTGAGGAGTTCGTCCTCCTCCGGGGTGGTGGGCGTGCCGGTCTCCTGCTTGAGGATGGCCCGGGAGAGCGCCTGGACCCACATGGCGCGGGGCCGGCGGCGCTCCTCCCAGGCGGCGAGCGCGGCGGGGACGGTCTCGGCGGCGTCCAGGCTCCGGGCGAGGACGAGGGCGTCCTCGACGGCCATCGCGGCGCCCTGGGCGAGGTGCGGGGTGGAGGCGTGGGCGGCGTCGCCGGCGAGCGCGATCCGGCCGACGTGCCAGGGCTCCTCGACGCTGACCTGGGAGATCCGCGAGTAGACCACGGCGGACGGGTCGGTGACCTGGGCGAGGGCCTCGGCGATCGGGCCGCCGAAGCCGGCCAGGCGCTCGGCGAGCTGCTCGTGGGCGTGCCCGGGGTCGGGCCGGAAGTCCTCGGCCTCGGCGAACACCGAGCCCAGGTACATGAGGTCGTCGGTGATCGGGGTGAGCAGTGCCTTGGCCTTGAGGTTGCCGGTGGACATCACCACGCCCTGGACCTCGGGCGAACGCGGCAGGGTGACGCGCCAGTTGGCGAAACCGGTGTACTCGGGCGCGTACTTCTCCCCGTAGAGGCGCTTGCGCAGCGGGGAGCCGATGCCGTCGAAGCCGACGACGAGGTCGTAGCGGCCGCGGTGCCCGTCGGTGAGGGCGGCGTCGACGCCGTCGGCGTCCTCGGCGAGGTCGGCGATGGTGGTGCCGAAGCGCAGGGTGGCGCCGGCCCGGGTGGCGGCGGTGGCGAGCACCTGGGCGAGGGCGGGGCGGGGGATGCCGTTGTTGGAGGGGGCGTCGCCCATCCGGGGCTGCGGGATCTTGGCGAGGGTGGCGCCGGCCGGGTCGCAGATGGTCAGCACCTCCCACTCGAAGCCGGCGGCGAGGCAGTCGTCGAGGACGCCTATCTCGCGCATCACGTGGAGGGCGTTGGAGGGCTGGATGATGCCGACGCCGAGGGCTTCCAGCTGGTCGCGCAGTTCGGCGACGTCGACGTGGTGGCCGCGCTCGGCGAGGGCGGTGGCGAGGGTGAGCCCGCCGATGCCGCCGCCGTGGACGAGGACGCGCAGAGGTGAGGTCATGGGGTGGCTCCTGGGGAAGGGAGGTGGTTCAGCCGACGTTCAGCCGACGGGGGCGGCGGAGAGGTCCATCAGGTGGTCGACCAGGGCGAGCAGCAGGTCGCGTCCGAAGGCGCGTTCGCGGACGTCGCCGAGGAGCATCGGCACCTGCGGGTCCAGGTCGAGGGCGGCCCGGATCTCGTCGGGGGTGCGGGTGTTGTGGCTGTGGAAGCAGTTGATGGCGACGACGAAGGGGATGCCCCGGCTCTCGAAGAAGTCGATGGAGGCGAAGCTGGTGTCGAGCCGGCGGGTGTCGGCGATGACGATGCCGCCGAGGGCGCCGTTGACGAGGTCGTTCCACATGAACCAGAAGCGTTCCTGCCCGGGGGTGCCGAACAGGTAGACGACGAGGTCCGGGTTGACGGTGATCCGGCCGAAGTCGAGGGCGACGGTGGTGGTGTCCTTCTGGTCGACGCCGGACAGGTCGTCCACGCCGACGCTGGCCCGGGTCAGGTACTCCTCGGTGCGCAGCGGGGTGACCTCGCTGACGGAGCCGACGAGGGTGGTCTTGCCGACGCCGAAGCCGCCCGCGATGAGGATCTTGACGGCGGCCGGCGCGGTGGCGACGCCGGCGTCAGCGGCACTGCTGGGGTGGGGTGTTGCCATGGTTCAGAGTCTCCGGAGTCCTTCGCGAACGGCCGTGAGCAGGCCGAGGTCCACGCCTCCGGCGGCCCGGGCCACCGAGAGCGGTGCCCGGGCCCGCAGCAGGCCCTGGGCGACCAGGTCGCCCAGCAGGATCTTGGTGACCGAGACCGGGAGGTCCAGGCCGGCCGACACCTCGGCGACGGCGGCGGGCCGCCGGCAGTGGTCGAGGATCATCCGGTGCTCGGGCTGGAGGCCGCGGGCACCGGCGCGGCTGCCCCGCGCCAGGGCCCGGGCGGCCTCGTCCTCGACGGTGGTGAGCACGGTGATCAGGGTGAGGTCGTCACGCTCGGGCGCGGTGCGGCCGCGGGTGATGGTGTACGGGCGCACCATGGCGCCCGACTCGTCCTCGGCGTCCTCGTCCGGCAGTTCGCTCCAGTGCGGGACCTCGCGGCGCTGCCCGCTCCCGTTCTCGCTCCCGTTGCCGCTCCCGCTTCCGTACGGGCCCACCGGTGTCAGCTCCGGTTCCGGGCGGCGAAGGCGTCGAAGCCGGCGGGGGAGGCGGCGCCGGCCTCGGCCCGCACCGGGGTGGTCATCTTCTGGCCGACCTGCTGCACCAGGGTGTGCATGGCGACCGACATGATCTCGGCGTCGACCTCCTGGGAGGCGACGACGGCCAGGTGGGTGCCCTGGGCGGCGGCGATGATGAACAGCCAGCACTCGGCGAGTTCGACGATCACCTGGTGGACGGCCCCGCCGTCGAAGAGCTGGCCGACGCCGCGGGCCAGGCTCTGCTGGCCGGTGGCGACGGCGGCGAGGCGCTCGGCGTCGGCCCGTTCGATGGTGCGGGAGTGGCTGACGACCAGGCCGTCGTCGGAGAGCAGGACGGCGTTCCTGGTCCCGGGCACCGAGTCGACGAGTCCGTCCAGCAGCCAGTCCAGGTCCTGGTGGGTGGCGATCGTTCGGTTCATGACTGGTCATCCGTTCGTGTGGTTCGGGGGTTCGCGGCCGGCAGGGTCCAGGGGGAGGGGCCGGGCGCGGGCGTCGGTGAGCCGGCGGGGGCGGTGGGGGGAGCCGGTGGGGTCACGGCCCCGGGCAGCGGGTGCTCGCCGCTGTCCTGGGCGCGGGCGGCGCGGGACTGGCGCTGGAAGGCGCCGATCGTCGCACCGGAACGCTTCGCCGGGCGCTGGAAGGGGCCGCCGGCGGGCTCGCCGGCCGGGGCGGCGGGTTCGGCACGGGGCCCGGCGGTGGGCTCGGCCCACTGCGGGCGGGGCGCCGGCGGGACGCGCAGTTCGGCGGCCAGGCTGGCCTGCCGGACGCGCTGGGGCAGCGGGGGCTGCTCGGTCTCGGTGGGGCTGAGCGGCACCGCGGAGGCGTACTCGCGGCGCCTGCGCCGTTCGGCCAGCCGGTAGTGGTCGGCCGGGCGGTACTGCTCGTCGGCGTACGGGGCCTCGGCGTCGGTGACCCGGGCGTAGGCGATGTCCGGGTAGGCGGGCACGTCGTGCGAGGGCAACTGGTCGACCGGGGCGTCGGGGGCCGGCGAGCTGTGCTCGATCGGCTGCTCGGCGTACGGGGCGGCGGGGAACGGCGCGGGCTCGGCGGCGGGCGCGGCCTCGGGCTGGACGTACTCGACGTGCCCGAAGGCCTGGACGGGGGCGGTCAGCGGGTCGAACGGGAGCTGCTGGGGCTGCCCGAGCGGTTCCGCGTACCCGAGCGGTGCGACGTACCCGGGCTGCTCCACCTGGCCGGGCTGGTCGACGGGCTGGACCTGGCCGAAGGCCTCGACCTGCCCGAACGCCTCCACCGGGGGGAAGGACTCGGCCGCGGCGAAGGCCTCCACCGGCGGGACGGACTCCGTCGGCGCGAAGGACTCGCCCGGCGGGAAGGAGTCCACGGGCGCGACCGGCGGCCCCGCCGGCTCCGGCTCCGGGGCCTCGTCGGAGGCGGTGAGCAGCGCCTTGCGGGAGCGCCGCACGAGCGGGATCGGTTCGACGGGGGCGGCGTCGGGGAGTCCGGCGTCGCCGTCGATGACGAGCTCGTCGGGGACGAGCACGACGACCCGGGTGCCGCCGAAGGCCGACGGCCGGAACTCGATCTTGAGTCCGTTGTGCGCGGCCAGCCGGGCGATGACGTAGAAGCCGAGGCGGACGTCGTCCGCCCGGGCGAGCACGTCGGTGCGGGGCGGGCGGCTCATCAGTTCGTTGGCGGCGTCGTACTGCTCGGGGTCCATGCCGAGGCCGCGGTCCTCGATCTCGACGGCGAGTCCGCGGCCGACCATGGCGGCCCGGACCTCGACCGGGGTGGGCGGCTTGGAGAAGGTGGTGGCGTTCTCCATCAGCTCGGCGAGCACGTGCGCGACCGGGCCGACGGCCCGCTCGGACAGCCACGGGTGGCCCTCGACGTCGATCATGATCCGGCGGTAGTCCTGCACTTCGCCCTGCGCGGCGCGCAGCACGTCCAGCAGCGGGACGGGCTTGCGCCAGCGCCGCTGCGGCTGGCCGCCGGCCATGATGACGAGGTTCTCCTCGTAGCGGCGCAGGCGGGCGGTGAGGTGGTCGAGGTCGAACAGGCCCTCCAGGACCTCCGGGTCCTCGTGCTTGCGCTCCAGCTCGTCGAGCTTGCGCAGCTGGCGGCCGATCAGCAGCTGGGTGCGGCGGGCGATGCGCTGGAGCAGCCGCTCGAAGCCGCGGTGCTGTTCGGCCTGCTTGACGGCGGCCTCGACGGCGGAGGCGCGGGCCAGGTTGAGGGCCTGGCCGAGGCGGGCGAGTTCGTCGGTGCCGTTGCCGTGCGTGCCGGCGGTGATCGTGCGGGTGTCGGTCTCGACGTCGACCTGCTCGCCGCGGCCGAGGCGTTCGACGACCTCGGGGAGGGTGCGCTCCATCTCCTCGGCCTGGGTCTGGAGCTCCTTGATGCGCCGGCGCAGCGAGCGGCTGAGCCGCCAGGAGGCGATGATCACCGCGACGACGGTGATCAGGCCGATGACGGTGGTCAGGACGACCGTGGTGAGGAGGGAGAGGATGGTGCCCTTGCCGACGTCGACGATGGCGCTGGTGCGGGTCTCGATGGCCTTGACCAGCTGCGGGTTGAGCTGGTCGAGGGCCTGGCGCCACTGGTCCTGGGCGGCGGGGAGCTTGACGGTGCCGTTGGCCTCGGCGGCGGTGGGCTTGGTGAGCGACTGCTCGACGGCGGCCTTGGCCTGCCAGGCGGGGCTGTTCATCAGGTCGTGCCAGGCGGCGGCCTCGCCGTCCGGGATGTACGGGAGGACCTGGACGGTGAAGAGGTGCTCCTGCGCCCCGACGGCCTGCTGGACCTGCTGGTAGTCGGTGACGGTGAGCCGCCCGGTGGGCCAGCCGCGGGCGAGGATGGCGTCCTCGCGGGCGAGCATCTCCTTGGCCCAGAAGGCGTTCACCAGGGTCTTGGAGACCCAGGTGACCTCGCCGGCGTCGACGCGGCTGAGTGCGGTGAACAGTCGCAGGTCGACGGCGATCAGGTCGGTGTAGTACGCGTAGAGGCTCTGCTGGTCGATCGAGCCGTGGTCGACGGCGGCGCGCTGTTCGGCGAGCTTGCCCATCGCCTGGCGGGCCTCGGTGACGGCGGTGAGGACCTCTTCGGGGGCGCTGTCGGCGGTCTTGCCGGAGAGGACCTGGAACTGGCGGACCGCGTCGTCGGTCTGCTGGCGCTGGCGGCGCAGCTGGTCGGTGTTGCCGCCGGGCCGGGCGAGCGCCTCGGCGCTGAGCCGGCGTTCTTCCTGGAGGCTGTAGTAGACGATGTTGGACGGCTGGCCGGCCTTCTGGGCGAGCAGGCCCTGGGCGGCCTGGCGCTGGAAGTCGAAGACGGTCTCGCCGCTGGTGACCGCCCACAGGGCGGCCAGGGCGATGCTGGGGACGACGGCGAGGACGAGCAGCGCCGTCCGCAGTGACAGGCGCGGACGCCTGCGGGGGGCCTTCGGCGTCGGGGGCCGCCGATTCGCACGCGCGCGCAGAGCAGTCTCCTTGGGGATGGCGGCCGGCCTGAGCGGGGCGGCCGTCCGGGGCACGGGCTTGACGAGGCGATACTAGTCATACCGTGTGATTGGAGTGAAAGTGCGTTCGCCGCCTGGACCGTGGTCACACACGCTCCGGACACAATGTCATCTGACGGTTGATCGTACGTGCTCGAAGCATCCCAGTTCGGGGCGGGTTGACGAGGCGTCGGCCGCCGGGGCGGGCGGCGGGGTGGCCGCCGTGTGAAAACTGTGTGCCCGCGCTCCGGATATCCGTCCGGTCGGTCGGTCGGCTGCCCGGTCGGTTGATCGGCTGACGCCCCGCCCGCCCCGCCTCGCCCGCCTCGCTCAGTCGGCCAGCAGGCGCGACCGGGTGGCCTCCAGCTCGGCCGCGAGCACCCGCCCGGCCTCCTCGGGATCGCCCCGGTGTAGCGCCCCGACGAGGTCCGCGTGCGACGCGTAGCCGTGGTTCGGGTCGCCGCTGCGCAGCCCCAGCACCCCCACCAGGTCCACCAGGTGCTCCCTCAGGACCGGCACGAACTGGGCGAACAGGTCGTCCAGCACCGGATTGTGCGCGGCGGCCACCACGGCGGTGTGCAGCGCGATGTCGGCGTCCACGAAGGCCGCGTCGTCCGCGCCGCCCGCCGCCAGCCGGGTGGCCAGCGCCGCGTCCACGGCGGCGAGGTCCTCCTCCGTGTGGCGCGCGGCCGCCAGTCGGGCCGCCTGCACCTCGACCATGGTGCGCACCTCGTAGACGTGCGCCAGCTCCGCCCGGCGCAGCCGGGTCGGCCAGTCCAGGGCGGGCCGGTCCGCCGTCACGAACACGCCCGACCCCTGCCGGCTCTGCACCATCCCGGCGCCGGCCAGCGCGCGCAGCGCCTCCCGGACGGTCGAGCGGCCGACGCCCAGCTCCTTCGCCAGGGCGACCTCGCCCGGCAGCTTCCCGCCCACCGGCCAGTGTCCGGCGGTGATCTGCTCCTCCAGGCGTCGGGTGGCCTGGTCGACGAGGGGGGAGCGGTGGAGGGGGCCGAGCGGGGACATTCGCGTTCACCTGTCAGCTTGTCTGAGGACTTGGTTCGTGGTTAGTCTACCCGGCATGCAGCCGTGGAGTCTCCCTCTGGGTGGCCTTCTTCTTGGTGGCCGCAGCGGGGCGTGACCGGACCGGCACCCCGCTGCGGGGCGCCGTCCTGCCGGTCCACCGGTACCTCCGTAAGGACTCATCATGCGATTCCCGACCCTGCGTACCCCCGCCGGCCCCGTCCCGGTCACCGCCCCCGCCTGGAACCCGCAGCGCCCGGGTGCCATGCCCTCCCACCGCTACCGGCCCGCCCACGAGCGCGTGCACGTCCCCGCACTGATGCGGCGCTGGCCCGGCCGACGGATCAACCACGCCCCGCTGTGGGTCCCCGTCGACCTGCGCGACGGCAACCAGGCCCTGGCCGAACCCATGGACCCGGCACGCAAACAGCGGATGTTCGACCTGCTCCTGGCCATGGGCTTCAAGGAGATCGAGGTCGGCTACCCCTCCGCCAGCCGCACCGACTTCGACTTCGTCCGGCAACTGGCCACCGTGCCCGGCGCGGTGCCCGAGGACGTCACCGTCGTCGTCTTCACGGCGGCGCGCGCCGACCTGATCGACCGCACCTTCGAGGCCGTCCAAGGCCTGCCCCGCGTCGTCGTCCACCTCTACACCGCCACCGCCCCGCTCTGGCGCGAGGTCGTCCTCGGGCGTGACCGGCACGAACTGCGGGCCCTGATCACCGAGGCCGCCACCCACCTGGCACGGCGGGCCGACGGCCGGCCCGGGGTGCGCTTCCAGTTCTCGCCCGAGGTGTTCAACCTGACCGAACCGGACTACGTCCTGGAGGTCTGCAACGGACTCACCGAACTGTGGGACGCCAGCCCCGACCGGCCCGTCGTCCACAACCTGCCCGCCACCGTCGAGATCGCCACCCCCAACGTCTACGCCGACCAGATCGAGTACCTGCACCGGCACCTGGAGCGCCGCGAGTCGGTGATCCTCTCCGTCCACCCGCACAACGACCGGGGGACGGGCGTCGCCTGCGCCGAACTGGCCGTGCTGGCCGGCGCGCAGCGGGTGGAGGGGTGCCTGTTCGGCAACGGCGAGCGGACGGGCAACGTCGACCTGGTGACGCTGGCCCTCAACCTGCACACCCAGGGCGTCGACCCGATGCTCGACTTCTCCGACCTCGACGAGATCCGCCGCACCGTCGAGCACTGCAACCGGCTGCCCGTGCACGAGCGCCACCCCTACGCGGGGGACCTGGTGCACACCGCCTTCTCCGGCACCCACCAGGACGCCATCAAAAAGGGCTTCGCCCACCACGCCAAGGTGGCGGCCGAGTCCGGCGTCCCGGCGCACGAGGCGCCCTGGTCGGTGCCGTACCTGCCGATCGACCCGGCCGACCTCGGCCGCGACTACGAGGCGGTCATCCGGGTCAACAGCCAGTCCGGCAAGGGCGGCATCGCCTACCTGCTCCAGACCGGGCACGGGCTGGAACTGCCGAGGCGGCTCCAGATCGAGTTCTCCCGGGTCGTGCAGGAGGCCACCGACGACAGCGGGCGGGAGGTGACGGCGGAGGAACTGTACGGGCTCTTCCGCGCGGAGTACCTGGACGCGGCGCCGGACTGGCCGTGGCAGGCCGGCGACGACTGGGCGGAGGTGGACGGCCGGCGCGGCGAGGGCGCCGGGCCGCTCGACGCGGTGGCCGACGCGCTGCGGGTCGACATCCTGCACTTCAGCGAGCACGCCGTCGGGGCGGGTGCGGGTGCGGGTGCGGGTGCGGGCTCCGGTACCGACGCCGTCGCCTACGTCGAGGCCCGGGTCGGGGGACAGGTGGTGTGGGGCGCCGGGCGGGACGGCTCGGTGCTCGCGGCAGGCGTCCGGGCGGTGCTCAGCGCCGTCGGCCGCGCGCAGCGGGGGTGACCCGTACGGACGGGAGTTGTACGGAGACGGCCCACCGCGACACCGTGCGCGGTGGGCCGCGCCGCCTACATCGGTTTCGGTGCGATCACCGCGAACGGCGCGCCCTGCGGGTCGGTCACCACCGACATCCGGCCCGCCACCATGTCGAACGGCGGGGCGAGGACGGTGCCGCCGTGCTTGACCAGGGCGTCCACGGTGGAGTCGACGTCGTCCACCGCGAAGTACGTCAGCCAGTGCGCGGGCGTGCCGGGCGGGTCGTTGGCGAGCAGCGAGACCCCGCCGACGGCCCGGCCGCCGACCCGCAGCTCCCAGTACTGCTCGGCGCCCTGCGCCGGTTCGATCTCGATGCCGAACGCCTCGCCGTAGAAGGCGGTGGCGCCGGGCACGTCGCTGGTGTGCAGCTCGTTCCAGATCAGCGCGCCGCTCTCGTTGACGACCCGGGCGCCGGAGAACTCGCCCGGCTGCCAGACGCCGAACACCGCGCCCTGCGGGTCGGCGGCGATCAGCATCCTGCCGAGCTCGCCGACGTCCATCGCCGGCACCAGCAGGGTGCCGCCCGCGCCGACGATCGCGTCCTGGGTGGCCTGGGCGTCGGTGGTGGACAGGTAGCTGGTCCACACGGTCGGCGGGGTGGGCATCCCCTCCGGCGCCATCGCCGGTCCGATCCCGGCCGACGGCTTGCCGTTCAGCTCGCAGACCGCGTACCCGCCGAACTCGGCCGGGCCGACCCGCCCCTGCCAGCCGAACAGGTCGCGGTAGAAGTCCAGTGCCGCCTGCTGGTCCTGCGCCATCAGATCGACCCAGCACGGGGTGCCGGTCGGGTACGGAGTGGTGACTTCGGGCATTCTCGCTCCTTCAGGTGAGGTCCTGCGTCGGTCACCCTCTCGTCGCGGACCGTACGCCGCCACTCGACACGCTGTCACGACCCGCCGGGCGGCCGGTGACGAGCCGCTCAGCGCCGGTCAGCGCCGGTCACCGCCGTCGAAGCGGGCAGGGCGGGGGAGTTTCGGAGGTGGGGCCGAACGTCCGGGGGCACGCCACGGCGGCGACCGACCGGAGCTGCCGGCCGGATGTCCAGTACGTCCACACCACGTCGTGCGGGAACGTGTCGAGGAACGCCGAGGCGTGATCCAGCCGGGTGGCCGAGGGAAGGTCGTCCTCCGGGGCGGGGGAGTCGGCGAGCTGCTTGCCCAGCCAGTCGAGGGCTTCGGTGGGGTCGTTGGTGGTGAGCCTGATCTGTGCTGCCGACTTGGCGAGCCAGTGCATGACCTCCAACGGCGGTACGGGGCTGCCCCATTCGGGCCGTACACCGTTCTGCGGTTCCGGCGGCCGCCGCTCGGCGTCGTCGGGCCGCTTGCCGCCCGCCCACGCGTAGCAGTGCCAGTGGAGGCCGGGCCTGTTCCAGTGATCCATGAGCGCCCTACCCTGGGTGTGAGGCGGGCCCCGCTCCCAGTTGCGTTGGGAACGGGGCCCGCTGGTGCGAGGTGGCGCGTCAGGCGGAGGTGGTGAAGCGGTCCGGGTCGATCCCGGCGGAGCTCAACTCCACGGTGGTGAAGCGCAGTTCTCGCCCCGGAGCCTTGGTGTCACCCATCACCCACAAACCGCCGGCCACCCCCGGCACCTCCCGCAGGGTCACGCACGACTCCCCGTCGTCACCCCCACCCTGGTTTCCGCCACACGCCTTGTAGGCGGCGAGTCCGGCCGGGATCTCGATCTCGTACAGGTCGCTCACTGCACTGCCTTCCTGTTCGATGCTGAAGAGGGCGACCCTCATCCTGTGTTGGCTGATGAGGCGCCATCGGGTCGACAGTAAGAAGCCGTGAGTGCCACGGTCCACGAAGTTGCACTCGGTTGCACCGGTTCACCCGAGGGAGTTGACGGCCCTGGTGATGCATGCGCGTGCTGCCGCACCCCGATCGGCGAGCTTCGCCAGCTCGGCGAACGCCTTGTGGTAGGTGCCGATTTCGCTCGGTGTCGAGATGTTGATCTCCGCCGTCAAGGTTTCCACGGCGACCAGGTCTTCATCGAAGGCGTAGAACGCTTCAAGTGGCCAGACCGAACGACGCACGCCGAAGGGGATGACTCCGAAGGATACGTTCGGCTGTGCCATCACCGACAGGAGGTGCCCGAGCTGGCCGGCCATCGCGGCATCGTCGGCCACTCGGTAGTACAGGACCGATTCCTCGACCAGAATCGCGAACCGCTGCCCTGCGTTGCGGATGACGCTTGATCGATCGATCCTCGCCTGGACGGCTTGGTCGACGTCGTCAGGTGTCCCCTGGAAGTCCGTGATGGAGTGCAAAAGCCCGGATGCGTATTCGGCGGTTTGCAGCATCCCCGGTACGACATTGGACGCGTAGACGCGGAAGTGTCGGGTTCGCCGATATAGCGGAACCGTCTTTTCGTGGATCTTCCGCATGCCGTCACGGTGGATCTGCTGCCACTGTATGTACATGGAATCAGCGGAACGCGAGGCGGCGATGAGGTCTGCCGCCTGGTCATCGACGCCACAGGCGGCACACCATGCGCGGATGTCGGCGTCCGACGGCGGAGTCACGCCTCGCGCAATCCGAGATGACTTTGATTTATGCCATCCACAACGAGCGGCCAGCTCGTCCCCTGTGAGCCCGGCGTCCTTCTTCATCGCGTCCAGGCGCGCGGCTATCGCCGCGCGCGCGGACTTCGCGCTGGAGAGCGGGTTGGAGGACATGAACTAGTCGATCGGATTCCTGTGCGGGCAGCTAGACGGAGAACTTCTCGTGCGGGATCCCGGACTCCCAGACCGCTTCGAAAGCCGAAGCGCACAGTGCTACCACCGCGGCGTCTTCCGTCTGATCCGTGTCGACCCATCGGCCGGCGCCATCGAAAATGTTGAACTGAACGAGCCGACCGTCAAAGATCCAGCAGTCATTGCCGGGAAGAGCGATTCCGGACGCGCTGCGCCTGGGGAGCCAGCGGATGTCTTCACCGGCGGCAATGTTGGTGAAAGTGCCGGAGTGCTCGAAGCGGATGTACTCGCTCACCGGCTCCGAGACCACACGGGCGCGCCGAATCGCGACGCCTCGGCCGGTGACTTCCTGTACCAGATCGAGCCAAGGCCGCCACCAGGACTCGCGATTGTCGGGATCGAGCCTCTTCCCGTGGTGCCACGCGGCGAACCCCTCGGCTTCGTTCTCCACCGAGTACCAGTCTCGCATCTCAAGGTGCAGCGCGGAATGACGTGCGGATTTGATCAGATCGGCGAAGTTAGAGAGCGTCTGTGCCACCAATGGCCTCCCTGAGAAGTGGAATCATGCGCCGGGGCAGCCGGATGACGGTCTCGTGCTCGGGAATCGGGCCGGCCTTCAGGCACTCGACTTCCGTCGCCTCGTCCGCTTTCCAACCCTGAATCACCAGCTCTGCCCGTTCCTCGTCCACCCATACGGAGGGACACCCGTGGTCTCCGGACTCGGGGTCCTTGCCGACGAACCGCAGCTTCATAACCGCCTCCGCTGTCGAGTCAGTTGCGCCCAGTTGCAACGACCCTGGGGCCCGTCCGGGTGTGGAGTCAAGGGCGCATCGGGGCGCAGTGGAGGCGGACGCAACTCAGACCCCGCTCCAACCATCCGCCAGGGTGCGGAAGAAGGTCCGGATGTCGGCCACCAGCAACTCGGGCTGTTCGAGGGCGGCGAAGTGGCCGCCGTGGTCGAACTCTGTCCAGTGCACGATGTTGTCGATGCGCTCGGCGAAGGCGCGGACCGGCAGGGTGATGTCGTGGGGGAAGACGGCCATGCCGGTGGGGACGGTGGAGGGGGTGGCCTCGGTCCAGCCGTTGCGGGCCGACTCCTTGTACAGCCGCGCGGAGGAGCCGGCGGTGGCGGTCAGCCAGTACAGCATCACGTTGGTGAGGAGGTGGTCCCGGGGCACGGCACCTTCGGGAACGCCGCCGCCGCAGTCCGTCCATTCGCGGAACTTCTCGACGATCCAGGCGAGTTGGCCGACCGGTGAGTCGGTGAGCGCGTAGCCGACGGTGTGCGGGCGGGTGGCTTGGACGGCGGTGTAGCCGGAGGTTTCGGCCTGGTGGCGGGCCCAGGTGTCGAGCCGTTCGCGGTCGAGGGCGTCGAGGACGGCCGGGTCGCCGGTGGGGAAGGTGGGGGAGGTGTTGACGTGCACGCCGATGACCCGGGTGGGGGCGGCGAGGCCGAGTTCGCGGGAGATGCCGGAGCCCCAGTCGCCGCCCTGGGCGCCGTAGCGCGGGTAGCCGAGGCGGTCCATGAGTTCGGCCCAGGCGCGGGCCACGCGCCGGTAGTCCCAGTCGAGTTGGCTGGTCGGTCCGGAGAAGCCGTAGCCGGGGATGGAGGGCGCGACCACGTGGAAGGCGTCGCGCGGGTCGCCGCCGTGGGCGCGGGGGTCGGTGAGCGGGCCCAGGATGTCCAGGAATTCGGCCACCGAGCCGGGCCAGCCGTGCGTGATGATCAGCGGGGTGGCGTCGGGTTCGGGTGAACGGACATGCAGGAAGTGCACGTTGGCGCCGTCGATGGTGGTGGTGTACTGCGGGAAGGTGTTGAGCCTGGCTTCGTGCGCGCGCCAGTCGTAGCCGGTCCGCCAGTACTCGGCCAGGTCCTGGAGGTAGGGGAGCGGGACGCCGTAGTCCCAGCCGGTGCCGGGCAGTGAGTCGGGCCAGCGGGTGCGGGCGAGGCGGTCGCGCAGGTCGTCGAGCTGATGCTGCTCGATGGCGACGCGGTAGGGGTGGATGGCGGTTTCGGCGGTGATGGCGGGGGCCTTTCGCGGTGCTGCGGGCAGGGTGCGGGTCAGGTCGGCAGGAGGTGGGCGAGCAGGGCCGCTTCCAGGTCGCGCAGCGGGAAGGACGGGTCCTCGGCGGCGAGGGTGAGGCCGCCGCGGATGCCGGCGAGGAGGAGCAGGCGGGCGGCGGCGGGGTCGGGGACGCGGCAGGCCGCCAGGGCTTCGTCCAGGGCCTGGAAGAGGTCGGCGGAGGCGAGGTCGGCGCCCGCGGCGACCAGGACGGCCCGGGCCTCGGGGTCGGCGAGGAGGGCGGAGACGGCCCGGCTCTCCTCGACCTCCTCGGGGGCGGCGTCCAGGCCGAGCAGGGCGGAGCGGACCAGGAGCCGCAGGGTGGCGGCGGGGCTGTCGGCGGGCTGGGCGGCCAGCGCGGCGCGGGTGCGTTCGCGCCAGCCGTCGGCGATGTCGACCAGCAGGCCGTCCTTGCTGTTGAAGTAGCGGGAGGGCAGTCCGTCGGCGACGCCGGCCCGGGTGGCGACTTGGCGCAGGGTCGTGGCGCGGTAGCCCTGTTCGGCCATGAGCAGGACGGCGGCGCGCCGGATCTTGGCGCGGGTCGCTTCGCGGACGGCCGCCGAGGCCTCAGGCGTGCGGGGCATGGGGGTGTCCGATTTTTGGTTGAACCATTGTTCAATATAAACACGTGAGGGCGGCCCGAGTCACGCGGGGCGGGGTCCGGGGTGTCGGTGGCAGCCGTCAGCCCAGTTCGTAGCGGATGATCTCGTCGGTGGCGGTGGTCACGACGAAGCCGGTCTTCGTCAGGACCCTTCCCGAGGCGGGGTTGCCGACGCGGTGCTCGGCAGTGACCCGGGGGGTGCGGTGGTGGATGAGGAACCGGCGCACCGCCGTGGTGGCGTAGCCGTGGCCCCAGGCGTCCTCGCGCAGGATGTAGCTGAGGCTGCCCGTGTGGCCGGTGATGCGGAGTCGGACGATGCCGATCAGGTCGTCGTGGACGTCGATGCCGAGGACGCGTGCGGTGCGCGGCCGCTGCGCGTCGGCCTCCCGGGCTTCGCGTACGTAGTCGTGGGCCTGGGCGGCGGTCATCCGGCCGAACCACATGTCGGCGACCGACCTGCCGCTGTAGATGCGGCGGACGGCGCGGGCGTCGGCCGGCCGCAGCTCGCGCAGGTGCACCCTTCCTCCAAGTCGTGGCGCCGGTCCGGGGCTTCCCCTGTCGAAGGGGAAGCCGACGGGAAGCCCCGGACCTGGGCGGCTCAGGCGAAGATGAGGCGGAAGATCTGGTTGTAGATGAAGAAGCCGCCGGGCTGGCCGGGGATCGGCTGCAGGTTGAACGTCTCGGCGAATGACAGGGGCTTGTCGAAGGCGTTGTCGACGGCGAGGCTGCCCGTGACGGTGACCAGAACGCCGCCGCCCGGCGCGGGCTGTGCGTCGGTGCTGTTCACCTTGTGCTTGACGGTGGCCAGTTCGGGCTTCGTCAGCTGCGCGAGGATGTTCTGCGGCCCCTGGAACTGCTGGCTTTCCCACGTGAGCATCGACTCGGGCCGGTAGAGGCTGGCGAGGCTCGGGCGCCCCGCGATGCCGGAGTCGAAGGTGGTGTAGTAGTGGGACACGAACGAGTTGGCAATGGCGTTGAAGTCCATGCGCGGAACGTACCAGTCCGCTCACAACGGGTGGCTGCTGTTTGACGGAACTGCCACCGGGGTGACCGGATCCCCTTATCCTGTCGGGCTCCTGACGAGCCCGGTGCCCGTGCCCGTCTTGACTCTCCCACCGTGGGAGAGTCGACAGTGGGGCGCATGCACGTCGATGAGGTCGATGAAGCGGTGCTGTTGAGCATCGGAGAGGTCGCGCGCAGGACCGGGCTGTCGGTGAAGCTCATCCGGCACTGGTCCGACACCGGGGTGGTGCCGCCGGTCCGGCGGACCGCTGCCGGGTACCGCCGCTACGACCTCGCGTCCCTGGGCCGTCTGGAACTGGCCCGGACCCTGCGGGATCTCGGGCTGGACCTGGCGGCGATCCGTGACGTCCTCGACCGCGGGCACACCCTGACGAGGGTGGCGGCGGCACACGTCGACGCGCTGGAGGTGCGCATCCGCCTGCTGCGCACGCAGCAGGCGGTGTTGCGCTCCGTCGCCCGCCGGACCACCACTGCCGAAGGACTCGCCTTCATGACCCGAACCGCCCGCATGTCCGCCGCCGAACGCCGCTCGCTCATCCACGAGTTCGTGACCGGAACGCTCGCGGAGCTGGACGTGCCGACCTACCGCCGGGAGCAGCTGGCCGCCGTCGTCGACCTGCCCGAGGACCCCACGGACGAGCAGGTCGACGCCTGGATCGAACTGAGCGAGCTGGTGGCCGGCCCGGAGCTGCGCGCGGGGATGCGCCGGCTGGCCGAGTACTCCGCCCGGCACGCGCCCGGCGAGCACGACGAGAGCGTGCTTCGGGCGATGCGGCAGCTGGCCGAGGACTGGAACCGTCGGGTGGCCGCCGCGATGCGGGAGGGGATCGCCCCGGACTCGCCGGCGGCCGACTCCGTGGTCGCCGCCGTCGTCACGGCCTGGATCCCCACCCCCGCGAACACCGGCGGTGCCGCGGGCGCCGCCGCAGACGCCGACGAGGGCGCCGCCGGGGCGACGGACAGCGACGGCGCGCCCGCCCGGCGCAGGCTGCTGGAACAGCTGACCGCGGCGTCCGAGCCCAGTGTCGAGCGGTACTGGCAGCTCCTGTGCGTCCTCAACGGCCGGCCCGTGGCACCCGGCGTGGCGGACACCGGGGCCTGGCTGAAGACCGCGCTTCGCGCCAACCCCGCTCCGGGCGCGCGGGCCGGCGAACTCGCCGCTCTGTACGGGGCCGACGCCGACGCCTGGCGGCCCGGTGGCGTGCTCGACGCCTGCGAGCGGGTCCAGAACGCCGTGGCGGAGCTGCTGCGCGAGGTCCACCCGGACCAGTTCGACCTGCCGACCCCGTGCGCCGGCTGGGACATCCGCACCCTGATCGACCACATCGTCTGGGAGAACCTGTTGTGGGGCGGCCTGGCCCGGGGCTTCCCCCGCACCGACGTCGGCGCCGACCATCTCGGGGACGACCACGTCGGGGCGTTCCGCACCGCCGCGCGCGACGCGCTGACCGCGTTCCGCCGCCCGGGAATGCTCGACCGGCGATTCGGCCCGGCACCCGGTCGACGGCTCGTCGAGCAACTCGTCATCGAACTGCTGCTCCACGGCTGGGACTTGGCCGCCGCACTCGGGCGACCGCGCGACTTCCTGCCGGACCTCGCCGAACTCGCCCTGCCGGTGGTGCGGGAGATCTACGACTCCCTGCCGAGGACCCCGGGAGGCTCCTTCGCCCCGCCCCGGCCCGTCCCCTCTGCCGCACCCGCGCTCGACCACCTGGCGGGCTACCTCGGCCGCACCGTCACCTGACGCCGCCCGCCGCTCCACGAGGCCCCAGGGCTGCGAGCGCCCTGCTGCCGGCGGCCAGTGTTCCGGCGCACCGCCGGTGTCAGCGGGTGCGGCTACCGTGAGCGCAGGTGGGCAGTCGGGCTGATACCGGGGGGGCCGATGGAGAACGCGCCGGACCACGGCCGGACCGTGCGGAACGGTTCGCTCGCCATGATCGGCCTGGGGGTCCTGCTGTGCGTCCTCACCCTGGTCTACCTGATACCGCACGACATGGGGGTGACGTCGGCTCTCCGCAGTCGTGGCGTGCACACCCCGGCGGTCGTCACCGAATGCACCGAAGTGAGCGGGCCGCAGGACAACCCGGCGGGCAACGCACACTGCCGGGTGCGGTTCACGACGCCCGAGGGGAGATCCGTCGAGACCCAACTCGCCTACGTCACCGACACCGTCAAGGCCCGCGACACCGTGACGGTGGTGTACGACCCCCGGCACACCGACATCGCCGCCCTTGCTTCGAGCATCGGTTTCTGGAACTCACTGGGCCGGAACGCGCTCGATGTGGTCGCACTGGTCGCGTCCGTCGTCATGACCCTGCTGGGCCTCGCGGTTCACCTCGCGTACCGCCGGCTCACCCGGGCACGCAGACGGCCCACCGCTCTTTAGGCGGCGAGCCGCTGAGAGGCAGTCGATCAGGCCTCGGAGGTGGCGGCGAAGGCGACGAACGCCTGCCAGGCGGCGGGGGTGAAGGTGTGGTGGGGGCCGGAGGCGTCCTTGGAGTCGCGGACGAGAACGGCCTCGGTCGTCTCGGCGACCTCGACGCACTCGTTGCCGCTGTAGCTGCTCTTGAACCAGGCGATCTCGATGCAGGCGCCGCCCTCATTGCCACTGTGGCTGCTCTTGAACCAGATGAGTTCGCTGCTCACTGCTCCCCCTGAGTATGGGACGGCACCGTCAGCTTGACGGTACGCCAACGGCCCGCCGCCCGGTAGGCGGTGGGCCGTTGGGAGGACGTTGATCAGACCTCGGCGGTCGCGGCGAATGCCACGAACGCCTGCCAGGTGGCTGGCTCGAAGGCCAGCTGCGGGCCGCTCTTGTCCTTGGAGTCGCGCACGTGGACGACAGTGGGCGTCTCGGCGACCTCGACGCATTGACCGCCTTCGTTGCTGCTGTAGCTGCTCTTGATCCACGCCAGCTTCGCGTTCATCGTTCTCCCAGCATCTTCTCGATCAAGGCCAAGGACTCCCTCAGGTTGAGCGACTGCCCCCTGAGAGCGCCGTATCGTGCGTTCATGATACGGACTTCTTCCTGGTCCGTGATCAGGCGACTACTCTGCTGCGCCTCGATGTACCCGTTCTGCGGCCGCCCCTTGGGGGTGATCAAAGTGAATGGGCCACCGAGTCCCGGATGCTCGCTTCTGTCGAGGGGCATGACGTGAATGGCCATGCCTCTCATCTGTCCGATCGTCAGCAGTTTGTGCAGCTGCTCCTCATGAACGTCCCAGCCACCCAGGGGGCGCTGCAGAACGCTCTCCTCAATGACCCAGCTGAGGATCGCGCGCGGCCACCGGGTCAGGATCTCCTGCCGAGCCATTCGGGCGGCTACTCGCTCCTCAATCACCTCTTCGGTCAGTAGCGGCTGCCGCATGCCGAAGAGGGCCCGAGCGTGCGCCTCGGTCTGTAGCAATCCAGGGATGAGCAGGGTGCTGTACTCGTGAATCTCAATGGCTAGCGGCTCCAGGCCTACGTAGCCCCTGAACCAGGCGGGGTGCCGCAAGCGAGCCTTGGCCCGCGCGCTCATGACGTCGTCTTTTGTGATGGCCAACACGCCACCGGCGTTGAGGAGTTTGTCCACCGCCACCAGCAGCTCCGGTTGCGGGGTGCGTTTCCCGCGCTCCACCGCGCCGATCAAGTGCTCTCCGTAGCCGACGTGTTCGCCGAGCTCCTTCTGGGTCATCCCGGCCCGCTCGCGGAAGAGCTTGATCTGCTTCCCGATGGCGCGGAAGAAGTCCGAGACCTCTCCCAGGTCCTCCGGCAGTTCCGTGCGAATGTCGTCGTTCGACTCGATGTTGCGTCCTGCGCCCATCGCGACCACCCCGTTAGTGATTCGGTCACACGAACAAAAGCTGTCCGCACCCGGACAGGCACTCTCCGTACTCCCCGGATGCATGGTCAGCGTACGTCCGCGCCGTCACGCTTTTTTCCATGACGACCGACATCCCCCTCGACAGGCCCCGCCGTCACACCATCACCCTCGCCGCCACCCCCAAGGGAGCCGCCATCTGCCGGCGCATCGCCAGACGTCAACTCACGACCTGGGGGCTGAACTTGTCCCACACCGAGCCGTACTACTCGGCTCTCCTGATCGTCGCGGAGCTCGCCGCCAACGCGACGACCCATGGCCGCGTTCCGGGGCGCGGCTTCGAGTTTCACCTCTGCCTCACCACCACCGTGCGCCGGGGCACTACCTTGCGCATCGAGATCTCGGACTGCCGGGGCGACCGCTTCCCCGCCCTGCCCGCCGTCCTGGCTCCCAACTCCCAGTCCGGGCGCGGCCTCACCCTCATCGACGCCCTCGCCGACCGCTGGGGCAGCATCCCCCGCCACCCCAACGCCAAGACCGTCTGGGCCGAACTCGACCTCCCCATCACCCCCGATGCGTCCTGAACCCCGCCATAGTCCGGGCAGCGCGACGCTCTGCACCCTCCTTCCGTTCGTCCTCCTGCTCGCGCTCCTCGCCTGGATCCACCCCCTCACCGCCCACCACCCTTCGAACCGCCACCCCCGTCCCGTCGCCACCTCCGCCCCAGCCACCCCGTAGAGCAAGCGGAGTGGGAAGTCGGCCCCGCCGACTTCCCACTCGACTCCGCCGGGGCTTGCCGCCAGTCGATGTAACTATTACGGTTACGTCATGGAGAGAAGCGAGGGGCGGCATGAGCGCGAACAGTAGGTTGACCGTCGCCGCCCACGCCCTGACCTGGATCGGGCTGTACCAGCGTCGTGGCCACGAGGTCGCCACGTCCGAGCAGATCGCGACGAGCGTCAACACCAACCCCGTGGTGATCCGCCGCCTGCTGGCCCAGCTACGCAAGGCGGGCCTGGTCGACTCGCGGCGGGGCGCCGGGGCCGGCTGGACGCTGTCCCGGGACCTGTCGGCGATCACCCTGCTCGACGTCTACGAGGCGGTGGAGCCCGGGCCGATCTTCGCCCTGCACCCCGCCACGCCCGACCCCGAGTGCGTCGTGGGCCACGGCATCGCCCCGGTGATGGCCGCCGTCTACGACGGGATCGAGGCCACCCTCCGCCGCGAACTGGCGGGCACCACGCTGGAGGACGTGCTGCGCGACGTACTGAAAGCCGCCTAGCCTCGGCCGTGGCAGTGCTTCCTGGGCCGGTTTTTGCGCCCAAAAATGTAACAAGAATAGTTACGTCAAGATTCGGAGCATCTCATGGGACAGCTGGACAACAAGACCGCCCTCGTCACCGGCGCCTCCACCGGCATCGGCCTGGCCATCGCCCGCCGCTTCGCCGCCGAGGGGGCGACCGTCTACCTCACCGGCCGCCGCGAGGCCGAGCTGGCGGCCGCCGTCGAGCAGGTCGGCAGCCGGGGCATCGGCGTCCGGGGGGACGTGTCGAAGCTCGACGACCTCGACCGGCTTTTCGCCGGGATCACCGAGCGCAGCGGCCGGCTCGACGTCGTCGTGGCCAACGCCGGCCTCGGGGACTTCGGCCCGCTCGGCGAGATCACCGAGGAGGAGTACGACCGCACGACCTCCGTGAACCTCAAGGGCACGGTCTTCACCGTGCAGAAGGCGCTCCCGCTGCTGTCGGCCGGCGCCTCGGTGATCCTGCTCTCCTCCAGCGCGGCCCTGCGCGGCGTCCCGGGTCTGGGCGTCTACGCCGCCACCAAGGCCGCGATCCGCAGCCTCGCCCGCACCTGGGCCACCGAACTCGCCGGCCGGGGCATCCGGGTCAACGCCCTCACCCCGGGCCCGGTCGCGACCCCCGGCGCCGACGAGCTGCGGGCCGCGTCCCCCCAGGTCGATCAGGCCGTCGCCACGACCCCGCTCGGCCGCGTCGGCCGACCCGAGGAGGTCGCCGCCACCGCTCTCTACCTGGCCGGGGACCAGAGCTCCTTCACCACCGGCGCGGAACTGTTCGTCGACGGCGGCGCCACGCAGCTCTAGAACCGACGCCGTTCGGTCAGGGCGGGGCCGGGTGCTGTCGGGGTCGGCTGTGAGCATGTCGCCGATGAGCAAAGCTGTCGAAGGCCGACTGAACGGCGTTGGCGCCAGACGTCGGCGGTACCCATCGGGCTCCCCGGCTTCCCCTGCCGTCCGGCGCGGCGGCTCGGCGGCGCGCCTTCGTGCCGCGCGGGGTGCGGTCGAGCCGATTCCGCGGCACCGCCGAAACGTCGGCGCTCCGGCGGTTCGACCACGGTATTCCGGCGCTCCGGCGCCGGCCGGAACAGCCGGGGCGAATATGACGCCCAGTCATCGGAAAGTCACGCATTTCCGTGGTCGGCGCGCACCCGCGATATTCGCGGCCCGTTTCCCACGGACGGATCTCCGTAGTCGGTTCGTCACGCCCCGCATTTGTTCCACCCGGAATTCCATGCGCGAAGCGCGGCCCGCGCGGGCCCTCCGGGCAGTCCTTCGGGCAGTCCTTCGGGCAGGGCTTCCGGGCGGGCCTTCCGGACGGGGCGCGGACACCCGGGCAGTCGGCCCGGCCCCGGCTAGACGTCGAGAGCGGCCTCGATGCGCTTGAGGCCGTGCCGGGCGAGCGCGAGGTTGGCGCGCGAGCGGTCCAGCGCCAGGTAGAGGAAGAGCGAGCCGTGACTGCGGGTCAGCGGGCGGATCAGGTGGTACTGGGTGCCGAGGGTGATCAGGATGTCCTCGATGACATCGTCGATCGACAGCGCGGCCAAGGCGCGTATCTTCGCACGAACGACCTCGGTGTTGGCGGCGGCCGCAATCTCCAGGTCGAGCTGCTGCCCCCCGCCGAGGTGCCCGAGTGACATGCCGCTCTCGTAGTCGGCCACGGCCACTCCGATGGCCCCCTCGATGGCCATCGCGTCCTTGAGTGCGTCGTCAATATTCATGCGCTGTTCGTCCTTTGCGTGACTTCCGGGCAGAACTCCCGTGTGCGGGAACAAAATAGCAAGAAGCCACCGGTTGTGGTCGCCTCGTGAAAATGATGGAATAAAGTACGCTACCGGGGTTCAGAACGTGAAGGGGTACTGGTGCGCGCACTCGAGGCTTCCCTCTCCGATGTGCTTGGCTCCCCCGGAGTGGTCGGTGCCGCGCTCGTCGACGCCGTCACAGGTCTCAGCTACCAGTCCGCCGGGGACCACCGGCTGCTCGGGACCGGGGCCGAACTCGCCGAGCTGACCAACCTGATCGGCGAGCGGCTGTACGAGGCAGGGGCGGAGAGCGAGTTGGAGAGCCTGGTGGTCACCAGCACCCGCCATCACCAGGTCGTCCAGGTGCTGTCCCGGAAGGGCGACCCCCTGCTGCTGGCCACCGTGCTGGACCGGGAGCGGACCAACCTGGCGCTGGCCGTCCGCCAGACCGCCGACCGCGCGCAGGACTTGCTGGCATGACCGACCCGTCCCACGACACGGCGCCGCCCGCCATGCCCGCGGCTCCCACGACGCCGGCTCCACCCACCGCGCGCAACGTGCCCGCGCTGCTGCTCGCGCTGCGCCGGACGGAGTTCACCGGCTCGGTCACCGTCTCCAGCGCACCGGGCGGCACGATCCACCTGGAGCAGGGTCTGGTCACCGCGATCGAGACCCCCGGGGCCCCGACCGCCGAGACCCTGCTGCTGAAGTCCCGGCGCGTCGGCGAGGAGGAGTGGGCGTCCGCCGAGACGGCCGCGTCCGTCGGCCGGCCGGCCGACGCTCCCCCGACCTGGGGCGGCGACCTCGGCGCGGCCCTGGTGGCTCAGGGGTCGATCGGCGCCGCCGAGCTCGAAGCCGTCTGCGCCGCCGCCGCCTTCGACGGGGCCTTCGCCCTGGTGCTGAGCCCGCCCGGCAGTTGGGAGACGGCCGAGGCGGCGCCGCCTGCCAGGATCGCGCTGCGCCCGGGCCTCGAGCCGGAGCGGCTCTTCGAGGAGACCGCCCGGCGGACGGCCCTGCTGACCCGCCTCTGGGGACCGCCCGGCGAACTGGCCCGTATCCGGATCCGTCCTGCTGCCCGGGCCGAATCCGGCGCGCTGCGGATCCCGGTCCGCTACCGGGAGATCCTGGCCGCCGCCACCGGCCGCCGCACCGCGCGCGACCTGGGCTTCACCCTGGGACGCGGTGTGTTCGCGGTGCTCCTCGACGTGGTACGGATGGACGCCCGGCACCTGCTCCACCGGGAACCGGCGCACCCGGTTCCCCTGGCGCCGAGCGTGGCCCCGCGCATGCCGACGAGCGAACCGCCGCCGGCCGACACCGGGCCGCTGCCGCGCCGCGTCCGCAGCGGACGCGGCGCGGGTGGTCCGGGCCGCCCCGGCGGCCTGCCCGCCCGATCCGAGGGAGCGGCGGCCGCTTCCGACGGTCCACCGAACGCACACCGCGCCGAGCACACCGCGCGTACCGAGACGACCGAGCAGAGCGAGAAGAGCGCACCATGAGCAGCCAGACACCGACCGCCGTGCTGGTCGACGAGTTGAAGTCCCTCCGCGACCGGGTCATGGGCATCTCGGAGAGTGTCATCTCCACCACCGACGGCCTGTTGGTGGCCGCCGACACGGCCGCCGTCCACCCCGAGTCGGCCGCCGCCCTGTCGGCCGCCATGCTCGGCCTCGGCCGGCGCACCGCGGCCGAGGTCGGCGTGGGCGGCCTGCGCGACGTGGTCACCCGCTGCAACAGCGGCTACGTCGTGGTGCTGGCGATCGGGGAGCAGGCGCTGCTGATGATCCTGGGAGACGAGGGCCTCGACGTCGCCGGCCTGCACCGCGAGTCGCCCGCCACGGTCCGCCGCCTGAGCGAGCTGCTCGGGATGGTCCCCGCGGTCTAGTGCCGCGTCAGGCAAGAGAAGGCGCCCGTCCCGATCAGAGGGAGTGGGAAGTCGGACCCGCCGACTTTCCACTCCCTCGGCGGACTTCGGTCAGCGGCACAGGGCCGTGTCCACGACGTTCTCGACGTGCTCCGAGCCGGCGGCGTCCGGCGGGACGGTGGTCACCGCGATGTTGACGGCGCGGCCGTCGTCCGTCGCCCCGCCCCGGGTCTCGTAGCCGGGGATGTCGCCGCCGTGGCCCCAGTAGACGCCGCCGCAGGACAGCGGTCGGCTGATGAGCCCCAGGCCGTAGGCGGCGCCGGTGTCGCCGATGGGGACGGTGGTGCGCATCTGGGCGAGCTGGGCCGGTTGCAGGAGGCGGCCGCCGAGGAGGGCGGTGAAGAACTGGTTGACGTCGGAGTTGGTGGAGATCATCTGGCCCGCCGCCCCGCCCGCGGAGGGGTCCAGCTCGGTGAAGTCGATCAGGTGCCCGTCGGTCGCGTCCTTGAGGTAACCGTGGGGGTGGGCCTCGCGGATGGTCCGGTCGCCCTGGGCGGGGTAGTAGGTGTGCCGCAGGCCGAGGGGCTTGATGATGCGCTGGTCGATCTGCTCGGAGATGGGGCGGCCGGTGACCTTCTGGACGACCAGGCCGGCCAGCACGTAGTTGGTGCTGCTGTACTTGAAGCCCGCCCCCGGGGCGAAGTCGGCCTTGTGCTGGAAGGCGATGTCCAGCAGGTCGCGCGGCTCGAAGTACCGGTGCTGGAGGGAGGGTTCGTCGATGTAGCCCTCGTAGTCCGGGAGCCCGCTGGTGTGCTGGAGGAGCTGGCGGACCGTGATGTGGCGCCCGTCGATGCCGTCGCCGCGGACCAGGCCGGGGAGGTAGGACTCGACGGGCTCGTCGAGCCCGATCTTCCCCTCGCCGACCAGTTGCAGC
The DNA here is from genome assembly GCF_044760075.1 of Kitasatospora sp. NPDC098663. Lineage (NCBI taxonomy): Bacteria > Bacillati > Actinomycetota > Actinomycetes > Kitasatosporales > Streptomycetaceae > Kitasatospora > Kitasatospora sp. NPDC098663. Next base: position 262,147 of record NZ_JBIWAP010000003.1, on the reverse strand, counting down.
ACGACCACCGCAGTGAACGTCTTGGTGTTGCTGCCGATCCGCACCTGGCCGTCGACCGGCACCTTCGCGCGGGTGGTGACGTCGCCGACCCCCGCGGTGTAGGTGCGGGTGCGGCCGTCACGGCCCTGGACACTGGCCAGCGCGGCGGGCAGGCCGTCGTCACGGACCAGCGCGTTCAGCCCCTGCTGGACGGTGTCCGGGCGGGGGGCGGCGGCCGCCGTGGACGGTGCCAGGGCGGTGCCCGCGGTCAGGGCGCCGACGGCCACCGCGGCGGCCGCCGCCACGACGACCCCGCGCCGACCGTCCTGGGGGCGCCGGGAGGAAAGCCGGGACGAACGCCAGGAAGAAGGCCGGGAGGAAAGCGGCTGCCACATCTGCTCACGCACGAGTCAACTCCGGTGCAATCAAGGGGAGGCCGGAAAGCCTCCCCGGGTGTGATCGCCAGCCTGCTCGGGCGGCTCGTCGATGGCCTCCCCCGGCCGGGGGAGCACTTTCTCCCACGTTTCCGCGATGCGCGCCGACGGCCCCGCGCGCCGACGCGGGGCCGGCCCGACGGGGGTGCGGGCCGGCCCCGCGGGCCTGGTCGGGCGGTCGTGGCCGGCTGGTCGTGTTCAGCCGGTCGCGGTGACCGCTACTCGGTCAGCATCTTCTCGCCGGCGTCCGGCAGCTTGGCGCCCTTCTTGTCGAAGAACTGCCACGACGTCACCTTCTTGCCCGGCTGCTCGGGGACCACCAGCCGCTGGTACGGGGAGTCCCCGACGGCCTTCAGCCACGGCTCCATGACCGTGCCGTCCGACCAGGTCACCAGGACCTTGCCGACGTCCGGGCCGAGGGCCATCACGGCGAGCTTGATCGGGAGCGGGCCCGGGGTACCGGCCTTGTCCCGGGCGCCGAGCAGGCCGCCGCTGAACGTGTCGGCCATCCCCGTGGGGACGTGGCCCGGCGCCGGGTAGCTGCCCGCGGTGTCGTACGGCTGGCGTACCCCGTCCAGGGTGACGTAGTCGTTCACGACGTCCTCGGTGGGCTGCCAGTACTGCTGGATGAACGCCTCCGTCGGCTTGTCGAGCGAGGAGTCGACGGCGTGGCGCTCCTCCCAGACGGCCACGGCCTGCTCGTACGCCCGCTCCTTCGGGGCGACCGGCCAGAGCGCCGTCCAGAGCTTCCACGTCTTGCCGTCGGGGGTGTTGCCCTGGGCCAGCGTCACCCGGAGCGGGGTGAACGGATCCCGCTCGGCCGTCGCCGATCCGGACGGCTGGGCGGCCGGACCGCCCCCGGTGCCGCCGCCGGGACCGCCGTTGGCCGGGACGAGCGACTGGGTGCCGCTGCTCGCGGGGGAGCTGTGCAGACCCGCCATCGTCCCGCCGCCCAGCACCACCACCGAGGCCAGCGCGAGCGCGCCGACCACCGACCGGCGACGGCGCCGGATCCGGCGGCCGCCCGCCATGATGTCCGCCATCGGCGCCGGGCCGACCTTGGCCCCGGCCGCCACCTCCGCCAGGCCGAGCCCGACCCACACGTCGCCGTCGTCGCCCGCCGCGCCCATGCCGACCGTCCCGCCGTTGCCGCCCGCGCTCATACCGCGCCTCCGATGCTCGTCATGCCCTTGATTTCCTTCAGCGCTGCGGCCCCCCGCAGTCTCGCGATCCCCTTGGCCGCGTGGCTGCGCACGGCTCCGGCCGAGCAGCCCATCGCCTCGGCGGCCTGGCTGTCGCTCAGGTCCTCCCAGTACCGCAGCACCACGGCCTCGCGCTGGCGGGCCGGCAGGGCGGCCAGCGCCGTCATCAGCGCGCCGCGCTGGTCGGAGCGGGCGTAGCAGTCCTCCGCTCCGGCCTCGTCCGGCACCGCGTACACCAGCAGCTCCGGCGCGCGGCGGCGCCAGCGACGGGCGTGTTCGTTCACCAGGATCCGCCGCACGTAGCTGTGCGGATCGCCGGCCCGTCGGACCTTCGCCCAGGCCGCGCAGGCCTTCTCCGCCGCGGACTGCACCAGGTCCTCGGCCGCGTACTGCTCCCCGGCCAGCAGGTACGCCGTCCGCAGCAGCCGTGGCCAGGCCCCGACGATGAACGCCTGGAACTCCTCGTCCCGGTCGGTCTTCGTGCCTCCCATGAGCACCTCCTCACCCACCTAGAGCCCGGAAGCGGCCCAAAGCGCTTACTCCCGCTGTCGCCGAACCGGTTGGCGTCCCCCAGGGGCGTCGATACGATCCGCGGATGATCCTCTCCCATGACGTATCTCATGACCTGCCGGGGAACCGCCCCACCCTGGTGCTGCTGCACTCGTCCGTGTGCGACCGGAGGATGTGGGACCCGCAGTGGCAGGGGCTGGTCGACGCGGGCTACCGGGTGATCCGGGGCGACTTCCGGGGCTTCGGCGACACGCCTCCGGCCGACGCCCCGTACAGCGACGCGCAGGACGTGCTGGCGCTCCTCGACCACCTGGGCGTCGAGAGCGCCGCGCTGATCGGCGCCTCGTACGGGGGGAAGATCGCCATGGACGTGGCGGCGCTGCGCCCCGGGGCCGTCACCGCGCTGGTCCTGCTCTGCTCCGGGGCGTCCGGGCACGTCGCCGGTGACGCCCTGATGGCCTTCGCCGCGCGGGAGCGGGAACTCCTCGCGACCGGGGACGTCGAGGGCGCCGTCGAGCTCAACGTCGAGAGCTGGCTGGGCCCGGAGGCGGGCGACGAGGCCCGCGAACTCGTCCGCCGGATGCAGCGGCGCGCCTTCGAGGTGCAGGCGGACGCCGGGATCGGCCCCACCGACGACGAGGCGGACCTCTCCCGGATCGCGGCGCCCTGCCTGGTCGTGACCGGCGGCCACGACCTGGACGACTTCCGGCGGATCGCCGACTCCGTGGCGGCGCGGATCCCCGGCGCCCGCCGGCTCGAACTGCCCTGGGCCGGGCACTTCCCCGGCCTGGAGCGCCCCGAGGAGACCTTCGAGCTGCTCACCGGATTCCTCCGCGAGACGGCGTAGGCGCCCCGAGGGGCGCTGCCTCGGTCGGCGGAGCCGCGCCGGCAGGGGAGGGGCGGGTAGGGTCAGGGCGGGCCGGGGCAGGCCGCGTCGGGATCGTCCAGCAGCAGCTCCAACAGTGGTACGGCTTCCTCCAGTTGACGGCACTGCTGCGGGGAGAGCCGCGTGCTGCGGCGGGCCAGCAGGGCGGAGCGCTCCCGGCGGATCCGGGTGATCGCCGCCAGGCCGGCCGGAGTGAGTTCGAGCAACTGGGAGCGGCCGTCCAGCGGGTCGGGGGTCTTGGCGATCAGGCCCTCGGCGGTCAGCGGGGCGATCGTACGGAGCACGGACGGCACGGCCACCCCCTCCCGCGCGGCGAGTTCGCCGAGCCGCAGCGGGCCGTGCACCTCCACCCGGGCCAGGGCGGAGAGTTGGGCGACGGTGAGGTCCTGGCCGCCGGAGGCGCGGGCCATCTGCCGGTTGAGCCGGCCGATCGCCAGGCGCAGCCGGACGAGGGCCTCGGCGGAGAGACCGGCCCCGGCCGCGCCGCGGCTCCCGGCCTCGGCGTCGGGGTCGTTCACGGAGTCGGCGTCGGTCGCGGCATCGCGCCCGGTCATGGCCTGCGGGCCTTCCCGTGCGCTGCGGGCCGGCTCGCACCGGGCCGTTCGGCGGTCCCGGCCTCGCCCGGCCGGGGGCGGCGCGGCCCGGTCCGCCCGCGCACCAGCGAGGCCGCCGCGGCGACCAGTGACATGGCGATCGCCAGCCAGAACACCACGACCAGGCCGTCGTGGAAGGGGCCCGAGATCAGTTGCGGGAAGAACTCCCGGCCGGTCAGTGTCCGGGCGTCGGCCGCCGGGAGCATGCCGAGCACGTGCGGGCCCAGCAGTTGCTGGATCGGGTTGTACCCGAGGAACGCGGCGAAGAGCGTGCCGACCGGTGGCAGCGAGGCGATGGTGTGCGCGTCGGCGGCGGGCACGCCCTGCGCCGTCAGTCCGGCGGTGAGGGTGTGCGGCAGCGAGCCGGCCAGGCCGGCCACCATCAGCGAGAAGAAGACGCCGATCGAGAGCACCATGCCGGCGTTCTGGAAGGTGGCCCGCATGCCGGAGGCGGCGCCGCGGGCCTCGGCGGGCACGCTCGACATGATCAGCGAGGTGTTGGGGGCCGCGAACAGCCCGCCGCCCAGGCCGTTGAGGAACACCAGGACGGCGAACCACGGGTAGCCGAAGTCGGTGGGCAGGAGCAGCAGTCCGGCGAAGGACAGGGCCATCACCACCAGCCCGCCGGAGGCGAACAGCCGGGCCCCGGCCCGGTCGGAGAGGTAGCCCGAGACCGGCCCGGCGGCCAGGAAGCCGACGGTCAGCGGGACGAGGTAGATGCCCGCCCACAGCGGGGTGTCGGCGTAGTCGTAGCCGTGCAGCGGCAGCCAGATGCCCTGGAGCCAGATGATCAGCATGAACTGGAGGCCGCCGCGGGCGATCGAGCCCAGCAGGGTGGCCGCGTTGCCGCCGGCGAAGACCGGGTCGCGGAACAGCGCCAGTGGGAACATCGGCTCGGCGACCCTGGACTCGACCACGCAGAAGGCGATGAGCAGCGCCACGCCGCCGACCAGCCCGCCCAGCACCCAGGGGCTGGTCCAGCCCATGGTGTGGCCGCCGTAGGGCTGGATGCCGTAGGTGATCGCGGCGAGCAGGGCGGTCAGGCCGACGGCGAAGGTGACGTTGCCCCACCAGTCGATCCGGGCGGGCCGCCGTACGCCGGTCTCGCGCAGCGACCGGTAGGCCCAGACCGTGCCGAGGATGCCGATCGGCACGTTGACCCAGAAGATCGACCGCCAGTTCCACTCGGCCAGCAGCCCGCCCAGCACCAGGCCGATGAAGGAGCCGGCGATGCCCGCGACGATGTTCACCCCCAGCGCCATGCCGCGCCGGTGGGCGGGGAACGCGTCGGTGATGATCGCGGCCGAGTTGGCCATCAGCATCGAGCCGCCGATCGCCTGCACCACCCGCCAGCCGATCAACCACAGCGCGCCCGGCCCGCCGTGCAGCGGGTCGAGCGAGAGGGCCACCGAGGTGAGGGTGAAGATCAGGAAGCCGGCGTTGTAGATCCGCACCCGGCCGTGGATGTCGCCCAGTCTGCCGAGGGTGACCACCAGGACGGCGGTGACCAGCATGTAGCCCATCAGCATCCACAACAGGTAGCTGACGTTGCCGGGTTGGAGCGGGTCCAGGCCGATGCCGTTGAAGATCGCGGGGAGGGAGATCAGGACGATCGAGGCGTTGATGGTGGCGATCAGGGTGCCGAGCGTGGTGTTGGAGAGGGCGACCCACTTGTACCGCGGATGGTCCGCCGCCACGGCCCCGTGGACCGTGTGGGCGCGCCTGCCCCTGCCGTTGTTCGGGATCTTCGTCGCCACCGCTGCCCCCAGGTGAGTGGCAGGCCGGGGGCCGCCAGTCGGAGAGTACTTCGATAGCTTTCGCTAACTAACGATAGTCCGACCGTTCCGCCGCCGATAGCCCGCAGGCATCCCGGGGGCCGCCGCCGACCACCGACCGCGGGCGGCCGGTGGCCCCTCCCGCGCGGCCGGGGCCCGGCGGCCGGCCTCGTACGCACAGGCTCACGTCCCGGCGGCCCGGCCGCTTTCCGACGCGGCACATACACATTTCCGCCACATTCCCGCGGTGCTGCGCCGCCTTTTCGTGGCGCCGGATGTCCGAATTGCCTGACCGGGGTGGCTTCGTGTCGAATTCCTTGACATGACCACCTTCTCATTTTCGTCTGCGGCAAGTAAAACTTCGCAAAGAATAGCTCTCCGTAGGGGGGCGGTTGACCTGCGCAATCAACATATTGTTGCAGCTCAGAGGCATGATGATCACCCTTCGCCATACGGGTGTAACCGGTCGTGTCCGCGCCGACCGGCATTCCGCAGGAGTACGGTTCCGGAGGAATCGCCGGGCGTGCTCGCGAGTAAAGTCGAGCAGCCTTGCGGGACTATTCGCCATGCCGTGGAAAGACGTACCGGGAATTGGTGCGACGTATGGGTCAGAAAAAGGGTGAGCCGGGGGCCGCGGAGGCCGCCCGCCCGATATCCCTCAAGTTAGCCGTCGAAGTCCTGCGCGGCGTCGCGCAGGTGGACTTCATGCCGTCCGCCGTCTGCGGCCTGTTCTTCGTGGCCGCACTCTTCGCGGCCGGCTGGCGCTACGGCGTCTACGGCCTGCTCGGCAGCGCCGTCGGCACCGCCGTCGCGTACGGCCTGCGGCTGGCGCGCGACGCCGTCGAGGCCGGGTTGCACGGTTACAACGGCTGCCTGGTGGCGCTGGGGTGCGCGGTCTTCCTCGGCCCCGACCACCCCGCCACCGTCGCGGCGGCCGTCCTCGGCACCGTCGTCGCCGTGGTGGTCACCGCGGGCCTCGGCGCGGTGCTCGACACCTGGAAACTGCCCGCGCTCACCGCGCCGTTCTGCCTGGTCGCCACCGCGACGACGGCCGCGGCGCCCGGCTTCCGCCACCTGTGGCACGGCACCGGCGCCCCGACGGCCCTGGCCGGGCCGGCCGCCGGCCCGACCGGGCTGACCTGGGACCAGCTGTGGCACGGGTTCTTCGCCAACATCGGCCAGATCTTCTTCATGCCCCAGTGGTACGTCGGCCTGCTGTTCCTGGCCGGCATCTTCGCGGCCAGCCGCCCGGCCGGCCTGCTGGCCTGCGCGGGCAGCGCGACCGGGCTGCTCACCGCCTGGGCGCTCGGCGCGCCCGCCGACGCCGTCGGCCAGGGGCTGCTCGGGTACAGCGGGGTGCTCGTCGCGATGGCGCTGTGCGGCGTGTTCGTCGCCCCCGGCGGGTGGAGCGCGGCCTACGCCGTCCTCGGCGCGGCCGCCGCCACCGTCCTGACCCCGGCGCTGGCCGCCGCCACCGCGCCGTTCGGCGGCCACGCCTTCACCTGGCCGTTCGTCCTGACCACCATGCTGTTCCTGGCGGCGGTGCCGGCCATTCCCCGGCTACGCAGAGTCTGACCGGGTTTCGGTGGCCCGAATTCCCGTTCGTGACAGGCGTGTTCATTCGGAGTTCCTGCGGAGTTCCCTCGGAAAGGAAGAGTGATTCCCGTGAATCTCGCCCCGCGTGAGATGGACAAGCTGTACATCTACGTCGTGGCCGATCTGGCCCGCAAGCGCCGCGACCGCGGTGTGAAACTGAACTACAGCGAGGCCTGCGCGCTGATCAGCGAGGCGATCATGGAGGGCGCCCGGGACGGGCGCACCGTCGCCGAGTGCATGGAGATCGGCAAGCAGGTCGTCAGCGGCGAGGACGTCATGCCCGGCGTCCGCGAGATGCTGCCGCTGCTCCAGGTCGAGGCCGCGTTCCTGGACGGCACCAAGCTGGTCTCCTGCCACGACCCGGTGGGTGCCTGAGCCATGACCGTACGTCAGGCGGAAACGGCGGCCGGTCCGACTCCGGCCCCGACCTCGGCCCCGGCGCCCGCCGCCACGGTGGTGCTGGTCGGCGGGCACGAGAGCGACGGCGGCCGGGACCTGGCCGCCCTGGTGGAGCGCGAGCCCGCCGTCCACGCCGCGGCCGCCGCCGGCCGGGCGCTCGGCGAGGCCGTCCGCTCGGCGCTGGCCGCCACCGACGGCCCGGTGTGCGTCGTCCCGATGACGCTGGGCCGCGACCCGAAGCTGGTGGCCGACACCGCCCGGGCGCTGCGCTGGCTGGCAGCCGGGGAGGGGCGCGGACGGCTCGCCCTGACCGGGGCGTTCGGCGGCAAGGACCACCTCGTCGGCTGGCTGCGGGCCGCGGCCTCCGCCGCCCCCGGGCCCGACGGCGCCGTGCTGGTCACCGCCCCGGCGGCCGGCCCGTTCGAGGACGCGGACCTGTTCCGGATCGCCCGGCTGGTCCGCCAGTACGGCCACCACCGCTGGGTCGAGGTGGCCTTCGCGGGCGGCGACCCCGACCTCGCCGAGGGCGCCGAACGCTGCCGGCTGCTCGGCGCCCGCGAAGTGACGGCCGTACCGGCCTCGTTCGGACCGGCACTGCGCACCGACCTGCCCGGGGTGCGGGACGGCGGGCCGCTGCTGCGGCCGTCCGCGATCGCCGGCGTCGTCGCGGCCCGCACCGCGGCGGCCCTGCACCTGCTCGGCCACGGCGAGGACGGCATCCTGGCCGGCCTCGACGCCGAGCACGGGCATGGCTACGCGCACAGCCACGGCCCCGGCGGGGATCACTCGCACTCGCACGGCCACGGGCACTCGCACGGGCACGGCCACGGGCACGGTGCCGCCGACGGACACACCCACGGCCACGCACACCACTGAACCGAAAGAACCGAACCGACAGAGAGGAAGGGCCCGCCATGTCTGGTGGCGCCACGTACCTGTACGGCGACGACCCGGTGGAGATCAACGCCGGTCGCGCCCAGGTCACCATCACGGTCAGCAACACCGGCGACCGGGCGATCCAGGTCGGCTCGCACTACCACTTCTTCGAGGTCAACCGCGCCCTCGACTTCGACCGCAACGCCGCCTACGGCAAACACCTGGACATCCCGGCCGGCACCGCCGTCCGCTTCGAGCCGGGCGACACCAAGGACGTCACGCTCGCCGAGTTCGGCGGCCACGGCCGCCTGATCGGCTTCAGCAACCTCGTCGACGGCGGCATCAGGTCGGCCGACACCCGCGCCCGGGCGATCGACCGGGCGATCGCCCTCGGGTTCAAGGGCACCAACCTCGACCACAAGGAAGGCGACCGCTGATGGCCACGCTGTCCCGCAAGCAGTACACCGATCTCTTCGGGCCCACCGTCGGCGACCGCTTCCACCTCGCCGACACCAACCTCGTCGTCGAGATCGAGAAGGACTTCAACCAGGGCCACTACGGCGACGAGGCCGTCTACGGCGGCGGCAAGGGCATCCGCGACGGCATGGCCCAGGACCCGGCCGCCACCTCCGCCCAGGGCGCGCTGGACCTGGTGATCACCAACGTCGTCGTGATGGACGCCGTCCTCGGCGTGGTCAAGGGCGACATCGGCGTCAAGGACGGCTTCATCACCGCCGTCGGCAAGGCCGGCAACCCGCACACCCAGAGCGGCGTGCACCCCCAGCTGGTCATCGGCCCCGGCACCGAGGTGATCTCCGGCGAGCACCTGATCGCCACCGCCGGCGGCATCGACACCCACATCCACTTCATCGCCCCGCAGCAGGTGCAGGAGGCGCTGAGCAACGGCATCACCACCCTCATCGGCGGCGGCACCGGCCCCTCCGACGGCACCAACGGCACCACCTGCACCCCCGGCCCGTGGAACATCCACCGGATGTACCAGGCGGTCGAGGACCTCCCGGTCAACGTCGGACTCCTCGGCAAGGGCAACGGCTCGCTGCCCGGCGCCCTGCGCGAGCAGGTCGAGGCCGGCGTCTGCGGCCTCAAGGTGCACGAGGACTGGGGCAGCACCCCCGCCGCCATCGACAGCGCGCTCGGCGTCGCCGACGAGTACGACGTCCAGGTGGCCATCCACACGGACACCCTCAACGAGGGCGGCTTCTTCGAGGACACCCTCTCCGCCATCGACGGCCGCACCATCCACACCTTCCACACCGAGGGCGCGGGCGGCGGCCACGCCCCCGACATCATGCGGATCGCCGGCGAGCCCAACGTCCTGCCGTCCTCCACCAACCCCACGCTGCCCTACACCGTCAACTCGGTCGACGAGCTGCTGGACATGGTGATGGTCTGTCACCACCTCAGCCACGACATCCCCGAGGACGTCTCCTTCGCCGACTCCCGGGTCCGCGCCGAGACGATCGCCGCCGAGACCGTCCTGCACGACGAGGGCGTCATCTCGATCTTCTCCTCGGACTCGCAGGCGATGGGCCGGATCGGGGAGTCCTTCACCCGCGCCTTCCAGACCGCCCACCACTGCAAGGACCAGCGCGGCAAGCTCGACGGCGACACCGAGCGCAACGACAACTTCCGCGTCCTGCGCTACCTCGCCAAGCTCACCATCAACCCGGCCATCGCCTCCGGCACCGCCGACCACATCGGCTCGCTGGAGAGCGGCAAGCTCGCCGACATCGTGCTCTGGCCGATCAACTCCTTCGGCGCCAAGCCCAAGATGGTCATCAAGGGCGGCGTCATCAACTGGGCGCTGATGGGCGACCCGAACGCCTCGCTGCCCACCCCGCAGCCGGTCTACTACCGCCCGATGTACGGCGCGCTCGGCCGGGCCAAGCAGGCCACCCGGGTCTCCTTCATGTCGCAGGCCGCCATCGACCTCGGCGTCCCGGCCCGACTCGGGCTGGACAGCAGGGTCCTGCCCGTGCGGCGCTGCCGTTCGGTCGGCAAGCAGCACATGGTCCGCAACGACGCGCTGCCGAAGATCGCCGTCGACCCGGAGACCTACAAGGTCACCCTGGACGGCGAGCCGGCCACCATCGAGCCCGCGCGCGAACTCCCGCTCAACCACCTGTTCTACCTCGCGTGAGCGGCTCTCCCGGACCAGGTGCAGGACCCGGCTCCTCCGGGGCCGGGGGAGGCCTCGACGCCCTGCTGGTCAGCCTCCAGCTGACCGACTCCGCCTTCCCCAGCGGCTTCTACACCCTCTCGCACGGCCTGGAGGGCTACGCGCAGGCCAAGGCCGTCAGCTCGGACACCATGCCCGAGCTGCTCACCGACCTGCTGCGGCACTCGGTCGGCCCGGGCGACGCCACCGCGCTCGCCCTGGCCCACGGCGCCGCCCAGGCCGGCGACTGGGACCTGCTGGTCGAGGTGGACCAGCGGCTGCACGCCACCAAGCTCAACCGCGAGCTGCGCCTGGCCTCCACCCGGACCGGGCGCCAACTCCTGGACATCGCAAGGGAGTCGATCGGCGGCGAGCCGCTGGACCGGTACGCCGAACTGGTCGCCGCCAAGCAGGCACCCGGCTCCCAGCCGGTGGCCGCCGGAGTCGCCTACGCCTCCGCCGCCGTGCCCGTCGACCAGGCCGTCGCCAGCGACCTGTTCGCCTTCTGCACCAGCTTCGTCGGCGCCGCCCTGCGACTGCGGCTGACCGACCACCGCAAGGCGCAGGTGGTGCTGCGGGCCGCGGCGCCGGTGATCGAGGAGACCGTACGGGCCGCCCTCACCCGCGAGTTGGACGACCTGGGTGGGTGCGTGCCGGTCGCGGACGCGATGTCCGGACGGCACGAACGGGCCGAGGCCCGGCTGTTCGCCAGCTGAACCGCGTCCGGGAGGTGCGGGCGGGCACCGGAGTGCCGCAGCTCCCGTTCCTCCCGGACGCGGAACCAACGTCACACCGCATCAGAAGGAGACAGCAATGACCGAGAACGTGCTCCGCGTGGGCATCGGCGGGCCGGTCGGCTCCGGCAAGACGGCGCTCATCGAGGCCCTCGTCCCGGTGCTGATCGCCAACGGCCACCGCCCGGCGGTCATCACCAACGACATCTACACCCAGGAGGACGCGCAGCACGTGCGTCGCACCCTGGCCGGCGTCCTCGACCCCGAGCGGGTCGTCGGCGTCGAGACCGGCGCCTGCCCGCACACCGCCGTCCGGGACGACCCGACGATGAACCTCGCGGCCGGCGCCGAGATGTTGGAGCGCTTCCCCGACGTCGACACCCTGCTGTTCGAGTCCGGCGGCGACAACCTCACGCTGACCTTCAGCCCCGTCCTGGTGGACCTCTTCCTCTTCGTCCTGGACACCGCCGAGGGCGAGAAGATGCCCCGCAAGCGCGGCCCGGGCATCACCGAGTCGGACCTGCTGGTCATCAACAAGATCGACATCGCCCAGTACGTCCGCGCGGACCTCGGCATCATGGAGTCCGACGCCCACCGCGTCCGCGAGGGCGGGCCGGTCGTGCTCACCAACTGCCTCACCGGGCACGGGCTGGACGAGATCGCCACCTTCCTGGAGACCTTCCGCAAGGTCCCGGCATGACCGTCACGGTGGCCGCGGGGGAAGCGGCCGCGGGACAGGCCGCCGTGCCCCGGCTCGATCCGCGGCACTACGAGCCGGCCCGCGTCCCGTACGCCGTCCGCCGGTACGCCGGGACGCCCGACACCCTGGGTGTCGGGCGCCCCGGCAAGGTCGGCCTGCTGGAGCTGGCCTTCGAGCGGATCGGCGAACGCACCGAACTCACCGGCCACTACCAGAAGTCGCCGCTGCAGATCATGCGCCCGCTCTACTTCGACCCGGCCCGCCCGGACCTCGCCGTCACCTTCCTGATGTCCACCGGCGGCGGCATCCTCCAGGCCGACCGGCTCCGCACCGACCTGCGCTGCGGCGCCGACACCGCGACCCACCTCACCACCCAGGCGGCCACCAAGGTCTACCGGATGGAGTTCGACTACGCGACGCAGCTGGTCAACCTGGACGCCGGCCCCCGCGCCTACGTCGAGTACCTGCCCGAGCCCGTCATCCCCTTCGTCGACTCCCGGCTCTACCAGCGCACCGTCCTCACCGTCGACCCCACCGCCACCGTGCTGGCCGGCGAGACCGTCCTCGCCGGCCGCCTCGCCCGGGGCGAGCGCAACGCCTACCAGGTGTTCGCCTCCGACCTCGAAGTGCGGCGCCCCGACGGCCAGTTGATCGCCCTCGACACCGTCCGGCTGGAGCCGCCGGAGTCCGGCGTGACCGGCCCGGCGGTCCTGGCCGGCCACGACGTGATGGCCAGCCTCTACGTCGTCACGCCGCTCGCCCCCGCCGCGCAGGTCGCCGACACCCTGTACGAGGCCCTGGCCGGCAGCGGCCTGCTCCACGGCGTCAGCGTCCTTCCGCACGACAGCGGCGCCTGGCTCCGCCTGCTCGGCTCCGACACCCGCGCCTGCGCCGCCGCCCAGCGCACCGCCTGGGACGCCGTCCGCCGGCTCCTCATCGGCGCTCCGGCTCCGGCCCTGCGCAAGACCTGACCCCGCTCCGTACGTCCCCGTACGTCCCCGCATCTCCCCGAAGCGCTCCGGCGCCTCGGGGAGGGGGCGCGAGCGGGCGAGGGCGGCCCCGGATGCAGCCGGACCGGCCCGGTCGCAGCATGGAACCGGAGGTTCCCATGCACCGACCCACGTTCGGACCTTCCCCGCCCGACCCCGCGTCCGGCAGCCCGGCATCCGGCCGGGCAGCCGATCCCGCCCCCGGCCCCGCCCCTGGTCCGGGGCCGGGACGCCGGGGCCGGGGCGGTCTGCGGTCCGGCTCGGTCTTCCTCTCGTTCGTGCCGTGGATCGTCTTCGACGTCATCGCCGGGCCGAGCACCTGGAAGCTGGCGGCCCTGACGGCGCTGGTCGCCGCGCTCGTCGTCGCCGTACCGGACGCGCGCCACCACGCGCCCAAGGTGCTCACCATCGTCGGCGTGGTCTTCTTCGCCGTGCTCTGCGTGCTGGGCCTGGTGCTCGACCGGCACAGCCTGATCTGGCTGGAGACCTACGCGCAGGTGCTGTCCAGCGGAGTGCTCGCGGTGGTGGCCCTGGGGTCGCTGGCGTTCACCCCGTTCACCGAGCAGTACGCCCGGGAGTCGACGCCGCCGGAGGTCTGGGGCACGCCGCGGTTCCAGCGCACCAACCGGTTGCTGACCGCGCTCTGGGGCACGGTCTTCCTGGTCACCGCGCTCCTGGGGCTGGCGGCCCCGCACGCCGGCTCGGCGAAGGACTGGCTGACCTGGGTCATCCCGGTGATCCTGCTGGTGCTGGTGTTCCGGATCACCCGCTGGTACCCCGAGCACGTGCGCGAACAGGCCCGGCGCGGTCGGTGAGCAGCACACCCGGGGGGCGTCCGGGCGCTGCGACGGCGGGATTCACCCGGTCGGGTGGATCCGGCGGGACCTCTCCCGGGCGGGCGAGGAGCGGCTGGATAGTGAGGAGGCAGTCGCATTCCTCGCTGTTCGCGTTCTCAACTCGCTTCAAGGGGAGGACACATGGTCGGTACGGCGCACCGGAGCACCGGTGTGGAGGGGGTGGAGGGCGGTGTCGGTCTGACGGCCCTCCTGGTCGCCGCGGCACGCGCGATCGAGACCCACCGGCACGACACCCTGGCGCAGGACGTCTACGCGGAGCACTTCGTGCTCGCCGCACCGGCGTGCGCGGGCTGGCCGGTCCGGATGCACCAGGTGCCGGACGGGGACGCGAACCCGCTGTGGGGGCGGTTCGCGCGCTACTTCGGTCTGCGGACGAGGGTCCTCGACGACTTCCTGCTCCGGTCGGCGCACTCGGGCGCCCGCCAAGTGGTCCTGCTCGGCGCCGGTTTGGACACACGGGCGTTCCGGCTCGACTGGCCTCCCGGCTGCACGGTCTTCGAAGTCGACCGGGAGGGCGTGCTGGCCTTCAAGCACGGGGTGCTCGGCGGGCTGTCGGCCTCCCCGAAGGCGGCGCGCGTACCGGTCGTCGCCGATCTGTGCGCCGACTGGGCCGCGGCGCTGGCCGAGGCCGGCTTCGACGCGGCCGTACCGAGCGTCTGGCTGGCGGAGGGGTTGCTGTTCTACCTGCCCAGCGGTGTCGAGGCGCGACTCATCGACACGGTCGGCCGGTTGAGCGCGGGCGGCAGTGCCGTGGCGTACGAGGTCAAGCTGGAGAAGAGCCTGCTGGAGTACCGCGAGAGCCCGCTCTACACCTCGACGAAGCACCAGATCGGCATCGACCTGCTCGACCTGTTCGACGCAGAGCCGCGGCCCGACTCCGCGGGCGCCCTGGCCGGCAAGGGCTGGATCACCTCGGTCCACACCCCCTTCGACTTCACCCACCAGCACGGACGCGGCCCCCTGCCCGAGCCGAACGACGCGCTGGAGGGCAACCGCTGGGTGTTCGCGCACAAGCCCCGGGTGTAGGCGCGGGGAGGGCGGAGCGCCTCGTTCAGCGGGCGCTCCGCTCCGGGACCAGGACGGGTTTGACCACCCGGCCCGCTTCGCAGTCGCGTTCGGCCTCGTTGACGGCGGCGAGCGGGTACCGGCGGATCAGCTGGTCGAAGGGGAACCGCCCGGCCTGCCACAGCCCGGTCAGCCGGGGGATCAGCAGCGCCGGCACCGCGTCCCCCTCGCAGATGTGGGAGATCCGCCGGCCCCGGTCCAGTGTCCCCGGATCGAGCGACAGCGCGGTGCGGAGCCGGGCCACCAGCCCGAGGTGGCCGGTCGGGCGCAGGGCCCGGAGCGCCTCGTTGATCAGCGGGGCGGAGGCCGTGGTGTCCAGCGCGTACTGGGCGCCGCCGTCGGTCAGCCGCTGGATCCGCTCGGCCAGGCCGGGCCGGGAGGCCAGGTCGGGTCCGGAGACAAGGCCGGGCCCGGAGGCGTGGTCGGCTGGTCCGGCGCGCAGCGGGATCGCGCCGAACCGCTCGGCGAGGTCGAGCCGTTCGGGGTACCGGTCGACGGCCACGGTCACCGCCCCGGCGGCCGTGGCCGCCATCACCGCGGCCAGGCCCACCGCCCCCGCGCCGAGGACCACGACGGTGTCGCCGGGGCCGGCGCCGAAGGAGTTGAACACCGCCCCGGCACCGGTCAGGAAGCCGCAGCCGAGCGGCCCGAGCAGGTCGACGGGCAGCGAGCGGTCGACCCGGACGGCGTTGCGCGCCGGGACCATCGCGTACTCGGCGAACGAGGACTGGCCGAACCACCGGGGGGCCAGCTCGCCCCCGGCCGCGTCGGTGAACCGCGCCGCGTCCTCCTCGCGCCCGCCGAAGAGGTTGAGCGCGGCGAAGGAGTCGCAGTAGGCGGGGGCCGCGCCCAGGCAGTTCCGGCAGTGTCCGCACGAGTCGAAGCTCAGCACGACGTGGTCGCCGACGCTCAGCCCGGTGTGCGGGCCGCCGGTCTCCACGACGACCCCGGCCCCTTCGTGCCCGAGCACCGCCGGCAGCGGCGAGCGGCCCGCCGAACGCCGGACCGCGAGGTCGGTGCGGCACATCCCGCAGCCCGCGATCCGCACCAGGACCTCGCCGTCGGCCGGCCCCCCGTTCAGGACCACCTCCTCGACGGCGAACCCGCCCTCGTACGAGCGCAGTACCGCCGCGTCGAACCTCATCGCCACCGTCACGCCTCCTCCGGATCGTCAGGCCTCCTCGGGCCGGTGCACGACGAACGGCCTGAGGTTCCCGTAGAACCCCCACGGCCCGCCCGCGACGCCGACACCGCTCTCCTTGATGCCCGCGAAGGGCTGGGCGAGGGACAGTTCGGCGTGGTGGTTGATCCACGCCGTCCCGCACTCCAGCCGGTCGGCCACCGCCTCGGCCCGGTCGAGGTCCGTCCCCCACACCGAGCCGCCCAACCCGAAGCCGGTGTCGTTGGCCGCCTCGACGGCCTCGTCGACGCTCCGGTACGGCAGCACCGGCAGGACCGGGCCGAACTGCTCCTCCGTCACCACCGGACTGCCGGCGGGGACGTCGGCCAGGACCGTCGGGGCGAAGAAGTAGCCCGGCCGGTCCAGCCGGTGGCCACCGGCCGCGGCCCGGGCGCCGTCCGCCAGGGCCCGGTCCGTGTAGCGCTCGACCCTGGCCAGCTGGGGGGCGTTGTTGACCGGCCCCAGCTGGGTGCCCGGGTCGAGTCCGGCGCCGACGACGACGCTCCTCGCCCGCTCCGCGAGGGCCTCGACCACGTGGGAGTGGAGCCGGGCCGGGGCGTAGACGCGCTTGACCGCCATGCAGACCTGCCCGCAGTTGCGGAACGCCGCCCAGAACAGCCGGTCCGCGATCCGGTCCACGTCCACGTCGTCCAGCAGGACGGCGGCGTCGTTGCCGCCCAGTTCCAGGGTGACCCGGGCGAGCGAGGCGGCCGCGCCCGCCGCGACGGCCCGTCCGGTGGGGACCGAGCCGGTGAAGGTCACGTGGCGGATCCCCGGGTGGGAGGCGAGCCGGGCGCCGAGGGGTTCGCGGCCGGTGACGATCGTCAGGACGCCCTCGGGGAGGGCGGCGGCGAGGACGGACCCCAGCAGCCGGGTGGCGAGGGGGGTGAACGGGGAGGGCTTGAGCACCATCGTGTTGCCCGCGGCGAGCGCGGGAGCGAACTTCGCCGCCGCGAGCTGGAGCGGGAAGTTCCACGGGACGATCGCGGCGACCGGCCCCAGCGGCCGCCAGCGGATCTCGCTGCGCACCGGACGGCCGTCCGCGATCGGCTGGGGCCCGGGGGCCAGGGCGGCGAAGTAGCGCAGCCGGGCCGCCGTCCGGGCGACCTCCGCGGCCGACTCGGCCACGGGTTTGCCCTGTTCCCGGGTGAGCAGCGGGGCGAGGTCGGCTCCGGCCGCCTCCACGGCGTCGGCTGCCGCGCGCAACGCGGCGGCGCGGGCGGCGGGGTCGGCCCGCCAGCCGCGCCAGGCCTCGTGGGCCCGGCCGACGACGGCGTCCAGCGTGTCCGGCTGCTGGTCGGGGGCCTCGGCGAAGGCCTCGCCCGTCGCCGGGTCGACGACGGCGAAGCACCCGCCGTCGGGCCCGGGCGGGCGGCCGGGCCGGCTCGTCGGCATGCCGGCGGTCAACTCGCGGCGGTGACGACGGCCGCGTGCTCCCGGGCGTGCCGGTCCATCTCCGCCCGGAAGTCGGCCACCAACTGCGGCCGGATCCTTCCGGCGGTACGGTCGCCACCCTCGCAGACGGCCCCGCGCACTCCCACGATGTCGGTGCCGATGCGGGTCAGCGTGCCGAGGTCCGCCGCCCTGACGCTGCCCGCGAGCGCGGCGAGCAGGTCGGCTTCGTGGGCCAGCCGGACGAACTCCGCGCAGACCTCGGGCGGAACGTGGTCGAACAGCCTGGTCCCGTCCTTGATCGCGGTGTCGAGCATGGCCGCGTCGGAGCCGGAGCGGCGGGCGATGTCGGGCAGCGCGAGCGGGTTGACGCAGCCGATCCGGTGGGCGTCGGCGTAGCCCGAGGCGACGACGAACGCGTCCGGCCGGTAGTCCTTCACGGCCCGGACGACCCCTCGCATGACGTCGACGGCCTGTTCGGGCGTCGTGCACCCGTAGAGGCCGACCTTGATGTACGTGGCGCCGGAGACGGCCGCACCGAGCGCGGCCTGGGCCACCGTGCCGGGCTTGTACGGGACGTCCCCCACGGTGGCGGAGAGCGGCTTGTCCGCCGGGACGGCCTCGCGGATCTCCCTGATGACCCACGGGAAGTTCGCGCCGAGCGAGCCCTCGTCCGGCTTCTTGACGTCGACGATGTCGAGGTGCTCCGCCGCCTTCGCACAGTCGAGGGCCTCCTCGACGCTGTCCGGGGAGATGAGCAGCAACAACGTGGGCTCCTTCCACCGCAGGTCCACCGGCCGGGGGCAGGTGTGCGGGGTCGTCTGGATCACGTGCGGTCCGCTCATCATTCCTTCGGCCCGTGGCCCCCGGTAGGGCGCGCGGAGCCCGAACGGATCACTCCCGTGGCGCGATCACCCCCCGGCGCGCCGGACACGCCAGTTCGAACCCGTCGCACCCGGGCGCGGTCGTGCCGCCGGGGCCGGGATGCCTGCTCCTGGCCGCCCGGGACGGCCGTTCAGGCCCACCGCTCCACGAAGCGCCGCTGCCAGGGCGTCTCCACGGCATGCCGGTCGTAGTGCTCCCGGACGTACGCGACGGCCTCGGCGGCCGGGACGCCGTCCAGGATCGCGACGCAGGCGAGGGCGGTGCCGGTGCGGCCGCGGCCGCCGGCGCAGGCGAGTTCGACGCGTTCGGTCGCCGACCGCCGCCAGACCTCGCGGAAGGCGTCGGCCGCGTCCGCCCGGTCGGCGGGGAGCCGGAAGTCGGGCCAGTGCACCCAACGGCCCTCCCACGGGAACGGCTTGGGCGGGCGGCCCAGCAGGTAGAGCCCGAAGGAGGGGTGGGGGCCGGGCGGCAGCGGGCGGCTGAGGCCGCGCCCGCGCAGCAGCCGGCCGGAGGGCAGGCGCAGCACGCCGGGGGCGGTCGGGTCCCAGGGCGCGGTCGGCCCGGTCGGCCCGGGGGTTTCGGGGGTTTCGGCCATCTCGCCGTTCTCCTCAGGACGCCACGTGCAGGGCCGGGGTGCCCGGCATCCCGGCCCGGTGGGCCAGGGCCGCCGCCTCGCCGCGCGAGGAGACGCCGAGCTTGGCCAGGATGTTGGCGACGTGGAACTTCACCGTCGACTCGCTGATGTGCAGCGCCGCGGCGATGTCCCGGTTGCGCCGACCCTGGGCCAGCTGGTCGAGCACCTCCAGCTCGCGCGGCTGGAGGCCGTCCAACGGGTCGGTGGTGCGCGGTTGTTCGGGCAGGACGAGCGGCAGGTCGACGCTCACCGTGGTGCCCCAGCCGGGGACGGCCTCGATGGCGCAGCGCCCGCCGAGGGCGGCGATCCGGTCGGCGGTGCGGTGGACGGCCAGCGCGTCGGCGGCCAGCAGACCGGGGCCGTCGTCCCGGACCACGGCCCGCAGCGTGTCACCGCTGAACCGCCAGCTCACGTGCAGCCTGGTCACGGCGTCCTGCTCCAGCATCACGAGGACGGCCGCCCGGACGGCGTCCCGGGCGGCGTGCGCGGTGTCCGCCGGAACGGACCGGCCGGCCTCCGCCGGCGGTGCGACGTCCAGCCGCACCCGGGTGTGCCGCAGCAGCGGGCGCAACTGCTGGTCGAGCCGGGCGAACGCGGCGTCGGCGGGCTCCTCGCTGAGCGCCCGGTCCAGGTCGGCGCCCCGGCGCAGGTCGAGCAGCGCCGTCACGGCCAGCTCGGTGGCGGCGCGGCGCGCGGTGGCGTCGTCCAGCGCGGCGGAGCGCAGCGGCGCGAGGACCGCGGTGAGCGCGGCGCCGTGGGAGCCGGTGAACTCGGCGATCGCCCGGGCCCGGGCGTTGGCCGAGGCCCGGGAGGCCACCGCGTGGGTGGGGCCGGCGTCGGTGGCGCGGTGGTGCGAGTGGGTGGTGACCAAGTCCCACAGCTGCTGGAGGACGGCGAGTGCCCCGGCCGCCACCGGGTCGGCGCCGCCGTCCCGGACCAGCACCAGCACCGCGGTGGTGGCGCCCGCCGCCGACGCCGTGACCACCACGACGGACCTCGCCCGCCCGGCCAACCGCGCCTCGCCCTGCCAGGCCCGGCCGTCGGCCGTCGCCGCCGTGGTCGTCTCGGCCAGCTTGGCGAGCTCCAGGCCGCTGACGGCGGCGGTCAGCTCGGGCGGGCCGAAGGCGAGCGTGGGGGAGTAGGTGCAGACGCCGCTGAGCTGGGCGATCGCCACGTGCGGGACGAGGGTGGCAACCACCGCGGAGAGCCGGTCCATCAGGTGCGGCCGGGGGGTGCGCAGCACCTCGACGGCCCGCGCCAGCGCCTCCTCGGGGCGGCCCCAGTGCTGCCGCCACCGCTTGTCCGCGGCCCCGTCCGCGCTGCCCCCGTCCCTGCCGTCCACGTCCTCGCCCGTCTCGTCGCGCACGCCCTTGTCGGCGCCGATGCCGTCGCCCATGCCGGCCAGCCTAGCCCGGGGGCCGCGGCAGCGGCCTGGCCGTTCGGACAGGTGGAACCATCCGAAAGACGGGCCTGGCGACCACCCCGGACGATCCAGGATGGAGCCGTCGGAAGAAACAACTCACCGAAACCGCAAGGACATTCCATGACCAAGGCGATCGCCTTCTCCGAGTACGGCGGCGTGGACGTGCTGCGCCCGACCGACGTCGAGCTGCCCGCCCCGGGCCTCGGCCAGGTGCGGGTCGCCGTCCGCACGGTGGGCGTCAACCCGCTGGACCACAAGGTGCGCAGCGGCTCGATGGTGGCGGCCTTCCCGGTCTCCTTCCCGCACGTCGGCGGCTACGAGCTGGCCGGTGTGGTGGAGGCCGTCGGCCCGGACGTGACCGCGTGGGCGCCCGGCGACGAGGTGTTCGGCGCCGTCATGGGCGGCGCGTACGCCGAGCAGGCGCTCGTCGACGCCGACCTGCTGGCCCGCAAGCCCGCCTCGCTGAGCTGGGAGGAGGCTGCGGCGATCCCGGTGGCGGCCGAGACCGCCGAGCGGGTGCTCGGCGTCCTGGGCGTGCGGGCCGGCGAGACGCTGCTGGTGCACGGCGCGGCCGGCGGGGTCGGCACCCTGCTGCTGCAACTGGCCCGGGCACGCGGGATCACCGTGGTCGGCACCG
This sequence comes from Kitasatospora sp. NPDC098663, assembly GCF_044760075.1. Classification (NCBI taxonomy): domain Bacteria; kingdom Bacillati; phylum Actinomycetota; class Actinomycetes; order Kitasatosporales; family Streptomycetaceae; genus Kitasatospora; species Kitasatospora sp. NPDC098663. The sequence continues at coordinate 241,222 of NZ_JBIWAP010000003.1, read as the reverse complement.
CCGGCGAGGCCAACCACGGCTACCTGCGCGAGCTGGGCGCGATCCCGGTGGCCTACGGCGACGGCCTGGCGGAGCGGGTGCGGGCCGCCGCGCCGGGCGGGGTGGACCGGGCGCTGGACGCGGCGGGCAAGGGCGGGGTGCTGCCGCTCTCCATCGAGCTGACCGGCTCCGCGGACCGGGTGGTGACGATCGTCGACTTCGCCGGCTCCGCCGAGTACGGCGTCCGCTTCAGCGGTGGGGCGGAGGGCGTCGAGCCCTACCACCAGCGCGCCTACGCCGCCGTGCTGGCGCTGCACGAGGAGGGCACCCTGCGGCTGCCGCTGCACCAGGTGCTGCCGTTGGCGGAGGCGGCCGAGGCGCACCGGCTCAGCGAGTACGGCCACCTGCGCGGCAAGATCGTGCTCACGGTCTGAGGCCAGGAGCGCCGGGGCCGTCGATGTCCGGCGGCCGGCCCGGCGCATTGATCAACTGATCGATGCGCCGGGCCTCCTGACGTGGAATCGGTAGAGTCCGGTGGCATGGTGACTGAGAGCACATCAGGGGGGTCGGCGGGCCGCCTGGCCGGGCGGTCCTGCGTGGTGACGGGCGCGGCCAACGGCATCGGCCGGGCCGTCGCCGAACGCTTCGTGCGCGAGGGCGCGTCGGTGGTCGGCACCGACATCGACGTCGAGGGGCTGCGCCGGCTGGCCGACCGGTTCCCGCACGCCGTCAGCACGGTGGTCGGCGACGTGGCCAGTGACGAGGACGCCCGCCGGATGGTCGACGCCGCCGTCGAACGGCACGGCCGCCTCGACGTCCTGGTGGCCAACGCCGGGGTGATCCCGCTCATGGAGGTCACCGAGGCCACCGCCGAGGAGTGGGATCAGGTCATGGCCGTCGACGGCCGCGGCATGTTCCTCACCTGCAAGTACGGCATCCAGGCGATGGCCGCCCAGGAGTGGCCCGGTGGGGCGATCGTCTGCGTCTCCTCCATCTCCGGCGAGGCCGGCCAGCGCGGCCAGGCGGTCTACGGGCCCGCCAAGTTCGTCGCCTCCGGCCTCACCCGGCACCTCGCCGTCGAATGGGCCGACCGCGGCATCCGGATCAACGCCGTCGCCCCCGGCACCATCGCCACCGACCGCGTCGCCCGCCTGTACGACGAACCCGGCGGGACGGAGTACCTCGCCGCGATCGAGAAGCGCCACCCCATGGGCCGCCTCGGGGCCCCGGCGGAGGTCGCGGCGGCCGTCCTGTTCCTCGCCTCCGACGACGCCTCCTTCATCACCGGCGCGGTGCTGCCCGTCGACGGCGGCTACCTCGCGCAGTAGCCGTCGGCCCCGGAGTTTCCGACAAGGGTGTCGGGGGAGCTGTCGGGGGAGCTAGGGAAGCCGCTCGACGATGACCATCGCCGCGTCGTCGTCCAGCCGGCCGCCGACGTGGGCGAGCAGGTCGCGGCGCAGGTGGTGGAGCAGGGCGGTCGGGCGTTCGTCCTGCCAGGCGGTGACGCGGTCGGTGAGCGGGTAGAAGCGCCGGTCGGCGTCGCGGGCCTCGATCACGCCGTCGGTGTAGATCAGCAGCCGGTCGCCGGGGTGGAACGGGAAGGTCTCCACCTCGTAGCGGACCGGGGCGAGCTCGCCCAGGCCCAGTGGCGGCGCCGGGCGGCGGGCGGCGAGCGTGGTGATGCCGTCGGGGCGCAGCAGCAACGGGGGCGGGTGGCCGCAGTCGATCAGCCGGACCGCCGTGCCGTCGTCGGGGATGTCGAGCAGGACGGCGGTGATGAAGGACTCGCCGCTGTCCTCCGGCGGGGCCGCCTCGTCCGGGTCCTCGCCGCTCAGGCGGCGCCGGCGGGCCTGTTCGCCGAGCTGGGCGAGGTCCCAGCAGACGCTGCCGTCCAGGTAGGCGGCGAGCCCGGGCAGGTCGGCGTGCAGGTGGGCGGCGGCGCGGAAGGCGCCGAGCAGCAGGGCCGCGTCGCCGAGCGAGGACAGGCCCTTGCCGCGGACGTCGCCGACCAGCAGCCGGGTGCCGGTGGCGGTGCGGGCGGCCGCGTACAGGTCGCCGCCGACCTGTGCCTCGGCCTCGGCGGCGAGGTAGACGGAGGCCAGGTGCAGCGGCCCGATCCGGTCCGGCAGTGGGCGCAGCAGGACCCGCTGGGCGGCCTCGGACACCGAGCGGACCTGGGCCAGCTCGCGCTCGTACCGTTCGCGCAGCGCCCGCAGTCCGATGATCAGGGCGGAGACGACGAGCTGTGCGCCCAGCTGGGTCTCGATGTTGGCGCTGGTGATGCCGTCCCGGGTGATGCCGATGACGGTGAGCGCGGCGAGGGCCAGCAGGGCGACTCCGGCGGTGGCCCGGGCGCCGGCGTAGGAGGCGGTGAGCGCGGGGGCGACGATCAGCAGCGGGCCGAGGTGGATCTGCGCGGGGGAGAGGATGTCGACGGCGGTGATCACGACGATCAGCGCGAGCGACAGCGCCGTCAGCGCGCGACGGTCGGGCCGCCGGGAGCGGCGGCGGTCGCGCGGGCGGTCGCGGGGGTGCGGGTCACGGGGACGCTGCCGGAGTGGCACCTTTCCTCTGTACACCGTCGGGGCGGTGGGGCGCACCCCGGAGGCCCCCGGGCGCACCCCGTACAGGGGGTCTCAGCCCTCTTCGCCGTAGCGGGCCAGGTAGGCGGCGAAGCGGGCGACGTCCTCGTCGGACCAGTCGGTGAAGCGGGCGGTGAAGGCCAGCCGGCGCTGCTCGTTGGCGTCCTGCAGCAGGGCGAGCCCGGCCTCGGTGGCGCGCAGGATCTGGCCGCGCTGGTCGTCCGGGTCGGCCTCGCGCCGCAGCAGGCCGAGCTTCTCCAGGGCGGTGACCTGGCGGCTGACGGTCGACTTGTCGAGCATGAAGTGGGCGGCCACGTCGGCGGCCCGGCAGCCGCCGCGCTCGGTGATCAGGTCGAGGATGCTGTAGGTGACCAGGGAGAGGTCGGGATGCAGCTGGGAGGCCTTGTGCCGGGCGCGCCGGGCGAAGGCGGTCAGCTCGCGCTGGATGGCGTCGATGGACGACTGGCGGCCGGGCACGGGCGTTTCTACCTCCTCGATATTTGTTGCACTATACAACGGATTCCCCCGGGTTCGCGCGCCGCTCCGGGCCTCCCCGTCCCTGAGTGGCCTGCCAGGCGCGGGCGGCGGCAATCCGGCGGGTCGCACTCGGGTGAGTGGCGAACAGTAGCTCAAGCGCCCTCGGCGGGTCGACATCGGAGACGTTCGCCAAGGCCAGTCTGCGTTGCATCGCGACGAACTGCTCGGCGTCCGACGTCAGTTCGAGCGCGTGTCGGTCCGCCCTGGCCTCGATCCGGCGGCTCACCGCGCACTGGGCCGGCCCCGACAGCGCCCCCAGCAGCGCCGCGCACGCCGCCAGCAGCGGCAGTGCCCGCGGATCGGCCGCATCCGTCGCCCCCGCCGCCGACAGCAGCGGCTGCCAGGAGCCCAGCACCCCCAGCACGGCCACCGCCACGGCCGCGCCCACCGCGCCCAGCAAGGTGCCGAACGGCACGTCCCGGTGCTTCACGTGGCCCAGCTCGTGCGCCACCACCAGTTCCACCTCGCGCGGCGTGGCCGTCGACAGCAGCGTGTCGTACGCGACGATCCGGCGGGTCGCGCCCAGCCCCGACACGTACGCGTTGAGCGCGGTGGTCCGCCGCGAGGCGTCCGCCACCAGGACGTCCCGCACCCGTACGCCGTCCCGCTCGGCCAGCGCCAGCAGGGCGCTGCGCAGCGGGCCCGGCGGCATCGGAGTGAAGCGGTTGAACACCGGCTCGATCAGCAGCGGGTGCAGGAAGGACAGCGCCGCCGTCAGTACCGCCGCCGCGCCCGCCGCCGGCAGCCACCAGTGCCGCGGCGACCAGGCGGTCAGCGCGAACAGCCCGAGCGCGAGCGGAAGGACCAGCACGAGGGCCAGCCCCAGGCCGCGCAGCGCGTCCACCGCCCAGCCGCCCCAGCCCTGCGTCACCAGCCCGTACCGGGCCCGGACCACCCGCAGCCGGGCGCCGAACGGCAGCTGCAACGCCTGGCCGAGCACCACCAGGGCCGCCGCGCCCGCCAGTACCCCGGCCGTCCGGGAGCCGCCGAACCAGCCGCCGACGGCCGAGACCAGGCCGGCCCCGGCCGGGGTCAGGCCGAGCAGCAGGGTGAGCGCCAGGCCCGCCAGCCGCCCGCCCAGTGCCCAGGGCAGCTGGGCGCGGCGCAGCGCGCGGCCACGGGCACGCTCGGCGGGGGTGAAGTCGGCCGGTGGGCCGCCGGCGGGGGCGGGGCCGGTGGAGGCGGTGGTATCGGTGTCGTCCATGGGGTGGGTGCGGCTCCGGGCTGTGGCGGACGGGGGTGGTTCAGCATCTCCTACCGCGCCGGGGCGGCGCTCAGTCCTCGGCGCCCGGTGCTCCAGCCTTTGGTGTCCGGCGGTGGGTGTCCGGTCGTGGGTGTTCGGTGGCTGCTGTCCGGTGGTTGGTGTCCGGCCGTTGGTGTTCGGCCTGTCGGTGTTGTGCCCGGAATGTTGCGGAACCGAGGCGGATGGGTGCGGAAGCCGTGCCGTAGGCTGACCGCTTCTGGATCGACCCGGGGGGAACCACTCATGCGCCGTGCCGCGGCCGCCGTCGCGCTGTTCGTCGGCCTGACCGCCGTCGCCGCCTGCGGGCCCGACGACCCCGCCCCGGCGCCCGCCGCCGCGCCCGGCTCGGCCGCGGCCTCCTCCGGCGGGGCGGCGGGCACCTCCGCCAGCCCGGGCGCGACGCCGTCCGGATCCGGCGCCGGGAAGAACGCCGCGCCCCGGCCCGACGGCAGCATCACCGTCGCGTTCGCCGGAGACGTCCACTTCGAGGGCCGCACCGAGGCCCGGCTCGCCGTCCAGCCGCCCGAGCAGGCCCTCGGCCCGCTCTCGCGAACGCTCGCCGACGCCGACCTGTCCGTCCTCAACCTGGAGACGGCGATCACCGGGCGCGGCGCCCCCGAGCCGAAGACCTACACCTTCCGCACCTCGCCCAAGGCGCTCTCGGCGCTCAAGGACTCCGGTGTCGACGTCGTCTCCATGGCCAACAATCACGCCGTCGACTTCGGCGCCGACGGCCTGACCGACACGCTCGCCGCCAAGGACTCCTCACCGATCCCGGTCGTCGGCGTCGGCCGCAACGCCAAGGAGGCGTACGCCCCGTACGTCACCACCGTGCGCGGGGTGAAGGTCGCCGTCGTCGCCGCCAGCCAGGTCGAGGACCTCACCAACCAGAAGTGGCGGGCCGGCGCCAACAAGCCGGGCATCGCCTCCGCGCTGGACGTCCCCGCACTGGTCAAGGCGGTCGAGGCGGCCAAGCAGCAGGCGCCCGTCGTCCTCGTCTACCTGCACTGGGGCGACGAGGGCAAGGCCTGCCCCACCGGCCCGCAGACCGCCGTCGCCAAGAAGCTGGCCACCGCCGGCGCCACCGCCGTGGTCGGCACCCACGCCCACACCATGGTCGGCTCGGGCATGCTCGGCAACACGTACATCGGCTACGGCTTCGGCAACTTCCTCTGGTACGGCACCTCCAACTACGCCTTCTCCAACGAGACCGGCGTCACCACCCTCACCCTCACCCGCGACGGCAAGGTCACCGGCGAGGCCTTCGCCCCGGCGACCATCGACGACAAGGGCGTGCCCGTCCCGGTCACCGGCGCCACCGCCGAGGCGGCCCGCAAGCGCCGCGACGCCCTCCGGGGCTGCACCGGTCTCGCCCCGGCCCCGGCGGCGCCGACGGCTCCGGCGGCGGGTGCCACGGGTGCGACGGGCTGAGTTGCCTCCGGGGCCCGCGGGCCTCTCGTGAGTGACCGGGAGCCCCCCTCAGCTCCCGGTCGCCGTCCGGCAGTTCGCCGTCCTCCAGCCCCCTGCGGCACCGCGGCCCCGGGGGGTCCGGTCCACCGAATCGGCGAGACGAAACGTCTCGTGCCGGCGCGCCCGGAAATGGCGGCGATCGGGTCGGAGTCGAGGGGGACGGCGGTGAGTTGACGGCTGCACAGGGCATCGGCGCAGCCGAACGTATGTGTTAGGTTAGGCTTACCTAATATTGCTGGTCGGAGGGGATGTCCGTGCAACAGTCCGAATTCGCCGGTGCCGTCGCGATGGTCACCGGGGCCGGGCAGGGCATCGGTGCGGCCGTGGCCCGGGCGCTCGTCGCCGAGGGGGCCGTCGTCGCCGCGGTGGACCGCAACCCCGGCCCGCTCGCCGCCCTCGCGGCACAGTCGCCCGCCGTGCACCCGTACGTCCTGGACGTCGCCGACGGCCGGGCGGTGGACGACACGGTCGACCTGATCGAGCGCCGACTCGGGCCGATCGCCGCGCTGGTGAACGTCGCCGGGATCCTGCGCACCGCGCCCGTCGTCGAACTCACCGACCAGGACTGGGCGGAGACCTTCGCGGTCAACACCACCGGCGTCTTCCACACCGGCCGCGCGGTCGGCCGCCGGATGGCCGACCGCGGCCGCGGCGCCGTGGTCACCGTCGGCTCCAACGCCGCCGGGGTACCGCGCGCCGGCATGGCCGCGTACGCGGCGTCCAAGGCGGCGGCCACCATGTTCACCCGCTGCCTCGGGCTGGAACTCGCCCGCTCCGGCGTGCGGTGCAACATCGTCTCGCCCGGCTCGACCGACACCGGGATGCAGCGCGCGCTCTGGGGCGAGGACGCCGAGGCCGCCGAACGGCGGGTCATCGAAGGCGACTTGGGTGCCTGGCGGGTCGGAATCCCGCTCGGGCGGATCGCCGCACCGGCCGACATCGCCGAGGCGGTGGTCTTCCTGGCCTCCGACCGGGCCCGGCACATCACCATGCACGACCTCTACGTCGACGGCGGCGCGACCCTGCGCGCCTGACGCCCTCGCCGCCCCCGGCTTCCCCGCGTCTTCCCCGCCGCTTCCCTCCGCTCCCCTCCGCGCCCTGGGCAACCCCCGGGCGTCGGCCATGCCCTGACCTCCCTCCCCGAGCCCCCCGTCCTTCCTCCCCGACGCCCAGACCGTCCAGACCGTCCCAGACTGGAGACTTCACGGTGACCACGGTGCACCACGCCCCCGCCGGGGGTGTCGTCGAGCACGCCGCTCCCGCCCCCGCCGCCCCGGCCCCCGCCGGGCCCGCCGGCGCTCCCGCCCCGGCCCCCGACCACGCCGTCATCGGCGCGGCCAGCGGCCTGCTCGGCCAGTACCGGGCCACGGCCGACGAGGCGTTCTTCGCCTCGCCGACCCGCACCCTGCTCACCGCCGGGGTGCACGCCCGGGTCCCGCAGGACGGGCGCCCGCTGCCCGTCCGGGTCGCCGCGACGCTGGCCGAGGCCCGTCGCGCCGGGGTCGAACGGCCGCTGGTGGTCGGCGCGGTGGCGTTCGACCACGACAGCCGGGTCGAACTCGCCGTCCCCGAGAGAGTCCGCAGAGCCGGGGCGCTGTGCGACGACCCGCTGATCGCGCTGCCCGCGCCGCCGGCCGAGCTGGTCGACTGGCAGGTGCGTCCGATCCCCGAGCCGGCCGCGTACGGCGCGGGCGTCGCGGCGGCCGTCGAGCGGCTGCGCGGCGGCGAGTTGAGCAAGGTCGTGCTGGCCCGCACGCTGGAGCTGAGCGCCGACCGCCCGCTGGACCTGCCCGCGATCCTCCAGCGGCTCGGCCGCCGCGACCCGGGCGGCTACACCTTCGCCGTCCCCGCCGGTGGCGGGCGGACGCTGATCGGCGCCAGCCCCGAACTCCTGCTCTCCCGGCGCGGAACGGCCGTCCTGGCCAACCCGCTGGCCGGTTCGGTGCCGCGCAGCGCCGATCTCGGCGAGGACGTCCGGCGTGCCGCCGCACTGCTGGAATCGCCCAAGGACCTGCACGAGCACGCCGTCGTGGTGGACGCGATCCGCGCCGCGCTGGCGCCGTACTGCCGCACCCTGGAGGTGCCGGCGCGGCCGACCCTGGTGCGCACCGCCGCGATGTGGCACCTGGCCACCACCATCACCGGCGAACTGGCCGATCCGGCGGTCTCCGCCCTGGAGTTGGCCACCGCCATGCACCCGACCCCGGCGGTCTGCGGCACGCCGACGGCCGTCGCCCGGAGGGTGATCGGCGAGGTCGAGCCCTTCGACCGGGGCCTGTACACCGGCATGGTCGGCTGGGGTGACGCGGACGGCGACGGCGAGTGGGTGGTCACCATCCGCTGCGCGGAGGCGGACGAGCGGACCCTGCGGGTGTACGCGGGCGCGGGCGTCGTCGACCGGTCCCGGCCCGAGGACGAACTCGCCGAGACCAGTGCCAAGTTCCGCACCTTCCTGGACGCCGCGGGGGTGCCGCGGTGACGGTGCCGGGAACGTCTCCGACGCAGGGTCGGACTCCCGTCGTGGACCGGGCCTCCGTTCAGGAGTCCGCCTTCACCCCGTACCCCGCCGAGTTCGCCGAGCGCTACCGGGCCGCCGGGTACTGGCGCGGCGAGACCTTCGGGCGGATGCTGCGCGAGCGCGCCGCCGCGCACGGCGAGCGGATCGCGATCGTCGACCCGGCGGGGGAGGGGCGGCGCTGGACGTACGCCGAACTCGACCGCCGCGTCGACCGGATGGCCGCCGGGCTGCTCGCCCGGGGGATCGGGCGCGGTGACCGCGTGGTGGTCCAACTGCCCAACGTGGCCGAGTTCTTCGAGGTGGTCTTCGCGCTGTTCCGGATCGGCGCGCTGCCGGTCTTCGCGCTGCCCGCCCACCGCACCACCGAGATCGGCCACTTCTGCTCCTTCACCGGCGCGGCCGGCTACGTCGTCGCGGCCGTCGACAACGGCTTCGATTACCGCGAACTGGCCTCCCGGGTCAAGGCGGAGAGCCCGGCGCTGCGGCTGGTCCTGGTGGCCGGCGACGACCCGGGCGAGCACCTCCGGCTGGCCGACGTGCCCTGCGACGGGCCCGGGCCCACCGAGGAGCCGGAGCCCGGGAGCGTCGCCTTCCTCCAGCTCTCCGGCGGCAGCACCGGAGTGCCCAAGCTGATCCCGCGCACCCACGACGACTACATCTACTCGCTGCGCGGCTCGGTCGAGCTGTGCGCGCTCGACGAGGACAGCGTCTACCTGTGCGCGCTGCCCGCCGCCCACAACTTCCCGCTCAGTTCGCCCGGTTCGCTCGGCACGCTGTACGCGGGCGGCCGGGTGGTGCTGTGCCCGCGGCCCAACCCGGAGACGGCCTTCCCGCTGATCGAGCGCGAGGGCGTGACCATCACCGGGCTGGTGCCGCCGCTGGCCCTGCTCTGGCTGGACGCCGCCGAGCGCGACGCGGGCGGCCCCGGCGCGGGGGGCCTGGACAGCCTGGAGGTGCTGCTGGTCGGCGGCGCCAAGTTCAGTGCCGAGGCCGCCAGGAGGGTGGGCCCGGTGCTCGGCTGCACGCTCCAGCAGGTGTTCGGCATGGCGGAGGGGCTGGTCAACTACACCCGCCTGGACGACCCGGAGGAGCTGATCACCACCACCCAGGGCCGGCCGATCTCCCCGGACGACGAGGTCCGGGTGGTCGACGACCAGGACCAGGACCTGCCCGACGGCGCCACCGGCCACCTGCTCACCCGCGGCCCGTACACCATCCGCGGCTACTGGAACGCGCCCGAGCACAACGCCGACTCCTTCACGGCCGACGGCTTCTACCGCACCGGCGACCTCGTCCGCCGCACCCCCACCGGCCACCTGGTGGTCGAGGGCCGGGCCAAGGACCAGATCAACCGGGGCGGCGAGAAGGTCGCCGCCGAGGAGATCGAGAACTACCTGCTCGCCCACCCCGCCGTGCACGACGCGGCGGTGGTGTCGATGCCCGACCCCTACCTCGGCGAACGCACCTGCGCCTACGTCGTCCTGCGTGCCGAGCAGCGCGAACAGCCGCCCAGGAGCGTCGAGTTGAAGCGCTTCGTGCGACAGCGCGGACTGGCCGAGTACAAGGTGCCGGACCGGGTCGAGTTCGTCGAAAGCTTCCCCGCCACCGGGATCGGCAAGGTCAGCAAGAAGGACCTGCGCGCCGCCATCGCGGCCGCACTCCCTACTCACTGAAGGAAGGACCGCCGTGGGCCTGCCCCGCATTCCCTCCCGTCCCCTCGCAGGCGCCGTCGCCCCCGCGCCGGGCGACACGCTGCTCACCAGGTGGAAGGACAGCGCCTTCGTACGCACTGATCTGGACCGGCTGCCGCGCGAGCAGGGCCGGGACCAACTGGTGACCACCGGCGTGTACGCGCACGTCGGGGTGCGGGTCACCACCACCGACGCCGTGTTCGCGATGCTGGAAGGGAAGTGACGGGCATGGCCTTCACCGTGGAGCGGATCCGGACCGAGGTCGCCGACCTGCTCGGCGAGGACCCGGCGGACGTCCCGCTGGACGAGAACCTGGCCGACTGGGGCCTGGACTCGGTCCGGCTGATGGCGCTCGTCGAGCGCTGGCGGGCCGAGGGCGCCGAGGTGGCGTTCGTGCAACTGGCCGAGCGCCCGGCCGTCGAGGCCTGGGCCGCACTGCTCGGCGCGGCCTGATGGAGACCGTGCTGCTGGAAGCCGCCGGGCCGCAGACGCCCCCGCGCGCGGACCGGGCGGCGAAGTACCCGCCGACCACCGTCGTGGGGCCGGTCGAGGCGCAGGCCGCCCGGACCCCGGACGCCCCCGCGGTGCTGCTCGCGGGCGGCGCGGTCGTCACGTACCGGGACCTGAACGCCGCGGCCAACCGGCTGGCACGCGCCCTGGCCGCGCGCGGCGCCCGGCCGGGAGCGGTGGTCGGCCTGGCGCCGGCCCGCCACCCGGCGCAGCTGCTGACCGCGCTGCTCGCGGTGGCCAAGTCCGGCGCGGCGTACCTGCCGCTGGACCCGGCGGACGCGCCCGGGCGCCGGGAGCGGCTGCTCGCGGAGACCGTGCCGGTGTGCGTGCTGGGGGAGGGGGTGCCGGAGGCGCTGACCGGGTTGGACGTGGACGGCGAGCTGGCCACCGACCCGCCCCGGGCGCTCACGCCGCAGCACCTGCTGTGCGTCGGCTACGGCCCGGGCGGGCGCCCGGCCGCCGTCCGGCTCACCCACGCCGAGGCCGACCGCCGGGTGCGTGAGCTCCAGGCGGCCCACCCGCTCGGCCCGGGCGACCGGGTGCTGCAACTGGGCTTGCCGCTCTGGGAGTTCCTCTGGCCGCTGCGGACCGGCGCCGCCGTGGTGCTGGCCGATCCGCAACGGCCGGGCGAGGTCGGGGAACTGGTGAGGGAACTGGGCGTCACGGCGGTGCGGGCGACGCAGGCGGCGCTGCTGCGCGGCTGACAGATGACGACGTTCAGCGAACAACTTTCAGATGACAGATGATGAAATCTGTTATCTGAAAGTTGTCATCTGTCTGCCGCCGATCGTCAGCCGTTCGCCGCCAGGTCCGCCGCCGTCCAGGCCATGGCGACCGCGCCGTCCAGCACCGCCCGGTCGGCCTCCGCCCCCACCGCGGCCTCGGCGAACGCGGCCTCGTGCGGGGCGCAGGCGCCGCCGGTGATGTCCAGCACCGGATGGATGGCGGGCACGGCGTGGGAGACGTTCCCCATGTCGGTGCACGCGAACGGCCCGCTCTCGACCGGCTCCGGCCGGCCGAGAGCCGCCGCGTTGGCCCGCCAGAGGGCGAGCAGGGCGGGGTCGGAGCGCATGTCCAGGTAGTCCGGTTCGGGCCGGTCGAGCGTCACCTCGCAGCCGGTGGCGAGCGCCCCGGCCCGGAAGCAGTCCTCGACCCGGGCGCGCAACCGGGCGAGGTCCTCGGCTGCCGAGGCGCGGATCTCGTACTCCGCGCTCGCGCTGTCGGGGATCAGGTTGGGCGCGGTGCCGGCGGCGGTGGTGATGCCGTGCACCCGCCACTGCGGCGGCAGGTGCTGGCGCAGCAGCCCGAGGGCGACCTGGGCGACGGTGAGCGCGTCGGCGGCGTTGCGCCCCTGGTGCGGGTTGAGGCTCGGGTGGGCGGCGCGACCGGTGTAGCGGACGGAGAGGGTGCCGAGCGCGAAGGAGCGGAAGTCGGCGACCTCGACCGGGCAGGGGTGCACCATCATCGCCGCGTCCACGCCGTCGAAGGCGCCCGCCTCGAGCAGCAGCGCCTTTCCGGCTCCGCGTTCTTCGGCCGGCGCGCCGATCACCCGTACGGTGAGCCCGAGTCGGTCGGCGTACGGGGCGAGGCCGAGTGCCGCGCCGAGGCCGGCGGCGGCGATCAGGTTGTGCCCGCAGGCGTGCCCGAGGCCGGGCAGCGCGTCGTACTCGCAGACGAGTGCGACGGTGACCGGCCCGCTGCCCAGGCTCGCGGTGAACGCGGTGTCCAGTCCGTGCGCGGGCGCGGTGACGGCGTAGCCGTGGGCGCGCAGGAGTTCGGTGCACCAGGCGGCCGCGCGGTACTCCTCGAACGCGGTCTCGGGGTGGGCGTGGATGCGGTGGCTGAGCGCGAGCAGTTCCGCGCGGTGCGCGTGGACGCGTTCGCGGACGGCCTGTTTGGTCGCGGTCAGGGGCATGGGCGGAGCCTCCGTGCTGTCAGGGCCCCTGCGCTGAGGGGCCGTTGATCAGGTCATATGAAGTTAGGTTAGGCTAACCTAATTAGGCGTTTCGTTCGCCGGACCCCGAGGAGCACCCCGAACCATGCCTGCCGTCGAAACCCAGGCCGTCGATGTCCCGCTGCTCGCCGCCCAGGCCGCCATCTGGTACGCGCAGTCACTCGACCCCGACAGCCCGGCCTACAACACCGGCGACGCCGTCGAGATCACCGGCCCGCTCGACGAGGCCCGGTTCGAGGACGCGCTGCGGCAGGCGGTCGACGAGGCCGAGGCGCTGAGCGCCGTCGTCGTCACCGGCCCGGACGGCACACCCCGCCAGCAGCCGCGCCCCGGCCGCCGCTGGCCGCTGCACCACCTCGACCTGCGCGCCGCGCACGACCCGGCCGCCGAGGCCGAGGCCTGGATGCGCGCCGACCTCGCCCGCCCGGCCGACCTCGCCGAGGGCCCGCTGTTCACCCACGCGCTGATCCGCCTCGCCGACGACCAGTACCAGTGGTACCGGCGGATCCACCATCTCGCCGTCGACGCCTACGCGTTGAACCTCCTCGGCGAGCGCCTCGCCGAGCTGTACACCGCGTACGCCACCGGCACCGAGCCCGCCGCACGCCCGTTCGCCACCCTCGCCGAGGCCGCCGCCGAGGAGACCGCCTACCGGGACGGCGAGGAGTACCCGGCCGACCGCGCCTACTGGGCCGAGCGCCTGGCCGGCGCCGACACCCCGGCGACCCTGCCGGGCAGCCCGGCGCCCGCGCCGTCCGCAACCCCGGCCCAGACCCCCCTGCGCCTCACCGCCGAGCTGCCCGCCGGCACCCGCGACCGCCTGGAGCGCGCGGCCGCCACCGCCCGTGCCACCTGGGCCGAACTGCTCCTCGCCGCCACCGCCGGCTACCTGCACCGCGTGGCCGGCACCGAGGACGTCGTGCTCGGCCTGCCGCTCGCCAACCGCCGCGGACCGGCCGCCCTGCGCACCCCCGTCGCCGCCGCCAACATCCTCCCGCTGCGCCTGGCCGTCCGCCCCGCCGACAGTGCCGAGGCGCTGCTGCGCCGGGTGGTCCGCGAACTGCGCGTCGTCCGCCGCCACCAGCGCTACCCATTGGAGGACCTGCGCCGCGACCTCGGGCTGACCGGCGAGCGGCGCGCCCTGTTCGGCCCGATGGTCAACATCAAGGCCTTCGAGGGCGACCTCGACCTGGCCGGCCTGCCCGGCGTCGTCCGCAACCTCGCCGCCGGGCCCGTCGACGACCTCGCCGTCAACGTCTCGCCCGCCCCCGGCGGAGCGCTGCGCCTCGTCCTGGACGCCGACCCCGCCCGCCACGACGCCGCCTCGCTCGCCGCCCACCGCGACGGGCTGCTGCGCTACCTCGACGCCCTCGCCGACCTGCTGCTCACCGCCCCGCAGACGCCCGTCGCCCGGATCGACCTGCTCGACCCGGACGGCCTGCGCCGCGCCACCGCCGGCCGCACGGAGCCGCCGCTCGACCGGACGCTGCCCGAGCTGTTCGCCGCGCAGGCCGCCCGCACCCCGGCCGCCGTCGCCGTCCGCAGCGGCAGAGCCGCCCTCACCTTCGCCGAGTTGGACGCCGCCGCCAACCGTCTCGGCCACCGCCTGAACGCCCTCGGCGTGCGCGCCGGTGCGCCGGTCGCGCTCGCCCTGCCGCGCGGCGTGGACACCCTGGTCGCGATGCTCGGCGTGCTCAAGGCCGGCGGCGCCTGCGTCTCCCTCGACCTCGCCCACCCCCGGCAGCGCCTGGCCGCCGTCCTGGACGACGCCCGCCCGGTCTGCGCGGTCGGCACCGCCGAGGCCCTCGCCCGACTGGACCTCCCCGCCGGCCTGCCCACCGTTCTTCCCGGGGACGCGGACGCCGAGCCCGCCACCGCGCCCCCGGCCCCCCGGCCCCACCACGCCGCCTACGTGCTGCACACCTCCGGCTCCACCGGCCGCCCCAAGGGCGTCGTCGTCACCCACGCCTCGCTGGCCAACCTGTACGCGGGCCACGGCGAGGACCACATCGCCCCGGCCGTGCGGCGCACCGGCCGCGAGCGCCTGCGCGTCGCCCACAGCGCCTCGTTCGCCTTCGACGCCTCCTGGGACCCGGTGCTGTGGATGGTCCACGGCCACGAGCTGCACCTGCTCGACGACGCCACCTACCGCGACCCGGCCGCCCTGGCCGGTCACCTGCACCGGGAACGCGTCGACTACCTCGATGTCACCCCCTCCTACCTCGAAGTCCTGCTCTCCGAAGGCATCCTGGACGAGGAGTGGCACCGCCCGGCGGTCATCGCGGTCGGTGGCGAGGCCACCCCGCCCGCCCTGTGGCAGCGCCTCACCGCCGCGCCCGGCCTGCACCCGATCGACCTCTACGGCCCGACCGAGACCACCGTCGACGCCTACGCCTGGACGCCCGGCCCGGACGGCGCCCCGGTCGGCCGGGTGGTGCGCGGCTCCCGCGCCTACGTCCTCGACGGCTCGCTGCGCCCGGCGCCCGACGGCGCCGCCGGCGAACTGTACGTCGCCGGGGCCTGCCTGGCCCGCGGCTACCTCGGCCGCCCCGACCTCACCGCCGAACGCTTCCTCGCCGACCCGTTCGGCCCGCCCGGCGACCGGATGTACCGCACCGGCGACCTCGCCCGCCGCCGACCGGACGGCACCCTGGAATTCCTCGGCCGCGCCGATGACCAGGTGAAGATCCGCGGCTTCCGGATCGAGCCCGGCGAGATCGCCGCCGTCCTCGCCGAACTGCCGGGCGTCGCCCAGGCCGTGGTGATCGCCCGCCCCGGCCCGCAGGGCAAGCGGCTGCTCGGTTACGTCGTCCCCGAGGCGCTTCCCGAGGCGGCTCCTGAGGCGGCTCCCGAGGAGGTTTCCGAGTCCGAGGCCATGCCGGAGGACTCCACCGAACCCGCCCCCGTCCCCCGCGTCGCCCTCGACCCGGCCGCGCTGCGGGCCGCCCTCGCGGCCCGGCTGCCCGGACACATGGTCCCGGCCGCCGTCCTGGTCCTCGACGAACTGCCGCGCACCGCCCACGACAAGCTCGACCACCGCGCCCTGCCCGAGCCCGCCGCCGCCGAGCCCGGCACGGCCCCGGCCACGCCGCAGGAGGAACTGGTCTGCGGGCTGTTCGCCGACGTCCTCGACCTGCCGCAGGCACCCGGGCGGGACGCCTCCTTCTTCGACCTCGGCGGCCACTCACTGCTGGCCGGCCGCCTCGCGGCCCGGCTGCGCGAGACCTTCGACGCCGCCGTCGGGTTCGCCGACGTCTTCCGTCACCCGACCCCGGCCGCGCTCGCCGCCCTGCTCGACGCGCACCCTGGCGGCGAGCCCGAGGCCCGCCCCGCACTGGTGCCCGTACCGCGCACCGACCGGATGCCGCTGTCGCCCGCCCAGCGCGGCCTGTGGTTCCTGCACCGGCTCCAGGGCCCAAGCCCCACCTACAACATCCCGCTCGCCCTCACCCTCACCGGCCCGCTCGACCGGACCGCCCTCACCCTCGCCCTCGGCGACCTCACCGCCCGGCACGAGGTGCTGCGCACGGTCTACGGCGAGGAGCCGGACGGCACGCCGTACCAGCGGGTGCTGCCCGCCGCGCCCGTCGAACTGCACGACGGCACCGAGCTCGCCGAAGCCGTCCGGCACGCCTTCGATCTCACCGGCCGGCCGCCGCTGCGCGCCACCCTGTTCACCCACGGCCCGGCCGAACACACCCTGCTCCTGCTGCTCCACCACATCGCGAGCGACGGCGCCTCCACCACCCCGCTGGTCCGCGACCTGTCCGCCGCCTACACCGCCCGGCTGGCCGGCCGCGCACCGGAACTCCCCTCTCCCGCCGTGCAGTTCGCCGACCATACGGCCTGGCAGCGGCAGTTGCTCGGCACCGCCGAGGCGCCCAGCCCGCTCGCCGCGCGGCAGTCGGAGTACTGGCGCACCGCCCTGGCCGGCCTGCCCGACCAGCTGGAACTGCCCACCGACCGCCCGCGCCCCGCCGTCGCCGGCCACCACGGCGCCACCGTGCCCTTCACCCTCGGCGCCGAGGCCCACGCCGCCCTCGCCGCCCTCGCCCGGGCCGCCGGCGGCACCGTCTTCATGGCCGTCCAGGCCGGACTCGCCGCCCTGCTCACCCGGCACGGCTGCGGCACCGACATCCCCGTCGGCACCCCGGTCGCCGGCCGCGACGACCCCGGGACCGCCGACCTGGTCGGCTACTTCGTCAACTCCGTGGTCCTGCGCACCGACACCTCGGGCGACCCGACCTTCCGCGAGCTGCTCGGCAAGGTCCGCGGCACCGTCCTGGCCGCCCACGAGCACGCCGACCTGCCCTTCGACCGGCTGGTCGAGGAGCTCAACCCGCCGCGCTCCCTCGCCCGCCACCCGCTGTTCCAGGTGATGCTCGCCTGGCAGAGCCGCCCCGACGAGCCCCACCCGCTGGGCGGCGGCCTCACCGCCCGGATCGCCGCCGTCCCCAGCGGCACCGCCAAGTTCGACCTCACCCTCAACGCGGGCGAGCTCCCCGGCGGCGGCATCGGCGGCTTCCTGGAGTACCGGACCGACCTCTTCGACGCCGCCACCGTCGAAGGGCTCGCGACCCGCCTCGCCCGGCTGCTCACCGCCGCCGCCGGCGCCCCCGACACCGCGATCGGCCGGCTCCCGCTGATCGGCGAGGAGGAGCGGCTGCGCGCCCTCGTCGAATGGAACGGCACCCTGGGCACCTCGACCCCGCACACCTCGTCCCCACACACTTCGGCCCTGCCCACCCCGACCCCGCACGCCTCGGCCCCGAGCGCCACCCTGGCCGAGCTGTTCGAGGCCGCGGCCGCCGCCAACCCGCACGCCGTCGCCGTCAGTTACGGTGACGAGCAGCTCGACTACACCGAACTCGCCGCCCGCGCCGACCGCCTGGCCCGGCTGCTGGCCGCCAACGGCATCGGCCCCGGCACCATCGCCGCCCTCGCCCTGCCGCGCTCGGTCGAACTCGTCGTCGCCCTCCTGGCGGTGGCCAAGTCCGGCGCCGCCTACCTGCCGCTCGACCCCGACTACCCGGCCGACCGCCTCGCCTACATGCTGGCCGACGCCGCCCCCGCCGCCCTGCTCACCGACCGCGCCACCGCACCCCGGCTGCCCGTCCACCAGGTGCCCCAACTGCTCGTCGACGGGCCCGAGTCGGCCACCCACCCGGCCACTCACCCCGCCACCCCGCTGGCCCAGCACGAGCGCACCCGCCCGCTGCGCGCCGAGGACACCGCCTACGTCATCTACACCTCCGGGTCCACCGGCCGGCCCAAGGGCGTCCCCGTCACCCACCACAACGTGGTCCGGCTGTTCCGCTCCACCGACCACTGGTTCGGCTTCGGCGCCGACGACGTCTGGACCCTCTTCCACTCCTACGCCTTCGACTTCTCCGTCTGGGAGCTGTGGGGAGCCCTGCTGCACGGCGGCCGCCTGGTCGTCGTCCCGCACCTGGTCAGCCGCGACCCGGCGGCCTTCCTCGACCTGCTCGCCCGCGAACGCGTCACCGTGCTCAACCAGACCCCGTCCGCCTTCTACCAGCTCAGCGCCGCCGACCGGGACCGCCCCGGGTCCGAACTCGCCCTGCGCTACGTGGTGTTCGGCGGCGAGGCGCTCGAACTGGCCCGGCTCGACGACTGGTACGCCCGCCACCCGGAGGACGCGCCCACCCTGGTCAACATGTACGGCATCACCGAGACCACCGTGCACGTCTCCTACCTCGCCCTCGACCGGGCCACCGCCGCGGCCGGGAGCAGCAGCACCATCGGCGTCAACATCCCCGACCTGCGGGTCTACGTCCTGGACCAGCACCTCCAGCCCGTCCCGCCCGGCGTCACCGGCGAGATGTACGTCGCCGGGGCCGGCCTGGCCCGCGGTTACCTCGGCCGCCCCGACCTCACCGCCGGACGCTTCGTCGCCGACCCGCACGCCGAACTGTTCGGCGAACGCGGCACCCGGATGTACCGCTCCGGCGACCTCGCCCGCCGCCGCGCCGACGGCGTCCTGGAGTACTTCGGCCGCGCCGACCAGCAGGTGAAGCTGCGCGGCTTCCGGATCGAACTCGGCGAGATCGAGGCCGTGCTGGCCGCCCACCCGGGCGTCGCCGACGCCGCCGTGGTCGTCCGGGAGGACGCCCCGGGCGACAAGCGCCTGGTCGGCTACGCGGTCACCACGGCGGGCCCCGAGGAGCCGAACGGCGTCGCCGCCCCGACGCCCGAGGACCTGCGCGCCCACGCGGCCGCCGACCTGCCCGCCCACATGGTGCCCTCCGCCGTCGTCCTGCTCGACCGGCTGCCGCTCACCGCCAACGGCAAGCTCGACCGCCGCGCCCTGCCCGCCCCCGAGGCGCCCGCCACCGGCGCCGGACGCCCGCCGCGCACCCCGCGCGAACAGCAGCTGTGCGAACTCTTCGCCGAGGTGCTGGGCGTCGCGGCGGTCGGCGTCGACGACGACTTCTTCGCCCTCGGCGGCCACTCGCTGCTGGTCGTCCGCCTCGCCGGGCGGATCCGCGAACTGCTCGGCCTGGACGTCGGCATCGGCACCCTGTTCCAGTCGCCCACCGTCGCCGCCCTCGACACGGCCCTGGCGGCCGGCTCGCAGAGCGCCGACGCGCTGGACGTCCTGCTCCCGCTGCGGCCCGCCGCGCCCGGACGCCGGACCCCGCTGTTCGCCGTCCACCCCGCCGGCGGCCTCAGCTGGTGCTACACCGGCCTGATCCGCCACCTGCCCGCCGACCTGCCGATCTACGGCCTCCAGGCCCAGGGCGTCGGCGCCGCCACGGCGGCCCGGCCCCTGCCGCGGACCCTGGACGAACTGGCCGCGCACTACGTCGACCGGCTGCGCGAGGTCGAGCCCGAGGGCCCGTACCGGCTGCTCGGCTGGTCCACCGGCGGGATCATCGCGCACGCCGTCGCCGTCCGGCTCCAGGACCTCGGCCACGCCGTCGAACTGCTCGCGATCCTGGACGCCTACCCCGCCGAGGGCTTCCGCGACCTGCCCGTCCCCGACCAGGCCGAGGCGCTGGAGGCGCTGCTCACCATGGGCGGCTACGGCCCCGAGGACCTCGCCGGGCGGCCGCTCGAACTCGCCGCCGTCACCGAGCTGCTGCGCCGCGAGGGCAGCCCGCTGGCCGGGCTCGACGACGCCACCGTGGCCGCCCTCAACCGGATCTACCTCAACACCAACCACCTCGTCCGGGGCCACGACCACCGCCCCTTCGACGGCGACGTGCTGTTCTTCCGCGCCACCGTCGACACCATCGACGAGACCCTGGTGCCCGAACTCTGGACCCCGTACGTGTCCGGGCGCATCGACAACACCGACGTCGCCTGCTCGCACAAGGACATGACCCTGCCCGCCCCGATCGCCCACATCGCCCGCGTGATCGCCGACCACCTGGAGAAGTCCTCCGATGAGTGACGCCCCCGCCAACCCCTTCGACGGCGACGGCGAGTTCCTCGCCCTCGTCAACGACCACGCCCAGCACTCGATCTGGCCGGCCTTCGCCGCCGTCCCGGCCGGCTGGAACGTCTCCCACGGCCCGTGCGAGCGCGCCGACGCCGTGCAGTGGATCACCGCCCACTGGACCGACCTGTGACCCCTCCGGCCGTCGAGGCCGCCCCGGCCCGCCCCCTGCTCGCGGGGCGCGCCGCGGTGGTCGTGGTCTACACCGCCGCGATGTGCATGAACGGCCTGGACTCGACCATCGTCAACCCCGCGCTGTTCACCATCGCCGAGGACTTCGGGCGGCCCGTCTCGGCCGCCAACGCCGTCGAGACGGCCTTCCTGGTCGGCCTCGCCGTCGGCCTGCCGGCGGCGGGCTGGCTCGGCGACCGGTTCGGTGTGAAACGGGTCTTCCTCGGCTCCCTGGCCGCGTTCACCCTCGCCTCCGCCCTGTGCGCCGCCGCTCCCGGCCTCGGCTCGCTCGCCGCCGCGCGGGCCGTCCAGGGCGTGGCCGGCGGGCTGCTCACCCCCGTCGGGATGACCCTGCTGTTCCGGGCCTTCGCCCCGCACGAGCGGGCCGGCCTGAGCCGGATCCTGATCGTCCCGACCGCCCTGATGCCCGCCCTCGGCCCGCCACTCGGCGGCCTCCTGACCGAACACCTCTCCTGGCACTGGCTGTTCCTGGTCAACGTGCCGATCGGGATCGCGGCCGTCGTGACCGGGCTCATCGGCCTGCGCGCGGCGGACGAGCCCCCGGCCGGCCGCTTCGACACCACCGGCTTCCTGCTCGCCACCCCCGGCCTCGGACTGCTCACCTACGCGCTCGGCTTCGGCCCGGCGCACGGCTGGTCCTCGCCGGGAGTGGCGCTCGGCGGCGTGGCCGGGCTCCTCCTGCTCGGCATCGCCGTCCGCCACCAACTCCGTTCCTCCGAACCACTGGTGGACCTGCGGCAGCTGGCCGACCGCACCTTCGGCACCGCCACCTGGCTGGCCCTGCTCACCTCGGCCGGCCTGATGGGCGCCCTGTTCGTCCTCCCGCTGCTCTACCAGGCCGCCCTTGGGGCCTCGGCCCTCGACGCCGGGCTGAGCGTCTTCCCCGAGGCGATCGGCCTGATGGCCGCCTCCCAGGTGGTCGACCGCCTGCTGCCCCGGTTCGGCCCCCGCCGTCTCGCGCTGCCCGCGCTGCTGCTCGCCGCCCTCGTCCTGGCCGCCCTCGGCTTCGCCGAGAACCCCTGGGCCGTAAGGGCGTTGATGTTCGCGGTCGGCCTCGTCCTGGGCACCGCCGTGCTCACCGTCCAGATCGCCGGCTTCGCCGACGTCCCCGGGCCGGCGATGGGCCGCGCCATGGGCCTGTTCACCATCGTCCGCACCCTCGGCGGCGCCCTCGGCATCGCCGCCACCGCCGCCCTCATCGGCGCCCTGGACACCGACGGCGGCTCACCCGGCCCCTACCGCCTCGCCCTCCTGCTCACCGCCGCCCTGGTCGCCGCCGGCACCCTCCTCACCAGCCGCCTCCCCCGCGAGGCGCCGGCACCACCCCCCGCCGACTGAACGGCCACGCCGCACCCCGCGATCGCGGGGTGCGGCGTCAGTTCGTTGGACGCGACCTTCCGGCTCAGGCGCTCGGCCAGAGGATCAGGTCGGGCAGGGCGTGCCGGCGCGGCCGGTCGCCGAGGTCGGCGAGGGCGGTGCGGATGGCCCGGAGGTGCCCGACGGTCAGTTGCAGGGGCGGCTCGTCGGGCTGGTGGGTCGTGCGGATGGGGTAGTCGACGCCGGGGGTGCGGGTCATCTCGATGTGGCAGCCGAGCAGGTGCGTCACCGGGCGGCGTTCGGCGAAGTCGATCAGCCGGTCGACGGTGCGGGTGAAGGCCGGCCAGTCGTCGATGTAGAGGCGGCCCGGGTAGACGGTGTCGCCGGTGAGCAGGAGGCCCGTCCACGGGTCGTAGTAGGTGACGGCCGCCGGGTGGTGGCCCGGGGTGGCCAGGCATTCGAGCACCCGGCCGCCGCCCAGGTCCACCCGCGCGACGGCGTCCGGATCCTGGTCGAAGCCGAAGTACGGCCAGGCCGTGGCCGGGTCGGCGCCGACCAGGGTCGTCGCGGGCCGGTCGGCGAACTGCCCGTCGCCCGCGACGTGGTCGCCGTGCGGATGGGTGTGCAGGACGAGCAGTCCGTAGCCGTCGCGGGGGTTGTCGGCGAGCCACCGGTCGATGAGTCCGTCGACCACGGTGCGCAGCGGGAAGTACGCGGCGGAGGCGGTGGCCCCGGTGTCGATCAGGACGGCCCGCTCGCCCCCGAACAGCAGGAACAGGAACGGCGCCTCGTAGTTGACCGCCTTGTTCTGCCGCAGGATGGCGGTGTGCTCGTCGTACGCGTGGACCTGGATGTCCGGGTCCGTGTTGTGCTTCGCGGACGGGGACCCGTGGATCCACCGCACGTCGAGCGGACGGGCGATCGGGGCACCGGCGGCCATGACGTCTCCCTGGGTGCGTCGTCTTGGCGGGCCGGGTACGGCGCACATCTCGTCCGGGGCGGTCACCGGCGCGCCGCCACCGGGACGCTAGCACGCCCCCGTCGCCGCGCGCCGGTCCGCCGGTCCGCCGGTCCGCCGATCCCCCGGGAACCGTCAGGCGCCCCCGAGCAGGTGCGCCAGCCCGTCCGCCAGCCCGCCGCGCCAACAGGCGTAGTCGTGACCGCCGTTGAACTCGCGGTACGCGAGGTCGTAGCCGCGGGCGGTGAGGACGTCGCGCAGGTGGCGGTTCTGCGCGAGCAGCATCCACTCCTGGAGGCCGACCTCGACGTAGAACCGGGCCTCCCGCCGCTGCTCGCGGGCGAATTGGCGGGTCAGCCACTCGCTGCCCTCGTCGAACTCCGTCTCGTCCGGCCACCAGAAGGAACCGGACTGGCAGAGCGCGCCGCCGAAGCGGTCGGGGCGCCGGAACGCGGTGAAGGCGGCGGTGAGGCCGCCCGCGCTCTGGCCGGCGATCACGGTGCCGGCCGGGTCGGTGGTGGTGCCGAACTCCGCCGCCGCCCAGGGGAGGAGGCGGTCGGCGAGGAGGTCGACGAAGGCCGGGTTGCAGCTGAGGTCGTCGGGGCGGCGGGGGCCCATGGTGTGGACGAGCAGGGCGACGGTGGGCGGGATGGCGCCGTCCGCCGCCAGGTTGTCGAGGGTGTCGCCGACCGACAGCACCTCGCCCCACATCTCGCCGTCCAGCAGCACGGCCACCGCGAACGGCCCGTCCCCGGCGGAAGGCCTGTCCCCGGCGGGGAGGTGGACGTCCACCCGCCGCCCGGCCACCTCGTGGGCCACCGTCCGCCCGCGCGGTACGCCGTCGCGCCGCCGGACGTACGGCTGGGCGGGGGCGTCGGGCAGGCTGAGCACGGACGACGGGTGGCGCCCGTCGCGGGCGGGCAGCCGGGGGGCGGCGTCGTACGGGTCGGGGCGGGCGTGGTCGAGGACGCGGAGCCAGTCCGCCCGGGCGGTGCCGGGGGCGTCCCCGCGGAACGGGTACAGCTGGTAGGACGCCCGGTGGTCGGCGCGCAGCCGGTAGGTGATCGACCAGCGGCCGTCGTCACGGCGGGTCATCAGGTGCGGGGCGAGGTCGCCGGCGTGCCGGTCCTTGTCGGTGACGGTGTGCAGGAGGGCGAGCACGCCGTCGCACGACGTGTCCTCGTGCACGAAGGTGACCAGGCGGTAGGCGGGGTCGGCCGGATCGGGCTCGACGAGGGGAAGGGTTTCCATCTGCGGGACTCCTCGGGGAGGTCAGGCGGGGGTGCCCTTGCGGCCGAGCAGCACCCAGAGCAGGAAGGGGCCGCCGAGGACGGTGGTGACGATGCCGACCGGGATCTCCACCCCGCCGATCAGCACCCGCCCCACGGTGTCGGCGAGCACGACGAGGACGGCGCCGGTCAGTGCCGAGCCGAGGACCGGCACGCGCGCCGGCCCGGCCAGCCGCCCGGCGACCACGGGCGCGGCCAGCGCGACGAAGCCGACCGGCCCGCACACGCCGACGGCCAGCCCGGCCAGCGCGACGGCCAGCAGCAGGCAGCCGAGCCGGACCCGGGCCGGGTCGACGCCCAGTGAGGCGGCCACGCTGTCGTCGAAGCGCAGCACCGCCAGCCGCCGGGCCACCGCCAGCGCGAGCGGCACGAGCACGGCCAGCCCGATCAGGACCGGGGTGGCGACGGCGTAGTCCCGCCCGTTGAGGCTGCCGGAGGTCCAGACGTACAGCGAGCCGGCCGAGTTGAGCGAGCGGCGGGCGAGCGCGACCTGGATGACGGCCGAGGCGAGCGCGGACATCGCGAGGCCGACGACCAGCACCCGGTAGCCCTGCGCGCCGAGCCCGCCGGAGACCAGGGTGACGACCAGGACGGCGGCCAGTGCGCCGAGCGGGCCGGCCCACCAGGCGCCGAAGGTGCCGGAGACGGTGGCGGAGATCAGGACGGCGGCGGTGGCGCCGTCGTTGACGCCGAGCAGTTCGGGGGTGGCGAGGCGGTTGCGGGCGAGGGTCTGGGTGAGGCAGCCGGCCAGGCCGAGGGCGGCGCCGGCGGCGAGCCCGGCGACGATCCGGCCGAGCCGGAACTTCTGCACCAGCAGCACGTCCAGCCGGTCGCCGTAGCCGAACACGGCCTGGAGGGTGCGGCCGAGGCCGAGTTCGCTCTGCCCGGCGTGGGCGGACACGACGACGACGGCGAGCAGCGTCGCGGCCAGGGCGAGCGAGGCGAGCAGCGCCCGGCGGGGGAGCAGCAGCGACCAGGCGCCGCGCCGCAGCACCAGGTCGGGTTCGGGCGCGGGCGGCTCGGACCGCCGGGCGGGGGCGGGCTCGGCCGGGTCGGCCATGCCGAGCGCGGCGGTCCGGCGGGAGCGGACGATCGCGATCAGCGCGGGGGCGCCGACCAGGGAGACGAGCACCGACACCGGCGCCTCGAACGGTCGGGCCACCACCCGGGCCAGCACATCGGCGCCGGTGAGTACGGCGGCACCGAACAGCCCGGCGAGCACGGTGAGTCGCCCGACCCTGGGGCCGGCGACGGCCCGCGCCAGGAACCCGGCGAGCAGGCCGAGGAAGGAGATCGGGCCGGCCAGCGCGACGGCCGAGGCGGTGAGCAGGGTGACGGCGAGGGCGACCGCGGCCCGGGTGGCGCCGGGCCGGTGGCCGAGGCCGCGGGCGAGGTCGTCGCCGAGCGCGAGCGCGGTGAGCGGCCGGGTAGCGAGCAGGGCGAGCAGGAAGCCCGCGCCGAGCACCGGGGCGAGCTGGCGCAGTGTCGTCCAGCCCTCCACCCCGGCCAGCGAGCCCAGTGCCCACACCCGGTACCGGTCGTACGCCTCGGGCGAATTGACGATCAGCACGCCGGTGAGCCCACCGAAGGTGGCGCCGACCGCCGAGCCGCCGAGCACCAGCCGCATCGGGGACCCGCCCCGGGCACCCGCGATGAGCAGCACCAGCGTGCTGGCGAGCACGGCGCCGCCGAAGGCGAAGGCCAGGTACCCGTACGAGGTCTGGACGCCGAGCACGGCGATGCCGAGCACGACCCCCAGCGAGGCGCCGGCGTTGACGCCGAGCAGTCCGGTCTCGGCGAGGGGGTTGCGGGTGACGGACTGCAACTGCGCCCCGGCGACCCCGAGCGCGGCGCCGACCAGCAGGGCGGTGGCCGTGCGGGGCAGGCGCAGATCGCCGACGACGAGGGCGAGCCGGCCGTCGGCGCGGGCGCCGTGGCGGTCCGACAGGTAATCCAGCACCCGCCCGGGGCCGACCTCTCCGGCGCCGACGGACACTGAGAGCGCGGCGAGGGCGAGCAGGACCGCGACCGCGCCGAGGGCGATCGGCCAGGCGGCGCGGCGGCCGTCCCCGCGCGGTGGCGTCGGTGGCGGCGGGGCGTCCGGCTCGGTGCGGGACTGCCCGGGGGCGCCCACTTGCGACAACGTCATAAGGTAAGGCTAACCTAATGAGCGCATCGTCCCGTGGGCACCGCCACCGTGCCGGGTTGCCCGGACGCCGCCCAACCCCCGTACCACCGCTGCCCGGAGGCACCCATGCCGTTCGCCCAGAGCCCGCTCCACCCCGTCCGCCGCCGCGCGGCCCGGGCGCTGGCCGTCACCGGGGCGGCCGCCCTCCTGCTCGCGGGGTGCGGCTCCTCCGGGTCCTCCTCCGGATCCTCGGGCTCCCCGGGCGGCTCCTCCGCCGCCGGCAGCCCGGCGGCGGACGCGGCCGGCGGCAAGCGCACCGTCAAGGACGCGACCGGCAAGGCCGTCGAGATCCCCGCCGCGCCCCAGCGGATCGTCACCCTCACCCAGGAGGACCTCGACGCGGTGCTCGCCCTCGGGGTGAAGCCCGTCGGCATCACCAACGGCCAGGGGCTCAACGAGCCGCCCGCCTACCTCAAGGACAAGGTCCAGGGCGTCCCGGTGGTCGGCAACCTGCTGCAGCCCGTGATGGACAAGGTCATCGCCGCCAAGCCCGACCTCATCCTGGCCGGCGACATGCAGGACGAGCAGATGCTCAAGCAGCTGCGCGAGATCACCCCCGCCACCCTCGTCACGATGGCACCCACCGACGACTGGAAGCTCGCCTTCCGCGGCATCGGAAACGCCGTCAACAAGCTCGACCAGAGCAACAAGGTGATCGCCGACTACGAGGCCAAGGCGGCCAAGGCCGGCGGGGACCTCGGCAAGAACAAGGGCGCCGCCGTCTCCATCGTCCGCTGGAACCCGACCGGGCCGAGCTGGATGGAGAAGAAGCAGTTCGCCGGCGGCGTCGCCCTCGACATGGGCCTCACCCGCCCGGCCGCGCAGGACAAGGACGGCAACGCGCACAGCCCGGCGCTCAGCCTGGAGAAGCTCGCCGAGATCGACGGCGACTGGCTGTTCCTGTCCACCCTCACCGACGACGGCAGGACCGCGCTCAAGGACGTCCAGTCCAAGCCCGCGTACCAGGAGCTGGGCGCGGTGAGGAACAAGCACGCCGTCACCGTGGACGGTTCGGTCTGGTCCACCCGCGGCGGGCCGCTCGCGGCCGATGTGGTCATCGGCGACATCGGCACGGCGCTCGCCGCCTCCTGACCGGTCCGCGTCCGCGTCCGGGTTCGGGTTCGGGTTCGGGTCCGCGTTCGGGTCCGTTTTTCGGGCCCGTGCCCGGCCGGCCCGTAGCCCCTCCAACCGAAGGGAACCGCGATGGAGTTGACGATCGAGGGCCTCACGGCCGGCTACGGCCCCGGCCGCCCGGTGCTCGCAGGCGTCGACCTCACCGTGCCGGCCGGCCGGGTGGTGGCCGTCGTCGGCCCGAACGGCTGCGGCAAGTCCACCCTGCTGCGGGCCGTCGCCCGGCTGCACCGGCCGGACGGCGGGCGGGTGCTGGTCGGCGGCGAGGACGTCTGGCGGCTGCGGCCGCGCCAGGCCGCGCACCGGGTCGCGCTGCTCCCGCAGAGCCCGCAGGCTCCCGAGGCGGTCACCGTCGCCGGGCTCGTCCGCTACGGCCGCCACCCGCACCAGGGGCTCTTCCGCCAGTGGTCGGCCGACGACGAGCGGCTCACCGCCGGGGCCCTGCGCGCCACCGGCGTCGAGGGACTCGCCGACCGCCGGCTGGACCGCCTCTCCGGCGGCCAGCGGCAGCGCTGCTGGCTCGCCATGGTGCTCGCCCAGGACGCGCCCGTCGTGCTGCTCGACGAACCCACCAGCGCGCTCGACCTCGGGCACGCCGTCGAGGTGCTGGAACTGGTCCGCGAGGTCGCCGCCGGCGGGCGGACGGTCGTCATGGTGCTGCACGACCTCGCGGCGGCGGCCCGCTACGCCGACCTGGTCGTCGCCCTGCGCGACGGCTCGGTGGTGGCCTGCGGCCCGCCCCGGGAGGTGGTCGACGCGCCGCTCGTGCGCGCGCTGTACGACATCGACAGCGACGTGCTCGCCGCCCCCGGCGACGGCGCACCGGTGATCGTTCCCCGTGTGACGTCAGTGAATTGACGATACGTCAGATCTGATCTGGCGCTGCGGCGGGAGGCGGGTGGCGGGGCGGGCGGTGGGTCGCCCGCCCCGTTCACTCGTTCGATGGGTTTGCGCCCCGGAAGCCGCGGAACGGCCTCCCTGGCCGCCGCTTTGTCAGTGGGCCTCGCTACGTTCCTCGCATCGCTGACCGGCAGGTGGGAGGAGACGTCCGTGGCATGGGTGGAAACAGGCGCGGGAGGGTACCGCGTAGCGCTCGACGAGGAGGGCAAGGTGGTCTGCCGCAACGCGGCGGGCCGCGAGCTGAAGTCCCTGCCGTCGAAGCTCGGTGACGATCCGGTGGTCGTCCAGCTCAGGCAGCTCACCGAGTGGCTGGCCGCGCACGAGCGGCGCTGCCAGGAGGACGTCGAGCGGTGGATGGTGCGCTCGCTGCCGGTGCCCGCCGCCGTGCTGACCGCGGTCTGGGCGGACGAGGCCTGGCAGGCCGTCCTGCGCGACCTGGTGGTCACCGGCTCGGACGGCGCCGTCGCCGGCTTCCTGCGCGGTGCGGACGCCGAGCGCGGGATCGGCCTGGTGGACCTGGACGGCGACACCGTCCGGCTCACCGACGGCGAGATCCTCATACCCCACCCCGTGCTGCTCCCGGACCTCGACGACCTGCGCGAGTTCGCCGTCGAGCTCGGCGTCTCCCAGCGCGTGCCGCAGCTCTACCGGGAGGTCTGGCACCGGCCGGACGAACTGCCGACCGGCACCGAGGTCACCACCTACGCCGGTGGCCGCTACCGGGAGCTGCGCGAGCTGCTCGGGCGCTGCGCCCGGCTCGGCCACCGGGTGCGCGGCGGCTCCGCCGTCCAGCCCGTGGTGGAGGCGGGCCGCACCGTCGAGGCCCGCGTCTGGGTGGGCGACTACTACGAGTACGACGCCTGCGAGACGGGCGCGCTCAGCTGGGCGGGCCCGGACGGCCGGGTGCTGCCGCTCACCGAGGTCGGCCCGATCGCCTGGTCCGAGGGCACGCGGATGGCCGCCGCACTGTACGCAGGCCGCACCATCGAAGGGGAGGACGCCGCATGACCGCCACCGGACTCGACCAGAGGGCCGTTCAGGACGCCGACCGGCCGGCCGCCCAGGACACCGGCTCGCACGAGCGGCTGCTCGACGCGGGGGCCGTGCTCCCGGCCGGCACCCTGCCCGGCGCCGGCCGCCCCGACAGCGCCGCCGACGTGCTCACCGCCCGCGCCTACACCCACTCCGCGCTCGACGGGCGCCGGATCGTCCGGCTGGTCCCCGGCGCGCTCGGACCGGCCGAGGACCTCGCCGTCGACTTCCTCGGGCTGGTCCCCGACGGCACGCCGGCCGAGGTCGGCCAGGTCCGCCAGGAGGCGCTCGGCTTCCCCGCCTGGGCGCTGGTCCACGACCCGGCCAACGGACACCACGCGCTCGCCCTGGTCAAGGAGATGGAACGGCTCTCCCGCCAGGCCCGGTCCAAGCCCGGCACCGCCAAGGACGGGTTCGAGGAGCTGGCCGCCCGTCTCGGCCGCGCCGTGCCGCACTTCCTGCCCACCTTCTGCGAGGAGGTCGGCCGGATCTTCCTCGCCCACGGCAACCAGACCTACGCCGCCAGCTACTTCGGCAAGGCCCGCGAGGCCGAGCGCACCTACCGCCTGACGGTCGACGAGGAGCGGCTGCGCGCCGTCTTCCTGGAGTTCGCCCTGGCCGGCGCGCTCACCGTCAAGTCCCTGCGCCAGTACGTCAAGGAGCTCGCCGGGCGACTCGACGCGCTGACCGCCTGGCAGCGCTTCCGCCAGCTCTGCACCGAGCGCTCCGCCGCCGGCATGGCTCCCTACGCCGGGGTCGCCGAGGACGCCCGCGCGCTGATCAAGGCCGCCGGGCTGGACCGCGCCGAGCACGAAGAGGCGCTGCTCGCCGAACTGCTGGCCGCCCCGGGCGTCAACCGGGCGCCCGGCGCGTTCTGGAAGTCCTGGCACGGCTCCCTGACCGAACTCGGCCGGCGCGACCCGGCGGTCCGGGCCCGCCTGCTGGAGCTGATGCCCGACCCGGCCGGCACCGACGCCGCCCTGAACGACACCGCCTGGCTCGGCCTGCTCGCCGAGACCGGGGCCGAGCACCTGCTCACCGGCCCGCGCGCCGAGGGCGCCGAGCCCGCTGCCGCGTGGCTTCAGCGCTGGTGCCACCACCTCGGGCGCGGCTGGCGCTCCCGGCCCAGCTGCGCCGCCACCGTCGCCCTCGCCGGCCGGATGGCCGAGCGGCTGCGGGCCGACGGCGTCCCGGTGGACCTGTACACCGACGTCCGCCGCAGCCGGACCCAACTCGACCTGCTGGACCAGCTGCTCGCCGACGGCGTGCCCGTCGCCGACCCGTCGGCCACCCACCGGTTCGACCTCAAGGACTGGGTCGACCAGTGCGGCGCCGACAGCACCGGCCTCGCGGCCGTCGCCGCCGACCCGCGCTTCCGGCCCGCCCTGCGCGCCGCGACCCCGCCCGCCTGGGACACCGCCGTCAGGCGGCAGGTGCCCGCCCTGCCGCTGCTGCGCCGCCTGTTCGAGGAGTGGGCCGAACTCCGGGCCGACGAGCTGACCGCGGCCCGCGGCCTGGCCGGAGCCGTCGACCTGGTGCAGTCGCTGAGCCCGTACCGCACCGCCGTGCGGGCCGTCGCCCCGGCCGCCGCCGAGCGGATCGCCGCCCTCGACGTCACCGCCCTGCTCGCCGGGGCGCTCGGCGCAGGCATCCTCGACGAACTCGGCTGGCCCGCCCTGGAAGAGGCCGTGGCCAAGCTCACCGACCCGGCCGACCCGGCCGACCCGGCCGACCCCGCCAAGCCCGTGGACCCTGCGGACCCCGACTCCGCCGGACCGGACTCCGAGTCGCCCGACACCCCCGGCCTCAACGGCGGGCGCCTCACCGGCCTGATCGTCGAGGACGCCTGGCCGCACCTGATCCTCGCCCGCCACGACCGGGCCGTCGTCGTCGGCCCGCAGGGCGTCCTGCTGGAGCACACCCTGCGCCTGCCCCCGGCGAAGGAGCGCTGGAACCAGCCCCGGCTGCGCTTCGTCGACGGTGAACTCCTCGTCGCCTGGTACCAGGACGGAAAGCAGCACGCCTACTGGTCCAGCCGGCCCGGCGAGGTCGTCGAACTCACCGGCGAGACCATCGCCGGCTACTACTACGGCGACCGGGACCCCGAGCCGCCCTCCCTCCCGCTGCCCGGCGGCGGCCGCACCACCGGCGAACGCCCGCTGCACCCCGGCGACACCCGGATGCCCGGCGAACACCGCGTCCTCAGCGACGGCACCGGCCACTGGACGCTGCGCTACGGCCAGGACGGCGCCGTCCTGCGCGAACTCGACCCGCACACCGGCGCCCTCGGCCGCGCCGCCGAACCACCGGTCATTGCCGCCACTGCTGCCGCCGGCTGGCTGCCCGCCGCTCGCGCCCGACTGCTGCCGCTCCAGCCCGGCCTGGAGCAGACGCCGCTCGGCACCGACGGCACCGTGCTCGGCAGTTGGGTCCGGATCGACCCCGGCCGCTCCGTCACCACCACGACCGCCGACGGGCATGCCATCGTCCTGCCGATCACCGACGGCCACCCGGACCACGTCCCGGTCGGCCGCCTCGCCCTCCCCGGCCAGGCCCGACCGGTCGTCACCGAAGCGCAGCGCGGCGGCCTCGCCCTCACCCTGCCCGACCTGGCCACGGACACCGACCGCAACCTCGACCTGCGCCCCTGCCGCCCGGGGGACTTCGCCGCCGCCGGGACGGCGCTCGTCCCCCCGCTCGACCACTGGCACGCCCTGCGGCCCCGCGACGAGGCAGGCTCCCGCGTCCTGCGTGGCGTCGACACCGAGCAGGCCGCCCGCCTGATCGACGCCGCCTGGCCGACCGACAGCCGGCCCGCGCCCGAGGAGGAGCAGCGCTGGATCACCGTCCAGGGCGTCCGGCGCCCGCTCGCCGGCTCCGGCGGTGCCCGCCGTGTCCTGCCCGTCCAGGCGGTCGGCACCGTCCTGCCCGGCGTCAGCCACCCGCTGCTGCTCGCCGGGGTCGCCGGGCTCGCCCGCACCGCCGCCGACCTGCTCGACCGGATCGCCCGGTTCGTCCCGCAGCCGGAGGCCGAGAAGCCGTCCAAGGCCGAGGCCGCCCAGTACCGGCCCGAGCACGGCCGCGACCACGAACTGCGCGACGCCGTCACCGCCCTCCTGCCCGACGTCGCCTGCTTCGGCCCCAACTGGGGCGACGGAGACCGGTGGCGGGTGCTCACCAACCTGCGCGCCGTCACCGCCGTCCTGGCCGACCCGCCGGCCGCCACCGGCGAGGGCTGGAGCACCCCGGCCACCGTCACCCTGCAACACGGCGACACCCACCACGGCTGGCTCCACCTGCTCGGCCGTCTCGACACCCTCGCCTACGCGGTGGCCGCCCCGCTCACCGAACCGGCCCACCGCTCCAGCCTCATGCTGCTCCTCGGCGAACTGACCGAGGGAGTGCTCGCCGACCACGGCGCCACCCTGCGTGAGATCGTCCTCGGCGAACCCGCCGACCGCGCCGACCGCCGCCGGCCCGCCGTCCCCCGCGAGGGGCAGGTGCTGCGCCACGGCGACCGCACCGTCGTCATCCTCGGCCACCGCCGGCACCACGAGGGCACGGAGCAGTGGTACGCCGTCGACCACGACCCGAGCGGCGCGTTCGGCCCCGTCGCCCACTTCACCACCGTCAAGGAACGCGGCACCGAGGAGCGGGTCGACGCCGCCTGGATCACCTCGCTCCGGCAGGCCGCCGCGCTGCACGGCGGCGCCCCCTGGCAGCCCGCCCGCGCCACCGCCTTCGGCGGGCTCACCGGGATCGGCGCCGCCCGCGCCGCCCTGCTGCTCAGCCCGCCGCCCGGGCTCTTCCAGTGGCACAGCGCCGTCCTGCCCGCCGACCGCCTCGCCGAGTACGGCCTCAAGTCCACCGAGGCCAAGGCCGCCCGGGACTGGCTGCGCGGCCGCGACCGGACCGTCCTCGCCGACGTCTGGGGCGCCCTGCTGCCCGCCGACCCGAAGACCCTCTGGACGGAGGGCCCCGACGTCGATGCCGGCGCCGCCGCCTGGATCCGACACTTCGGCCGGCTCGTCACCCTCCCCGAGGCCGCCCAGGCCACCGTCACGGGTGCGCGGATCGAACACATCGAGGCGGTGCTCAACCCCGCACAGACCCCCTGGCTGACCGGCACCACGACCTTCCGGCTCAGCGACGAGGGCGGGTCCACCCCCCAACTGCTCGCCGAGGACCAGAGCGCCGCACCCGACTCCGGCGACCTCGGCCGCACCGTCGACGCCCTGCGCTGGCTCGCCTACCACCTGCCCGCCGACAGCCCGCTGCGCCCGCTGCTGCCAGCGGCCGCCGCCGCGCTGCGAAACCGCCTCGCCGATCCGGAACTGCTGCTCGACTTCCACCT
The DNA here is from genome assembly GCF_044760075.1 of Kitasatospora sp. NPDC098663. Lineage (NCBI taxonomy): Bacteria > Bacillati > Actinomycetota > Actinomycetes > Kitasatosporales > Streptomycetaceae > Kitasatospora > Kitasatospora sp. NPDC098663. The sequence continues at coordinate 207,915 of NZ_JBIWAP010000003.1, read as the reverse complement.
CGTCCACACCACCAAGGGCGACTCGCTGTCGGCTGTCCTGCGCACCCACTTCGGCCTGCCGGCCGTGGGCGGAGCCGACCCGAACGGGCTGGTCGACTGCGGCCCGGCCCTCGTCCTGACGCCGTACCACGACGAGTACGAGCGGGTCTGGCTGCGCCCGGCCGGGCTCACCGGCCCCGACGACCCGCTGCTCGAACTGCTCGGCGGGCTGGGCAACACCTACTGGCTGGACGCCGAGCGGGGAGCCATCGAGGCCGTCCTGCGCGGCGAAGCGGAGCGCCTGGCAGCCGCCGCGAGCCCCGCCGCCTCGGCCGGTGACACCGAGCCCTGGCTACAGCACCCGCAGCTCACCGTCCCCGACCTGGTCGCCGAGGCGGCCCGGGCCCACGGCCTCGGCGAGGACGCCGCGGTGCTCTACCTCCAACTGCTGGCCCTGCCCGACCCCACCGACCGCAACGTCGCCCGCTGGACGGGCTGGAAGCCGGCCAGGCTCAAGCGCGCCCGCGCCGAACTCGCCGCCACCGACCTGGTGCTGGAGGCCAAGCGGGCCCGGGCCGGCCGGAGCCTCTTCCTGCCCGGCGGCTGGCAGGAGGCCAAGGCTCCCGCGCTGCCCGCCGAGACCTGGAAGGCCGCGCTCTACGAACTGCCCACCCACCGCGTCTCGCTGCCCCACCTGCCCGTCCCGGAGCTGTTCGCCCGGGCCTGGCAGCGGACCCTCGACGGCGACGCCCCCGGCTACGAAGAGCTCCAGACCAGCAAGCGCAGGAAGGCCCGCCGATGAGCGCCACGCCGACGAACAGCACGCCGCCCAACAGCACACCGACGAACGGCACACCGACGAACAGCACACCGGTGAGTGCCGACACCGCCGCCGCGCGCCGGCAGATCATCCCGCCCGAGGAGAAGCACGCCGCCGAACTGGAGTTCCTGGCCGCCTACGACACCGGCCCGCGCCCGCCCGGCTGGCGGCTCACCCCGCGTGCCGTCGTCACCTTCGTCATGGGCAGCGACGGCGAGAAGCTCAAGGCCGGCCGCCGCGGCCTCGCCATCGAGCAGAAGTTCGTCGGCGAGCGCGCCCTCGTCGAACGCTGTGTCGTCACCCTCGCCGGGGAGCGCGGCCTGCTGCTCGTCGGCGAGCCCGGCACCGCCAAGTCCATGCTCTCCGAACTGCTCGCCGCCGCCGTCTGCGGCACCAGCGCGCTCACCGTCCAGGGCACCGCCGGCACCACCGAGGACCAGCTCAAGTACGGCTGGAACTACGCCCTCCTGCTCGCCAAGGGGCCCAGCCGGGATGCCCTGGTGCCCTCCCCGGTGCTCACCGCGATGACCAGCGGGGCGGTGGCCCGCGTCGAGGAGGTGACCCGCTGCCTGCCCGAGGTGCAGGACGCGCTGGTCTCCCTGCTCTCCGAACGGCGGGTCGCCGTCCCAGAGTTGGCCGGCACCCCGGACGGACAGCTGCACGCCGCCGCCGGCTTCACCCTGATCGCCACCGCCAACCTGAGGGACAAGGGCGTCAGCGAGATGTCCGCGGCGCTCAAGCGGCGGTTCAACTTCGAGACGGTCGGCCCGATCGCCAGCCTCGCTGCCGAGGTCGAACTCGTCCGCCGGCAGTCGACCGTCGCCGTCGCCCGCGCCGGAGCCACCTACGCGGTGGACGACGCCGTCCTGGAGGCCCTCGTCACCGCCTTCCGCGACCTGCGCACGGGCCGCTCCACCGAAGGCTGGGACGTCGAGCGCCCGTCCACCGTGATGAGCACCGCGGAAGCCGTCTCGGTCGCCACCGCGCTCGGTGTCACCGCCGCCTACCTGCCCGACGGCGGCGACCTGCTCGGCCGCCTCCCCGGCCAGCTCATCGGCGTCGTGCGCAAGGACGACCCGGCCGACGCCGCCCGGCTGCTCGGCTACTGGGACGGACCGGTCCGCCGGCGCGCCGAACAGGGCGCCGGCACCTGGCGCACCCTGTGGGACCTCCGCTCGGCCCTGGAGGCATGAGGCGATGACCAGCACGGTGACGCCCGCCCCGGCGGGCCCTGACCACCTGGACGGCCTGGACGGCCCGGACAGCCTGGACGGTTTGGACGGCTTGGGTGACCCGCGCCCGGCCGTCCGGGCCGCAGCCGACCAACTGGCAGCCTCCGGCACCGGCCGGCCCGGGCCCTACCTGATCGGCGTGCGGCACCACGCGCCGTCGCTCAGCGCGGTCCTGCCCGCGCTGCTCGACGCCGCCAAGCCCGAGGTGGTGCTGGTCGAACTCCCCGCAGAGTTCCAGCCCTGGCTCGGCTGGCTGGCGGACGAGGCCACCCAGGCCCCCGTCGCCCTCGCGGCCGCCCCGGCCGGCCGCGCGGGCGGTCGGGGCCCCGCGGCCGGCTCCGGCCCCGGCCGGCTCGCCTTCTACCCGTTCGCCGACTTTTCCCCGGAGCTGGTCGCCCTGCGCTGGGCCCGGCGCAACGGCGTCGAGACACTCGCCTGCGACCTCCCGCTCGCCCACCGCGCCACGCCCCACGAGGAACAGCAGCCCGTCGCCGCCACCCCAGGCACCCCGGAGACCCCAAGCACCCCAGGCGCCCCGGGCGTCGCCGACGCGCTGCGCCACCGCCTCACCGGGCGCGCCTCTGACGACGATCTGTGGGACCGCCTCGTCGAGACCGCAGCTCCCGGCTCCACCCCCGACGCCGTCCGGCGCGCCGCCCTGCTGGTCGGCTGGGCGCTGCGCCGCGACGCCGAGACCGGATCCGGCGTCGATCCGGACGACCTGCGGCGCGAAGCCTGGATGCGCGCCCGGATCCGGGCCGCGGCGGCCGACGGGCGCCGGGTCGCCGTCGTCGTCGGCGCCTTCCACGCGCCAGCCCTGCTCGACGGGCCCGCCGCCACCGAGGAACCGCCGCACCCGGACGACCCCGGGCACGCCCTCTCCCTGATCCCCTACACCTACCCGCTGCTCGACGCCCGCTCCGGCTATCCGGCGGGCATCCACGATCCCGAGTGGCAGCACACCGTCCTCGACGCCGGCGGCGACCCCGACCGCCTCACCCGGGCCCTCACCACCACCGCCGTCCGGATCTGCGAGGCACTGCGCAGCCAGGACCACCCCTCCGGCCCGGCCGACGCCCGCGAGATCGTCCGCCTCGCCGGAGACCTCGCCCGCCTGCGCGGCCACGCCGCCCCCGGCCGCGGCGAACTCGTCGAAGCCGTCCAGACCGTCCTCGCCCAAGGCGAACCCCTCGGCCGCGGCCGGGCCGTCGCCCGGGCCCTCGAACGCGTCCTGGTCGGCACCCGAACCGGCCGTGCCACCCCCGCGGCCCCGCGCAGCGGGCTCGCCCCCGCCGTCGAAGCCCTGCTCGCCGACCTCGGCCTCCCCGGCCCCGCCGACCCCGAGCCCCGCGAACTCCGCCTCGACCCGCTGCGCACCCCCCTCGACCGCCGCCGCGAGATCCTCCTCCACCGCCTCACCACCTGCGGGATCCCCTACGCCGACCCCGTCACCACCACCGGCGCGGGCGGCACCGAAACCATCGGCACGCGCTGGAGCCTCCACTGGACCCCGGCCACTGCCGCGATGCTCACCGTCGCGGGCGTCCGAGGCGTCACCCCCGCGCAGGCCGCCGAAGGCACCCTGCGCGAGCGTCTCCGCCGAGAACAGCAGGCCGACGGCCCCACAGCCCGCGAGGTCCTCCAAGGCCTCGCCGACGCGGCCGCCTGCGGTCTCCCGGCCCTCGCCGACACACGCCTCACCCAACTCGCCGCCGTCCTCCCGTCCTCCGGCACCCTCCCCGAACTCCTCGACGCCCTGGCCCTCCTCGACCGCCTCGCCGCCGGCCACCTCCCGGGCTACGCCTCACCCGACACCCTCGACACCCCCGACGGCTCCGCACCGTTGCCCGATGCGCTCGATACGTCGGGTGCGGGCGGGTCGTCGGCCGGGCCGGCGGGGCGGTTGGGGTCGGTGGGCGAGGTGTTGACCGTGGCGGCCGTACGGCAGTTGGAGGGGCTGGGCGGGTCGGACGACCCGGCCGATGCGCGGGCGCTGGTGGAGCTGGCACGGCGGGCGGATCTGGACGGCGGGTTGCGGCTGGGGCACGTGCTGGCCGAACTCGCGGACCGGGGGAGTCCGTTGGTGCGAGGTGCGGCCGGTGCGGTACGGGTACTGCTGGGCCGGGAACGGGCGGAGGTGCTGGGCGGGCGGGCGGCTTCGTGGGTGGACGGGGCGACCGGCCCGGAGGCCCGGCACGCGCTCGGGCGGGGGCTGGTCGGCCTGCTGACGGCGGCGGAGGGGCTGTTCGCCGCCGCGCCGCAGGCGCTGGAGCCCGTGCTGGAGCGGATCACCTCGCTGCCCGACACCGCCTTCCTGGACCGACTGCCGGCGTTGCGCGGAGGCTTCGAGACGCTCAGCCCGGCCGCCCGGGACCGGTTGCTGGTCCTGGTCGAGGAACGCCTGGGCACCCGGCTCGCGGGCCTGCCCGAGGACGTCCCACCGGCGGTGGTGGCGGGTTGGGTCCGCGCGGATCTGGCCGCCCGGGCGGCGCTGGCCCGGCGCGGCCTGCTGCCGGCGCCCGGGGGCGATCCGGTGCCCGAGCCACCGCACCACGCCGACCCTCTCCCTTCCGCACCTGTCGCCACGCGGCACGTCCTGGGTACCGGCCAGGACCTGACCCCGGCCGAGCGCTGGCGGCTGCTCCTCGGTCGCCCCGGCAGCGGTGGCCTGAGCGGGCGTTGCGCCCGACTCGCCACCGCCCTGGACGAGTTGTACGGCAGCGGGCGGGGCGAGGGCTCCGGCCCGGGCCTGGACGGGCGGTCCGGACGGGGCGGCCGCGAGGCGCCCTTCCCGGGAGTGCGGGAGTGGGCCGAGGAACTGTCGGCGCTGTTCGGGCCGGGCGTCCGGGAGGAAGTGCTGGCGGCCGCCGTGGCGCAGGGCCGGACGGACGTCCTGGAGGCGATCGAGCCGAGTGCCGTCCGCCCGTCGGTCGACTTGCTGCGCACGGTGCTGGAACATGCGGGCGGCCTGCCGGAGGCGAGGGTGGCGCGGCTGCGCCCGCTGGTACGACGTCTGGTCGACGAGCTGACACGCGCGTTGGCGACCAGGCTGCGCCCGGCGCTGACCGGGATCAGCGTGCCGCGTCCGACGCGTCGGCCGGGTGGCGGACTGGATCTGGACCGGACCATTCGCGCCAACCTCGCCACGGCCCGCCCGTCGGGGGACGGCGGCACACTCATCGTGCCCGAGCGTCCGGTGTTCCGGACCAGGGCCCGGCAGGCGGCCGACTGGCGGCTGATCCTGGTCGTGGACGTCTCCGGATCGATGGAGGCGTCGACGGTCTGGGCGGCGCTGACGGCGTCGATCCTGGCCGGTGTGCCCTCGCTGAGCACCCACTTCGTGGCGTTCTCCACCGAGATCGTCGACCTGACCGAGCGGGTCGAGGATCCGTTGAGCGTGCTGCTGGAGGTGCGGATCGGCGGTGGCACCAGCATCGCGGGCGGTCTGCGGTACGCGCGGAAGCTGGTGACGGTGCCGTCCCGGACGCTGGTCGTGGTGGTCAGCGACTTCGAGGAGGGTGGTCCGGTGGGCGGGCTGCTGGCCCAGACCCGGGCACTGGTGGACTCCGGTGCGCACCTGCTCGGTTGCGCGGCGCTGGACGACACGGGGACGGCCCGCTATTCGAAGGCGGTCGCGGGCCAGCTGGTCGCAGCCGGCATGCCCGTGGCGGCGTTGAGTCCGTTGGAACTGGCCCGCTGGGTGGGGGAGAAGGTGCGATGAGTGTGGCGAAGCGGACGAGCGGCTGGCCGGCGGTTCGGCCGGAGGTGGTCGCGGAGGTGGTGGCCGGGTTGAGTGCCCGGTTGCAGAAGCGGTTGGACGGCGCGGCGGCGAAGCTGGCGGAGCGGCCGGTGACCCGTAGCGGTGACGAGTGGCGGGTGGAGGTGGACGAGGAGACGGCGTTCGTGCTGCACGCCCCGGGCGCGGTGGTCGCGGATGCGGCCGACGTCCGCTGCGGCTGCCTGCTGGCCCCGGCCTGCGTGCACCGGGCCGCTGCGGTCACGCTCTGCCCGTTGGCCGAGGAGACTGAGGAGGTCACGCCGACCGAGACCGCCTCAGCACCCTCGGAGGAGGCGCGGGAGCCACGGGATCCGCAGGAGGCGCAGCCCGAGGCCGGGCCCACCCCGGTGGAGGTGGCGGCGGCCCGTCACCTCCACCGGGCCGGGTGTGCCGTGCTGGCCGCCGGGGTGAGCGGCGCGGGGGCGGTCGCGCAGGCCGAGTTGCTGCGGGCGGCCCACCGGGCGCGGCTGGCGGGGTTGTACCGCCCGGCCGCGGCGGCGGTCGCGGTGGTGACGAGGGTGCGCGCGGCCCGGTCCGGGGCGCCGGACCACCGGCTGGCGGACCTGGTGGCCGGTCTGCGCGAGCTGCTGGACCTCACCACTGCCCTGAGCACCGGCTGCGGCCCGGTCGCGGAGCTGCGCGGCACCGCCCGCCAGGCGTACGGCGAGGAGGGCGGGTTGCGGCTGTACGGGCTGTTCGCCGAGCCGGTGCTGACGGCCACGCATGCGGGGGTGGTGAGTTGGGCGGTGGACGCAGGGGGCCGGCTCAGCACGGTGGCCGAGGTGATGCCGCACGGTGACGCGGGGGCCGCGGCCCCGCAGGCGGTCGGGGCGGGCAACCGGACCGTCCGGCTGGGGGAGGCCCTGCTCAGCCACCGGGAGTTCAGCCGCGCCGGGCTGGCCGTCCAGGGCGCCACCCGGTCCGCTGCCGGGCGGCTGGGCGCGGGTGCTTCGGTCCGGGCGGTCCGGGCGGCGGGCGCGGCGTGGACGGCGGAGCCGGTGGCCGCGCTCTGGGCCGAACCGGCGGCCGCCCAGGTGGCGCGGGCGCTCGCGGCGGAGTCGCTGCCGTACGAGGGCCGCCCGGCCGGGAGCGACCTGCTGTTCCTGGACGTGACTCTGCTGGGCCCGGCTCCGGCCGGCCCGGGCGGGGCACCGAGGCTGCTGGCGCGCTGCGAGGGCGGTGCCGATGGCGCCGACGGCGGCCTGGTGGTCGGTCTGTGCACGGGGCACGAGCACCCGGGGCTGGCCTTCCGGGCGAACCTCGCACTGCTCGCCACCGCGCCCGGCCTGAGGCTGCGGGTGATCGGCCGGCTGGAGCGATCGGACCGTCCGGAGCTTCGCCTGCTCGCGATCGGCACGCCCCCGGAGCCCTCGACGGCCCCCGAGATCCCGGGCCTTCCCTCGCTCGCCGTCCCTGCGGACCGGGCCGACCGGGTCAATCTCGGCCTCGAACGCCTTCAGACCGCCGACCTCCAGACCACCGACCTTCAGACCGTCGACCGGTCGACCGCCGCCCCCACCGATGCCGTGCCCGGCTTCCCGGCCGGGCTCCCGAGCGAGGCCCCGTACGGCCCGCCCGTCCACGTGCTCGGCCGCCGGGTCGAGCAGGCGGTCACCACCGGGCGCCACGCCCTGGCCCCGAGCGCGGCTACGGCGGCCGCCGACGGGAGCCTGCTGCGCGCCGCCGGGCTGGTGACGGCCGCCGAGCTCCTGGACGCCCTGCGGGCCGCCGCGGCCGACCGGCACCGCGACGTGTTCGGCCGGGTGGTCCCGGACGACCACGACGCCTTCGCCGGATCCTGGCTGGCGGCTGCCTGCTACACCGAGGAGCTGGCCGCCGCGCTCTGCGCCGCCGCCTGGGCCGGGGAGCCCGCTCCGGATCGGCATCGGGGGGAGGTATAAGGAAAACTATTTGCATAGACAGCTAATCCGCGTCGGCTGGCATACTTGTCGCAGGGAAGACGTCGAGAGACGTGCAGGGAAGTGGAAGGGAAGGCGAGCGATGGGCATCCGCGACGACGCGGCCGAGGTCCGGGCCCGTGGCTGGCGGACTCTCGCCGCGCTGCACGGGCTGATCGACGCGGCGCTGGAGAAGGCGCTGCAGGCGGAGCACCGGCTCTCGGTGGTCGAGTACACGGTGCTGGACGCCCTGTCGCGGCAGGACGGGTGGCACATGCGGATGCAGCAGCTGGCCCGCGCCGCGGCGCTGAGCAGCAGCGCGACGACCCGCCTGGTGACCAGGCTGGAGGACCGTGGGCTGCTCAGCCGCTACCTCTGCGCCGACGACCGGCGCGGGATCTACACCGAGCTGACGCCGGAGGGCCGCACCCTTCTGACGGCCGCCCGCCCGGTGCACGACGCCACCCTGGAGGCGACGCTGGCGCAGGCCGCCGAGGCGCCGGAGCTGGCACCGCTGGTCCACGCGCTCTCCGGACTCGACGGCCCGGCCGGGCTCACCGGCAGCACCTCGGCCAACGCCTGAACCTGGGCCAACGCCTGAGCACCGACCGCGACCTGGCCCCGACCCCGACATCAAGGCCGGCACCGGCGCGGGCCCCGGCAAGCCCGCAAGCCCGCAAGCCCGCAAGCCCGCGAGCCCGTACAGCCCGGACGCTCAACGCCGCCCGGCGGACAGGGCGTTGCGGTGCACCTGGTCGAGCAGGGCGAGCAGCAGCTCCTTGCTGGACGCCCGTTCCCGCACGTCGCAGAGCACGATCGGGACCTCGGGGCCGAGGTCGAGGGCGCGCCGGACGTCCTCGGGGCTGGCGTCGCGGCGGCCGTGGAAGCAGTTGACGCCGATCGCGAACGGGATGCCGCGCTGCTCGAAGAAGTCCACGGCGGCGAAGCTGGATTCGAGCCGCCGGGTGTCGGCGAGGACGATCGCCCCGAGGGCGCCGAGCGCGAGGTCGTCCCACATGAACCAGAACCGGAACTGGCCGGGTGTGCCGAACAGGTAGAGCACCAGGTCCTCGCGGACGGTGATCCGGCCGAAGTCCATCGCCACGGTGGTGGTGGACTTACCCTGGACTCCGTCAAGGCTGTCGACCCCGATGCTGGCGCGGGTCATCCGCTCCTCGGTCTGCAGCGGTTCGATCTCGCTGACCGAGCCGACCATGGTGGTCTTGCCGACGCCGAAGCCGCCGGCGACGAGGATCTTGACCGCGCCCGGCACCAGGCTCTGGGTCGTCAATTCGGTTCTCCTGAAGTGGGACTGAGAGGTGCGGGGCGGTCGGGTCCGCAGGGTCGGAGCCGGCGGTCAGAGCCGGCGGACGCCCTCGATCACGGCCTGGATCAGCGAGATGTCCGGCGCCTCGGCGAGCTGGACCGGGGCACGGGTGAGGATCAGCCGGGCCTCGACGAGGTCGTCGAGCAGCACCTTGACGACGCTGACCGGCAGGTCGAGGGTGGCCGCGATCTCGGCCACGGCCAGCGGGCGTTCGCGGCACAGGTCGAGGATCGCGGCCGGTTCGGGCGTGAGCCGGCTGGTGTCGGTGCGCGGGTCGGAGGTGACCACCAGGGTGATCAGTGCGAATCCGTCACGGACCGGTCCGGTGCGCCCGTTGGTGATCGCGTAGGGGCGGACCAGATGGCCTGCGTCCTTGTCGTAGAACCAGGCCTCGTCGGCGTCGGTGGTCACGCACCGCCGCCCGCGCCGGCCTGGCCCGCGTCGCTGCGCGGCGCCGCAGTGAGGTACTGGCCGACCTGCTTGACCAGCATGTTGATCTCGTAGGCCATCAGCCCGGCGTCCACCTGCTCGCTGGTGAGGACGGCGAGCCGGGCGCCCTGCCCGGCGGTGGTGACGAACAGGAACAACTGGTCCATCTCGACCACGGTCTGTCGGACCCGGCCGCCGTTGAAGCGGTGGCCGGCGCCGCGGGCGAGGCTCTGCAGGCCGGAGGCGACGGCGGAGAGGTGTTCGGCGTCGGCCCGGTCGAGACCCTGGGACGTGCCGACCAGCAGGCCGTCCTCGGAGAGGACGATGGCGTGCCGGGTCTCGGGTACCCGCGCAACCAGCTGGTCCAGCAGCCAGTTGAGGTCGCGCTGGGTGTCGGTGTGCTGCGTCATCACTGCTGTTCCTTGGCTTCCTGAACGGCGGAGGCTTCCCGGGCGGCAGAAGGTGCGGCCGGGAAGTGGGGCGCGGCGGGCGCCTGGGGGGCGGTGGGGGTGTTCGGCGCGTCGGGGGCGGCCGCGCGGGCGGTCCGGGTGCCGCGCTGGATGGCGGCCATGGTGGTGCGGGAGCGCTGCGGTGACGGGTCGTCGGCCCTGGCGGCCCCGGTTTCTCCGGCGGCCCCGGCGGCCCCGGCGGCCCCGGTGGCCCCGGTGGCCCCGGCGGCTCCGTGCCAGGGCCCGGCCTGGGTCGGCGGGCCGACCACGGGGGGCAGCATGGCGCCGGGGGCGTGGGCCTCGCGGAGCTGTTCGGCGAGGCTGGCATTGCGGACCCGCTGCGGCAGGACCCGCGGGGTGCGCAGTTCGCCGTCCGGGCCGTGGTCCGACTGCTCCTCCTGGGCGCGTTCGTGTGCGGGCGCAGGGGGCTCGGCGGTGGCACCGTAGAAGGTCCCGGCCGTGGTCCCGATCGTGGTTCCGGCCGGGACGTCCGCGGCACGGCCGTCGGCCGACGGCTCACCGGGCGAACTGTCGGACGGGACCTCGTACGGGCGCGGGAGGACGGGCCGGGGGACGACCACGGCTCCGGGCAGGCCGGGTATCTCGGCGCCGACCGGCAGACCGCCGTTGGCCGGGCCGGGGGCGGCTCCCGCGGCCGGGCCGCCCTCCAGGGGGTACTGGGCGAGCAGTTCGCCGATGATCACAGCGCTGCCACCCGCACCGGGAGCACCGGGCACTCCAGGGACACCGGGCACCCCAGGGACACCGGGAACGCCAGGAGCGCCGGGAACACCAGGCACCACCAGACCGCCGGCCACACCACCAGCACCCGCGGCACCAGCAACCCCGGGCCCGCCGGGTGCCCCCGGCTCGGCCCCGTGCGCCGGAGCGCCCGGCCCGGTGCCGATCAGCCCGCCGAGCACTCCGGCGAGCGCGCCGGTCAGCCCCCCGTCCAGCCCGCCGTCCAGACCGCTCGGGTCGTTGCCCCCCGCCGCCCGCAGGGACTCGGGGACGGGGGTCCGGGTGACCCGCGCGCCGGACGGCAGCCCGGCCATGGCGGCCGGCTGTTCGGCCTGCTCCAGCAGCACCGCCGGCACCAGCACCACGGCCCGGGTGCCGCCGTAGGGCGAGGGCCGCAGGGTGACCTGGATGTCGTGCCGGGCGGCCAGCCGCGCGACGACGAACAGGCCGAGACGCAGGTCGTCGCCGAGGGCGGAGACGTCCAGCTCGGGCGGGTTGGCCAGGTAGTCGTTGAGCCGCTCGTACTCGTCCTCGCCCATGCCGAGGCCGCGGTCCTCGACCTCGACCGCCAGGCCCTTGGGGACTTCCTGCGCGGAGACCTGCACCTGGGTGTACGGCGGGGAGAAGGTGGTGCCGTTCTCGATGAGTTCGGCGATCAGGTGGATGACGTCGGCGACGGCCTGGCCGCTGAGTGAGGCGCGCGGCACGCCCTGGACGACGACGCGGGCGTAGTTCTCGGTCTCGGAGACGGCGCTGCGCAGCACGTTGACCATGGGCACGGCGTTGCGCCAGCGCCGGGCGGGCAGGGCGCCGCCGAGGATGACGAGGTTCTCGGCGTTGCGCCGCATCCGGGTGGCGAGGTGGTCGACCGCGAACAGTTCGCGCAGCAGCTCGGGTTCCTCGTGCTCGCGCTCCAGGGCGTCGAGCATGCTGATCTGTCGGTGGATCAGGATCTGGGTGCGGCGGGCGATGTTGAGGAAGACCTTCTTCGTCCCCTCGCGGCCCTGGGCCTGGTGGATGATGGCGGCGACGGCTGCCTGGCGGACGGCGGCGAGGCCGTCGGAGGTCTGCTGGACCTCGTCGCCGGTCCGGCGGGACGGCGACCAGGCGGGCGGTGTGGGCACGGGCTCCCCGGCGCGCAGCCGTCCGACGACCTCGGGGATCTCGTCCTGGGCGAGCGCGAGGGTGTCGGCGCGCAGCGCGCCGAGGCGGGCGGACAGGGCCCGCGCGGTCCGGATGCCGTGGACCAGGCTGATCAGCAGGACCAGGGCGACGACGGCGCTTCCGGCGATCAGGGCGGTGCGGTGTTCGGCGCCGCGCAGCAGGTAGGCGGCGTAGGCCCAGGCGGCGGCGAGGCCCAGGCTGGGGACCAGGACGAGGGCGAGGAGCGAGCTGCGGAGCGAGCCGGACCGGCCGGCGCGGTGGGCCGTGCGGGGGGCCGATATGCCTGGCATCTGATTCCTTGTTGCAGGGCCGAGTCGCTGGGCCGAACGGCGGTCCGGCCTGTACGCGGTCCGGCCGGGGCTTCAGGGCGCCACGGCCGGGGTGGCCGGACGGGGTGACGCGGTGTCATTGCCCGGGCGGGGGTGCAGCGCGGCCGCCGACGGCAGGAACGGTATCAGTCCCAAGTGCCCTCATCGCAACATCAACTGACGATATGTGCACGGGTGATGACAGCGGCGGAGGCGCCCGGAGGGAGTGTCCGCCGGTGGAAAGCCGCAGCTCACGTCGGCCGTGGGCGGTGCGCGGGCGGTGCGTGGGCGGTGCGCGGACGGCTCTCCGGGGGCCGGGAGAACCTCCCGGAGAGTCGTCAGGAACAGGTCAATTCACCGCCGTGCCGAACGTTCGCCCTCGTCCGACAGTCCGGTCGGCCGGTGCGCGGGCCCGTCGGTGCGCGGGTCCGCCTGTCCGCCGGTGTGCCGGTCCGTCGGCGCGCGGCGCCGGTTCAGCCCGCCAGCGGTATCGGTACCACCTGCCCGCCCCCGATGGCCTGCAGCTCCACCGCGGCCTCCCGCTGGGACAGTTCGCTCCACGCCCAGCTCGCCAGGTCGGACAGCTCCGCCGACCACTGCTTGCCGTAGGTGCCGGAGGCGACCTGGCCGAGCCGCAGCCGCTGGACGTCCGAGGTCCCGGCCGGTGGGTAGACGTGGGTGGCGTCGCGCAGGTAGCGCTCGATGCTGAACTCGGCCTGGAGGCCCCGGGCGGCGTGGATCTCCATGGCGTTGCGCGCGGAGTCCAGCGCGTACTCGGTGTTGATGAGTTTGGCGTTCATCAGCTCGGCGTCGCAGGCCTTGCCGTGGTCGAGCAGGTGCGAGGCGTGGTAGGCGGCCAGCTTGGCCGTCATCAGCCTGGACTGCATCTCGCCGAGCTTCAGCGCGATGTTGGGCAGGCGGTTGATCGGCTTGCCGTAGAGCACCCGTTCCTCGGCGAAGCGCGCGGTGTCCTCGACGATCGCGGTGTGGATCCCGAGCGCGACGGCGGCGAGGTTGAGCCGGCCGTAGAGGGTGGAGGAGGAGTAGGCGACGTCCAGGCCCTGGCCCTCCAGGCCCAGCCGGTTGCCGACGGGGATGCGGCAGTCCTCGAAGACGATCTCGCCGAAGCTGAAGCCGTGCAGGCCGCTCTGCGAGCCGAGTTCGCCGACCCGGAAGCCGGGGCGCTCGCTCTCGACCAGGAACGCGGACAGGCCCCTGCTGCCCTCGCCGGTGCGGAAGACCACGCCGTGCACGTCGCCGATGTGGGAGTTGCCGACGAACCACTTGCGACCGTTGAGCACGTACTGGTCGCCCTCGCGGCGGGCGGTGCCGGACATGCCGAGCACGTGGCCGCCGCACTCCGGCTCCGTGACGGCGATGGTCGGCAGCGACTCGCCGGAGGCGAACCTCGGCAGCCACTTGCGCCGCTGGACGTCCGAGCCGAAGTGGATGACCTTGGCGACGCCGAGCTGTGAGGCCTGCGCCACCGCGCCCATGGCGCCGCTGACCCGGGCGAGTTCCTCCACGATGACGGTCTTGGCGAGGTGCCCCAGTCCCAGTCCGCCGAATTCGCGCGGAATGGTCACCCCGATCCAGCCCCGCCGGGCGATCTCCCGCGACAGTTCGAACTCGACGGTCCGTTCGGCCTCCATTCGGGCCACGTGCGGGCGTACCTCCTTCTCCGCGAACTCCCGGACCTCCGCTCGGAGACTCTCGTGGCGCTCGTCGGTGAAGTAGTCCATCGCCATGCTGGGGTCCTCTCGTGTCAGTGGATGTGCCGTGCCTCCGTCCGTGCTGTCGAAGTCGCTCCAGCCGCTCCCCGGAGATGAGTGGGGGTTCGAGGTGGTGGCGGCCGACTGCCCCGTCGCAATCGGTGCATGCGGAACTCGGGGCGTCCTCCCAGGGGTTGGGAATGCCGCCCGTGTCTTCGGCAGGGCTCATTGTCGTATGGGCCTCCTGTGCTGACCCAGAGTCGATCTTGAATTGGCGGAAATCGGCCCGTCCTTACGCTGGGGAGTTTTGCCATGGCTCTGAGTGGGAAGTGATCTTGACCCGCTGCGGCAACCTGCTGAGCGGCCGCTCACATGCGGCTTTGACTGTCCATCAGCAACGGTGATGAGCCGGACCGGGAGCACCGAACCGCCCGGATGTCTGATTACATGTGCGCCATGACTGATGTGATGAGCACTCAAGGCCAGTTCCCGGGTGCCGCCGGGGAGTCCGAGCGGACCCGCAGGCTGCGCAGCCTTGGTCTCAACGAACCGTCCGCGGACGAGGCCTTCGACCGCTTCGCCCACCTGGCCGCCAGCATCACCCGCGCTCCCATCGCGATGGTCAACTTCATCAACGACGAGCGCCAGATGTTCCGGGGGCTCTACATTCCGCCAAACTCGAACGACGTCGCGGTCGACGAAGGCGCTTCCTGGGCCGATCGGGGCATCGCCTTCGACCTTCCCACCCGTCAGATGCCGCTGAGTCACGGTTTCTGCCCGCACGTCGTCGCCCAGCGCTCCCCCCTCGCGCTCGACGACATCCTCGCCTACCCCCGGTTCTCCGGAAACCCGGTCGTCGACGAACTGGGCGTGCGCGCCTACCTCGGCGCCCCGCTCGTCGACGACACCAACACCGTCATCGGCACCGTGTGCGTCCTCGACCGGGAACCCCGGCAGTGGGGGCGCGAGCGGCTGCGCGACATCCAGCACCTCGCCGAGGCGCTGCTCTCCGAGATCCGGCTGCGCGACAACCTGCTCGCCCAGCAGCAGGAGATGTTCGCCGCCTTCGACGGCTCCCCGTTCCCCATCATGCTGACCGACGGCCCCGGTCAGGAGATCCGCTACGCCAACGCCCAGCACGCCGACACCTTCGGCGCCCCGGTGGCGTACGGCGCGATCGGCCTGGCCTACCCGCAGCTCGGCGCCGCCGGCCTCCAGCAGGCCATCGTCGAGGCCTACCACACCGGGCGCAGCACCGTCCTCAACGACGTCCGGATCCAGTCAGGCCGCCCCGACGCCCAGCGCGGCCAGCAGGTCTTCAGCTTCACCTGCACCCCGCTGCGGGCCGCGCGCACCGGCCAGGTCAACGGTGTCCTCACCGTCGGCATGGACGTCACCGCGCAGTCCCGCACGGAGGAGGAACTCGGCACGCTGGCCGCCCTGCTGGTCGACCGGCTCCAACAGAACGGCGCCACCCCCGTCGGCCGCCCGGGCATCGCCGGGGAGTCCGGACTCGTCCTGCCGAACTGAGCCGCCGACCCGCCGCCCGCGTGCGGCGTCGCCGTTCCCCTCCGCACCACCGCTCTCCGATCCGCACCACCGCGCACCACCCACCACCGTGGCGGGGCGCCTCTCACCCCCGAGGAGAGGCTCCCCGCCACGGTGCCGTCCGGGAGGCGGGACCGAGCGGGTGAACCGTCCCCGCCCGCACCCCGGCCGTGACCCGCCCGGCGGCCGCCGATGGTAGGCATGGGCCGCATGGACTGGTTCGCCGCCCCTGACTACTGGCTGAGCCGACTGCTCGTCCAACGCCTGCTCGCCGGCCTCTACCTGATCGGATTCCTCGCCGCCGCCGCACAGTTCCGCGCCCTCATCGGCAGCGACGGCATGCTGCCGGTGCCCCGCTTCACCGCCCGGGTCCCCTTCCGCCACGCGCCCGGCCTGTTCCACCTGCACTACAGCGACCGCTTCTTCGCCGCCGTCGCCTGGAGCGGCGCCGCGCTCGCCGCCGCCGTGACCGCCGGACTCGGTGACGTCGTCCCGCTCTGGGCGTCCGTCCTGCTGTGGGCGGTGCTCTGGGGGCTCTACCTCTCGATCGTCAACGTCGGACAGACCTGGTACTCCTTCGGCTGGGAGTCGCTGCTGCTCGAAGCGGGCTTCCTCGCCGCCTTCCTCGGCAACGCCGACACCGCGTCGCCCACCCTGGTGCTCTGGCTGATGCGCTGGCTGGTCTTCCGGGTCGAGTTCGGCGCCGGACTGATCAAACTGCGCGGTGACCGCTGCTGGCGCGACCTCACCTGCCTGCGCTACCACCACGAGACCCAGCCCATGCCCGGGCCGCTCAGCTGGTTCTTCCACCACCTGCCCGACCCGCTGCACCGCGTCGAGGTCGCCGCCAACCACTTCGTCCAACTCGTCGTCCCCGTCGGGCTCCTCCTCCCGCAGCCGGTCGCGAGCTACGCCGCCTGCGCCGTCATCGCCACCCAGCTGTGGCTGATCGCCTCGGGCAACTTCGCCTGGCTCAACTGGCTCACGATCACGCTCGCCCTCGCCGCCGTCGACCCGGCCCGCATCGGACTGCCCGTCCACGCCCGCGTCCACCCCGCCGCGCCCGTCTGGTTCGAGGCGCTGGTGATCGCCCTGACCGCGGCCGTCGCCGTCCTGAGCTACTGGCCGGTCCGCAACCTCGTCTCGCGCCGCCAGGCCATGAACCGCTCCTTCAACCGGCTGCACCTCGTCAACACCTACGGCGCCTTCGGCAGCATCAGCCGCGTCCGCCAGGAGGTCGTCGTCGAAGGCACCGACGAACCGACCCTCACCCCGCACACCGTCTGGCACGAGTACGGCTTCAAGGGCAAACCCGGCGACGTGCGCCGCCTCCCGCGCCAGTACGCCCCCTACCACCTGCGGCTCGACTGGCTGATGTGGTTCGCCGGCATCTCACCCGCCTACGCCCGCCCCTGGTTCCTGCCCTTCGTCGCCCGCCTGCTCGCCGGCGATCCCGCCACCCTCCGCCTGCTGCGCCACAACCCCTTTCCCGGCGCCCCGCCGACCCACGTCCGGGCGACCCTCTACCTCTACCGGTTCACCAGTTGGCGCGAACTGCGGGAAACCGGTGCGTGGTGGCACCGCACCGCGCTCCACGAGTACCTCGCGCCGGTCGACCTCACCTCTCTCGGCCACGCCGGATACCGCCCACCCCTCGGCCGACGGCTCCGCGCCGTCCCGCTGGACCGACCGCGGCGGCCCGGGGCCCGCCCGGCGACCCCGCCCGTCCGGCCCGACGGCCGTGGGCCCCAGTACCCGTCCGGCCCAACGTCCCACCACCCGTGCGGCCCTCCCGGGTAGCGGCCAGGCGGGGGGTATGGCACACGACACCGGCCCGTCGGGCGGTGGGTGCGTGCAAGGCTCGAACGGGCACCCGTATTCTGGGCGTCCACAACCGGCGGCCCGCCCGCGCGCCCCCCAGCCCCGCCCCCGGGGCACCCCGCGCAACCGGTCCGCCGCCCCCTCGCCGCCAGCCCCGCCGTCGTCGCCCAGAACCGGACCTCACATGACAGTGCTTCACTCGCGCAACGCCGACGCAGCCGACCCGGCGGACGTCGCCGACGCCGCAGACGTCAAGGACCCCCAGGACGCCAAGGCCACCACGGCGGAGACCGACCTCCGCGAGGACCTCGGCCGCTACGCCGAACTCGGGGCCTTCACCCTCACCGCCGACACCCACGCCTGGTACGCGGCCGTCGACACCGTCGCTACCCCCGAGGACGCCCGGGCCGCCTCCACCGCCCTCGCCGAACTGCGCGGCCGCGACCTCCGCCAGACGTGGGACGCCGTCACCGTCCTCGCCGCCGACGCCAAGCTCGACGAACCCGACACCATCGCCAAGGCCGCACTCCTCGTCGAGATGCTCCAGCGCGTCCACCGCACCTCCGCCACCCTCACCACCGCCGCCTACGACGCCGACCTCGGCGCCCTCGCCGCCGCCACCGCCGACGGCACCTGGCGCCGGGAGAACGGCGTCAAGCTCTCCTGGCTGCGCGTCCGCTCCCTGCGCAAGCAGGCCACGGCCCTCGCCACCGACCGCCGCATCCGCCGCGAGGACCTGCACGAGGCACTCGCCTCCGCCGAGGTCGAGCGCCGCGCCTGGGCCGCCCTCGCCCCCGCCGGTACCCTGCCGGTCGTCCCCGCCGACGGCGCCCTGGTCGAGCGGACCGCCCAGGCCTTCGAGGCGATCAACACCGGACTGCGCGGCCTCGCCCGGCTGCTCCCCGACCACGACCTCGACGGGCTGGCCTTCGCCGAGCTCGTCGACCTCGTCGAGCGGCTCGCGGCGGACGAGGGCACGCTCTACCGCCTGCCCACCATCCGCGGGCTGCGCACCACCCTGGAGGAAGCCGGCCTCGGCGACCTGCTCACCGAACTCGCCGCCGCCCGGGCCGACCGCCGCGCCGCCGAAGCCGCGTTCGCCGCCCGCCAGGCCCTGGCCGGCGGCCAGCGCGACGGGCTCGCGGGGGAGGGCAGCGCCGTCGAGGCTTCGGCTTCGGCTTCGGGCGAGGAGACGGTGACCGACGCGGACGCGGACTCGGGCGAGGCTGAGGTCGTGGTCGAGACGGCCGAGGCAACCGAGGAAGAGGTGACGGAGGAAGCCCCGGCCGCTGTCGTGGTCTCCCTCCCGGCGCCGTCCCCGGCCGCCGACGACCTGGTGGCCGCCGCGACCGCCGCCCTGGCGGAGGTCGCGGAACCCACGGAGGCCGAGGCCGCCGTCGAGGTTTCCGCCGTCGAGGCCGAGGCCGCCGTCGAGGTCGAGCTTGCGGAGGAGACGCCGGTCCTGGAGGACGAGCCCGTCGTCGAGCCGGAGGCGGTCGAGGAGGCTGCGGAGCCGGAGACGGTTTCCGGGGTCGATGTGGTCGAGGCTCCGGTGGCCGAGGTCGAGCCGATCGTTGAGCCTGCCGTTGTCGTGGAGCCGGTGGTCGAGGTCGAGGCCGTCGAAGAGGCGCCCGCCGTCGCCGTCGGTGAGTCGGAGGCGGTCGTGGAGGCTGCGGAGCCGGAGACGGTTTCCGGGGTCGATGTGGTCGAGGCTCCGGTGGCCGAGGTCGAGCCGATCGTTGAGCCTGCCGTTGTCGTGGA
>NZ_JBIWAP010000003.1:0-188851 GCF_044760075.1 Kitasatospora sp. NPDC098663 | reverse complement strand
GGAGCCGGTGGTCGAGGTCGAGGCCGTCGAAGAGGCGCCCGCCGTCGCCGTCGTGGAGTCGGTTGAAGCGACCGACGCCATTGAGGACGTGCAGCCGGTGGCTGAGGTTGAGGTCGTCGAGGAGGCGCCCGCCATCGTCGTCGCGGAGCCGGAGACGGTCGAGGAGGCTGCGGAGCCCGAGACGATTGCCGAGGTCGAGGCGGTCGAGGTTCCCGTGGCAGAGGCCGCCGAGCCGGTGGCCGAGGTCGAGGTCGTCGACGAGACGCCTGCCGTTGTCGCGGAGCCGGTGGCTGAGGTCGAGGTCGAGGTCATCGAGGATGCGCCCGCCGCCGTTGCGGAGCCGGTTGCCGAGGTCGTCGAGGTCGTCGAGGTCGTCGAGGCCGAGGTCGCGCCCGCCGTCGAGTCCGCTCCCGTCGCCGCCGGTCGGCCCGAGAAGCCGGACTTCACGCCCGGCCGGCCCGTGACCGCCTACTCGGCCGACGAGCTGCTCGCCGTCGTCCGGTGGGTGGACGGTGACGGTGTGGAGCGTACGGCGGACGAACTGCTGCGGGCGGCGATGAAGGAGCTGGGCTTCGCCCGCCTCGGGCCGCGGATCAAGGAGGCGCTGGGCGCCGCCGTCACCGCCACGCGGGGCTGACGTACCAGCGGGGAACCACGGCGAAGGGCCCGGGACGCGAGATCGCGTTCCGGGCCCTTCCGCTGTTTCGCGCGGGTTCGGGGGTTGTCAGCCGGTCTTGGTCCACGGCTGGCCGGTCATCAGCGCCTTGACGTTGGCCACGTACCCCGGGTTGGGGATGACGAGGTTGCCGACGACCTGGCCGGTGGCCGGGTCGGTGACGGCGTTGTAGTGCACGTTGCCCGCTCCGGCGTTGTACGCGGAGATGACGAGGTCGAGCAGCGGCGTCTTGCCGGTGGCCGGGTCAGGGGAGAGGTCGTACTTGCCGTCGAAGGAGGAGTCGCCGTAGTAGGCGACCAGCCAGTCGAGCAGCTGGGTGCCGAGCTGGACGTTTCCGGGGAGGGTCTTCGCGTCGGAGGTGGTGCCGAACTTGCTGTTCATCCAGCTGATCGTGTTCGGCATGATCTGCATGGTGCCGATCCCGCCGTCGCAGGCGAGGATGCCGGACTGCCAGCCGCTCTCCTGCCAGGCGATCGCCTTGACCAGGTTGACGGGCAGCGGCGGGAGCTTGTCGGTGCCGCCGCTGCTGAGGTTGAGCGTGCGGGCCTGGCCGGCGGCGGTGGCGAGGGCGGCGCCGACGGCCTCCTTGGGCTCGTCGGGCTGGGGCTTGCTGGGCTGGCAGCTGCTCTGCAGCGGTGGGACGTGCGGGGTCGGCGGCGCGGGCGGCGGCGGGGGCGCGACCGGGCCGGGCTTGGCGACGGGCACGGGGGCCACGACGGCGGGCTTGGTGACCGGGGGCGCTGTGGTGGGCGCGGCGGGCGGGTTGCTCGGCGCGCCGGGCTTGGTGGTGGCCGGGGCCGGGGTGGTCGGGGCGGGCTTGCTGGACTTGCTCGCGGACGGGGTCGGGCTGTGGGAGGCACTGGCCGTGGGGGAGCCGGTCGGCGTCGGGGTGGCGGTCGCGGACGGGCTCGCGCTCGGCGTCTCGGTCGGTGTTCCGGTGGCGGCGACCGCGGTGGTGTCCGGCGAGCTGTTCTGGTGGTTGTCGGCGTGCTTGGTGCCGCAGCCGGCCAGGACGGCCGTCGAGACCGCCGCAGCCGACACCATGACCAGTGCTCTCCGGGATGCGTTCACTGCCACTGTGGTTCCCCCCACTCGTCACCGGCGGGCCCGGTGAGTGGCGGTCATCCTACGATGTGCTGTTCGCGCCCCCTGTGAACGGGTGGTCCAACGCGTGCGCGAGGACCGTGGGCGCCGCCACCAGGGACGGTCCGTACCAGGTCAGGTGGCGTCCGCTGACCAGCGCCGCCGGGACGCCGGGGAACGCCTCGGGGCCGTCCTGTGTCGTGAAGCGGTACGGCTCGTCCGGGAGGACCACCAACTCGGGTCGGCAGGCGAGCAGTTCGGGCAGTGGGACGGCCGGGTAGCGCTCGGCGTGCCCGGCGTGGACGAGCCGGAGGCCGAGGCGGCGCAGCAGGTCCCCGGCGAAGGTGTCGCGGCCCAGGACCATCCACGGGCGGCGCCAGACCGGAACGATCGCCCGCGGGCCGTCCGGCGGGCGCCGGACCGGGGCCCACGCTGCCTCGGCCCGGTCCAGCCAGTCCGGGCGCGGAAGCGCGCAGGCGGCGGTGAGCAGCCGGTCGAGCGAGCGGAACGCGTCGTCCAGGGTGCGGATGTCGGTGACCCAGACCGGCAGGCCGGCCGCCCGCAACGCGTCCAGGTCGGGGCGCCGGTTCTCCTCGTCGTTGGCGAGGACGAGGTCCGGGGCGAGTGCGAGGATGCCCGGCACGTCCGGGTTCTTGGTGCCGCCGATCCTGGTGACCGCCAGGTCGGCCGGGTGGCTGCACCAGTCGGTGGCGCCGACCAGCAGCCCGGGGGCGGTGGCGGCGACCGCCTCGGTCAGCGACGGCACCAACGACACCACCCGGCGCGGCGGGAGCGGGCCGAGCCGGACGGGCAGGTCGAGATCGTCCCGCAAGACGGTGGGGTCGGCCATCCGGCCACCCTACGCCGGGGGTTCGCGGACGGGCAGCCGACGGGCGGCGGATGGGTGAGGGGCGGACGGGCGGACGGGTGGGTGGCGGATGGTGGATGGCGGGTGGGCGGACGGCGGGTGAACGGGTGCCGGGCGGCGCGGAAAAACCCGGGAACCCCTCGGACGCTCCGGCCGACTACCTGATCCGGGTTCGCAGGACGGGCCCCGAGCACGATCACCGACCAGGAGAATTGTCATGCGCCCTCGCGTTGTCTGCGGAATCGCGGCTGCCGTCGCCCTGTTCGCCACGGCCTGCGGAAGCGGCGCCGGAAGCAGCACCGGAAACGGCGGCGGGGGAGGCGGAGAGCGCGGCACGGCCGGCGTCGCCCAGACCGCCCCGGCCGGCGGCTACCCCGTCAAGGTGGCCGACTGCGCGGACCGGGAGACCACCATCGCCAAGGCTCCCGCCAAGATCGTCACCAGCAACGCCGCCGCCCTGGAGATACTGCTCCAACTCGGCGCGGGCGACCGGGTGATCGGCACCGGCTTCCCGCCCGGCAAGGGCACCCTCCCGCCGGCCCTGGCCGAACAGGGCGCCAAGGTGCCGGTGCTCGGCGACAAGATCATCCCCAAGGAGAAGCTGCTCGGCTCCGGCGCCGACCTCTACGTCGACACCTTCGGCGCGATGCCGATGATGGGCGGCGGCGCCACCGGGCCCAGCGAGGAGGAGTTCGCGGCGGCCGGCATCCAGCACGTCTACCTCCTCTCGACCGCCTGCGCCGGCACCCCCAAGGCCGCCAAGGCGCCGCGCACCGACCTGTCCGGGGTCGAGAACGACATCCGCCGCCTCGGCGCGGTCACCGGCACGGCCGCCCGTGCGGAGGAGCTCGTCACCGGGATGGAGAAGCAGATCGGCGAGGTGCGCACCGCCCTCGCCGGCGTCGCGGAGGCGCAGCGGCCCGGCTACTTCGTCTTCGACTTCGACGCCGGCACCAAGCAGCCGGTGGCGGTCTGCGGCCGGCAGGTCGCCAACGCGGTGATCACCCAGGCCGGCGCCCGCAACGTGTTCGCCGACTGCGACGCCGACTTCAAGCCCGGCTCCTGGGAGGACGTCGTCGCCAAGAACCCGGACTGGATCCAGCTCGCCGTCCGCAACCGGGGCAGCGAGGAGGCCACCCGCAAGGCCTTCGACGACGCCGAGGCGTTCCTGCGCGGCTTCCCCGCGACCCAGGGCCTGAAGGCCGTTCAGGAAGGCCACTTCGTGCGGCTCGGCTCCGAGGTCACCACCATCGCGGGCGTGCGCAACGCCGACGCCGTCCGGCAGATCGCCGCCACCGTCCACCCCGATCTCGTCAAGAACGGGCAGTAGACGGTGACGTCGGCCGTCTCCGTCGAACGGCGCGACGCGCCCCGCCCGGTCCGCACCCTGCGGGCCGGGCCGCTGGCCGTCGCGCTGACCGCCGCCCTGGTGCTCGCGTTGACCGCCGCCGTGTCGTTCGGCGCGGTGGACATCCCGCCCGGCGAGGTCTGGTCGGTGGTCGCCCACCACCTCACCGGGCGGGCCCCCGAACCCGGCACCCGCGACCTCATCGTCTGGCAGCTGCGCGTCCCGCGCGCCCTGCTGGCGGCGACGGTCGGGGCCGGGCTCGGCCTCGTCGGCACGGCCGTGCAGGCACTGGTCCGCAACCCGCTCGCCGACCCCTACCTGCTCGGCATCTCCTCCGGCGCCTCCCTCGGGGCGGTCGCCGCGATCGTCCTCGGCACCTCGCTCGGCCTCGACCTCGCCTTCGGCAGCGCGCTCGGCCTCACCGTCTCCCTGGCGGCCTTCGCCGGCGCGCTCGCCGCGTTCTCCCTGGTCTGGCTGGCGGCCCGGCGCGGCGGCGGCTTCTCCCCGCTGCGCCTGGTCCTCGCGGGCATCGCCATCGCCCAGTTCCTCGGCGGCATCACCAGCTACCTCGTCCTGCAGACCCGCGACGAGCAGCAGACCCGCGGCGTGCTGTTCTGGCTGATGGGCAGCCTGGGCGGCGCGGTCTGGGCCCAACTCGCCGTCCCCGCCGTCGCGGTGACGCTCGGGCTGGCCCTGCTCCAGGCCCGTGCCCGCGGACTCAACGCGATGCTCATGGGCGACGAGACGGCCGCCGGGCTCGGCGTGGACGTCACCCGGCTGCGCCGGGAGGTCTTCGTCGTCACCAGCGTGCTGACCGGCGTGCTGGTCGCGGTCTCCGGCGCGATCGGCTTCGTCGGACTGATGGTGCCGCACGTCTGCCGCCTGCTCGTCGGCGGCGACCACCGGCGCCTGCTGCCGCTGTCCGCGCTCACCGGCGCGCTGCTGCTGGTCGTGGTCGACACCGTGGCCCGCACCGCGCTGGACGGCCAGGAACTGCCGATCGGCGTGGTCACCGCCGTCCTCGGCGCCCCCACCCTGCTCTACCTGCTGGACCGACGACTGGAGCGCACGTGAGGATCGCCGTCGAGGACCTGAGCGTCACCCTGTCCGGGCGGGCGGTGGTGGCCGGCGTCCACCTGGTCGCCGAAGAGGGGGAGATCGCCGGCCTGGTCGGGCCCAACGGCAGCGGCAAGTCCAGCCTGCTGCGGACCGTCTACCGGCACCTGCGGCCGAGTGCCGGGCGGGTGCTGCTGGCCGGGCGCGACCTGGCCGGGCTGCGCCCCGCGCAGTCCGCCCGGCACATCGCCGCGCTGCCGCAGGAGCGGGGCGGGGACTTCGAGTTGAGCGTCCGCGAGGTGGTCGCGATGGGCCGCACCCCCTACAAGCGGTCGTTCGCGGCCGACGACGCCGAGGACCACCGGATCACCGCCGACGCGCTGGCACGGGTCGGCATGGCGGACGCCGCCGACCGCCGTTTCGCCCAACTGTCCGGGGGCGAACGGCAACGGGTGCTGCTGGCCCGCGCGCTCGCCCAGCAGCCGGACGTCCTGGTGCTGGACGAGCCGACCAACCACCTGGACGTCCGCCACCAGGTCGAACTCCTCGCCCTGCTGCGGGACCAGCGCCGTACCACCCTGGTCGCGCTGCACGACCTCAACGCCGCCGCCTCCGTCTGCGATCGGCTGCACGTCCTGCACCGCGGCGCCCTGGTGGCCTCCGGGGCGCCGCGCGAGGTGCTGACCGCGGAGCTGCTGGCCGAGGTGTTCGGCGTCCGCGCGGCGGTGGTCGAACACCCGCTCACGGGCGACCCGTTGATCGCCTTCGACCACCGCACCCCGGCCGTCCCAGCCGCCCCGGCCTTGGTGGAGAGCGCCGGGGCCGGGGCGGATGCTGGTGGGGCCGGGGTCGAGGGGGTGCGGGCCGCCGAGGTGGGGCCCGCGCGTCAGAACGCCTCGTAGTGGCTCGGCCGGCCGTCGAGTTCGACCAGCCGGCCGCGCTGCGCGGCCTCCTCGCTGCGCAGCAACTCCCATTCACCGTCGGCGCGGTGGAGAACCGACGAGTGCCAGGGCGTCATCCAGGCGTCGGCGGCCTCCAGCAGCCGGATGCCGAACTTCGGCGCGCCTGCGGGCTGCGGGTGGATGGAGAGCCGGACCGACCGGGGGTGCTGCTCGGCGATCAACTCGCCCCAGGCTCGGCTGCGCTGGATCACCCCGTACGCGCGGCGGCGGCAGTCGCGCTGCAGGGCGGAGCGGGTGCCGGTGAAGCCGACGGTGTCGTCGGTCAGGAAGCGCGTGATGCCGCGGTAGAGCCGCAGGGTCTCCTCGTCCGTCAGCACCAGCTCGCGCAACTCCTCGACGCTCGGCGCGTACTGGGCGTGCACCCGGGCGCGCTTGTCGTCGTACGGCAGGTCGCCGAGGACGTCCCGCAGGTCGAAGGTGGCGAGGTGGGCGAGGCCCTCACGGGCGATCATCGCCGTCAACTCGTCGGAGTACTCGTCGATGTGATCGTCGGGGACGTGGACGAGGTCGCCGAAGATGTGACCGTCCGAGCAGATCAGGATCCGTGCGCCGGGCTCGTAGTGCCCGCCGATCTCCGCGCAGAGCCCGTCGAGGAAGGTGAGCGACAGCCGTTCGCCCTCGTCGGGCAGGTGGCTGAGCACCTTCGCGGGGTTCGGCGACTTGCAGGGGAAGCCGGGCAGGGTGAACAGGATCGGGTCGCCTGCGGTGATGAAGTCCGTCAACTGGGCCAGCTGGAAGGGGAAATGCTCGGGATCGGCGTTCAGCCCCGGGTCGGATGCGCGGCGGTTCGGCAGGAGCAGGCCGAGGATCCGGGCGGCGAGCCGCGCGGCGTCCTGCGGGTGGGCGCCGACCCCGGTGTTCGCGGGCGCGGGCGTGGGCTCGGGCGCGGGCCCGGGTGTGGGTGTGGGCGCGGGCCCGGGTGCGGTGTGGTGGTGGCGGGCGGAAACGGTGCCGGCGGGCGGCATGGTGGTCCTCCGTGGAAGGTGGTGCGGGCGTGGAGCGGACGCCGGGCGGACGTCGGCGGCCGGTCGCGGCCGCGGGGTGTTCGCAGGGTGGCCGGGGCCTCGGCTCAGACGCGCCGGTCGTAGTCGACGGGCAGCCGGTTGACCCCGCGCGCCAGGACGGCGGGGATCCAGGCGAGGGAGTCCAGGCCCTCGCTGGGCGCCTCGGACGGGCGCAGCCCGGGCAGCCGGGTGAGCAGGGTGGCGATGGCGGTCTGGAGTTCGGCCCGGGCCAGGGCGGCGCCGGGGCAGTAGTGGATGCCGTGGCCGAAGGCGAGATGGGCGTTGGGCGTGCGGTCGAAGTCGAGGCGGTCCGCGTCCGGGAACCGGGTCTCGTCCCGGTTGGCGGCGCACAGCGAGACGATCACCGAGTCGCCGGCCGGGACGGTGGTCCCGAACAGGTCTCCGTCCTCGGCGAGGAAACGCCAGGTGGTGAGCTCGAACGCGGCGTCGTGGCGCAGCAGTTCCTCCACCGCACGGGCCAGCAGTCCGGGGTCGTGGGCGGGCCCCTCGGGGAGGGAGTCGCGCAGCCGGGCGAGCTGGTCGGGGTGGCGCAGCAGGGTGATCAGCATGGTGGTGATCTGGTTGGTGACCGGCTCCTGGCCCGCGACCAGCAGCTGGAACACCATGGAGTCCAGCTCCTCGCGGCTCAACTCGCCCGCGTCGTGGGCGGCGACGAGCCGGCCCAGCAGGTCGGCGCCGACCGTGTCCGGGTCGTGCCGGTCGTGGTCATCGGCGGGGTTCCCGGCGCGCTTGTGGGCGACCACGTCGGCGATGTACGTCTGGAGGCCGCGCAGCCGCGCCTCGTACGCCGGGCGGCCCGGGTCGTGCGGGCCGACGGGCTGTACGACCTTGCCCCAGTCGCGGTCGAATCGCACCGCCAACTCGGCAGGCAGGCCGATCACTTCGGCGAGCACCCGGAACGGGAAGTGCGCCGCGAAGCCGGCCACCAGGTCGGCGCCGCCGGCCTCGGGCAGTTCGTCGACCAGCGTGTCGGCCAGCTCCTGGAAGCGCGGGCGCAACGACTCCACCCGGCGCGGCGCGAAGGCGTCCAGGACGAGCCGGCGCATCGTGGTGTGCTTGGGCGGATCCTGGTGCAGCAGGTGGACCTGCAACTGGGAGTGCTGCGGCTCGGGCATGATCGACGCCAGCTCGCGCCAGTTCTCGTTGCCCAGTGCGTGGTTCTTGCCGAACCGGGGGTCGTTGAGGGTCTCGTGGGCGGCCTGGTAGCCGGTGACCAGCCAGGCGTGGATGCCGCTCGGGAACTCCACCCGGTGCACCGACCCGGCCTCGCGCATGCGCCGGTAGAGCGGGTACGGGTCGCTCTTGTACTCGGGGCCGTACAGCGGTACGGGGTCCGGGAGTTGGTCGTAGCCGTACGGGCAGCGCGGCTCGTCCGTCGGGTGGGCCGGCGCCGGGTCATGGACGGTGTCGGTCATCTGCGGTGTTCCTCCGGTGGTGCGGGCATGGCGGGGTGCGGGCTCTCGGGTACGGGCTCCGGGTGTATGGGCTCCGGGCGGGCGGGCGTCGGGAAGGCGCGGTCCGGCGGTCTCAGGTCCGTGGACGGCGGTGCAGGGCGAGCAGGGCTACGGCCGTCGCCGCGACCAGGGCGGCCAGGGCGATGCCCGCCCGGGTGCCGGTGGTGGCGCGGTCGCCGGCCAGCGCGGCGGCGCCGGCCAGGGCAGGGCCGAAGGCGAAGCCCAGGCTGCGGGCCAGTTGGACGGCGGAGCCCGCGGTGGCGAGCTTCCCGGGGGGCGAGGCGGTCATCACCAGGGCCTGGGTGGGGCCGCCGTTGAGGCCCATCCCGACACCGGCCAGGGCGAGCCGCCAGGCGATGTCGGCGGCGGACCACCCGGTGTCCAGCGGGACGAGCAGTGCCAGGCCGAGGGTGGTCACGGCGGCGCCGGTGAGCGCGGTCGGCCGGGCGCCCCAGCGGTCGGCCAGCCGTCCGCCGACCCGGCCGGCCAGCACCATGCCGAGCGGGAAGGCCAGCATGGTGAGCGCGGTGGCGGTGGCGCTCTCGCCGCCCGGGCCGCGCAGGTGCTGGGCGAGCAGGTAGTGGCAGGCCGCGAAGCCGGCGGCGAGGGCCAGCACCGACGCGTTGACCCCGACGTTGCCGGCGGCCCGCAGGACCTCGGCGACCGGCCTGCCCCCGGGGCGGCGCAGCCAGACCAGCACCAGAGGGGCGGCGGGCAGCGCCAGAAGCAGCCACAGCGGCGCCTCCGGGGCCAGGGTCAGCGCGAGCAGCACGGCGGCGACGGCCGCGCCGATCAGGGCGGCATCGCCGAGCGACGCCCGGTCGGGCGGGCGCAGGCGACCCCGCCGCGGGGCGTACCGGCGCACGATCAGCACGGCGGCCAGGCAGACCGGCAGCTTGATCAGGAAGACCGCCCGCCAGCCGAAGTGGTCCAGCAGCAGGCCGCCGATGACCGGCCCGGTGACGGCGCCGAGCGGGCCGAGCGTGGCCGGGATGCTCATCGCCCGTCCGCGGGACTCGGGGCGGACGGAGGTGGCGGCCAGCACCGGCATCAGGACGAACAGCACCGCGCCGAAGGCGCCCTGGAGGAGTCGGGCGGCGATCAGCCAGCCCGCCCAGGGGGCGAGGGAGGCCAGCACGCTGCACGCGGCGAAGCAACTGACGGCGAGCAGCAACGCCGAGCGGGTGCCCACCTGGTCCAGCCAGCGCCCGGCGGGCAAGAGGAGCGCCACCAGCGGGAGTTGGTAGCCGAGGGTGGCCCACTGGGCGACCCCGGCGGACACGTGGAGGCTGGCCGAGATGTCGGTGAGGGCCAGGTTGACCACGTTCATGTCGAGCATCGCGACGAACGAGAGCAGCCCGGCGGCCACGACCAGGATCCATCGGTCCGCCGGTTCGGCCTGATTGTCCATCAACGTGGCGGCGGCCAGCGGCTGTTGCGCTGCCATGGAGTCCCTCCGTTGCCCGACTGCTGTACCGGACACCGCCTCGGCGGCGGTGTCCGGTACAGCAGTCGGAGGCGCGGGGGCTCCAGTTCCGAACATGTGGGGGAATTTTCGGACGGACGGACGGACGGACGGACGGACGGGCGGGCGGGCGAGGGCGGCGGACAGATGACAACCGACAACTAACAGATAACAGATAACAGATTTCGAAATCTGTTATCTGTTAGTTGTCATCTGTTACCCGCCACCTGCCGTCCGTCCGCTCAGCAGGCCGCTGCGAGTTCCCCGCCCTCGGCCGCGCGGAGCCGGGCTATCAGCTCCTCCCGGGCGCGGGCGACTCGGGAGCGGACGGTGCCGATCGGGCAGCCGGCGACCTCGGCCGCCTCGGCATAGCTCAGGCCGACCACCTGGGTGAGCACGAAGGCCTCCCTCCGCTGGG
Organism: Kitasatospora sp. NPDC098663; assembly: GCF_044760075.1. Taxonomy (NCBI): domain Bacteria; kingdom Bacillati; phylum Actinomycetota; class Actinomycetes; order Kitasatosporales; family Streptomycetaceae; genus Kitasatospora; species Kitasatospora sp. NPDC098663. The sequence goes on along the minus strand of NZ_JBIWAP010000003.1, from coordinate 178,496 downwards.
CGGGCACCCGGTCGAGCAGGTCCCCGAGCGCGACGCCGTCCTCGAACCCGGCCGCCGGTTCGGCCCCCTGCCGCTCCGCCGCCTCCTGCCAGTCCGGCAGCGCCGCGCAGCGCGGTCGGGCGGCGGCCGTCCGGTACCGGTCGATCACCGTGCGCCGGGCGATCGACAGCAGCCAGGTGCGGGCCGAGGAGCGGCCGGCGAACGCGGGCAGGCCGCGCAGCGCGCGCAGGAAGGTCTCCTGTGCGAGGTCGTCGGCGGACTGGACGTCGGTGAGGTGGGCGACGAACCGCCAGACGTCCCGCTGGGTGGCGCGGACGAAGGCCTCGACGTCCGGGGCCCGGCCCGCGCGGGCGGTCAGCGCGAGCGCGGTGAGCTGCTCGTCATCCACGGTGGCCTCCCACCCGGCCGGTCCCACCGTGAGGGCAGTGCGGGACGATGGTCGTATGAGATGCGCGCAGTTCCGTACCGCCCTGTCGGCCCGGCTCGACGGCGAACCGACCGGACTGCCGGATGGCCGGCTGGACGGGCACGTCGCGCGCTGCGCCGGCTGCCGAGCGTGGCTGGAGCGGGCCGAGCAACTGCGCGGCCGCGTCCGGGCGAGCGCCGCCGACGGTCCGTCGGAGGAGTGGTCGGCCCGCTTGCTGGACGGACTCGGCGTGCGAGGTCTCGGGGGCGGTCAGGCTCCGGACGGGCCGGAGGCCGTGGAGCGGTAGGACGGTGGCGCCGGCCCAAGCCGGTGTGCCGTCGTAGTCAGGCATGCGAAGGTCCTGAGGGGAGGGCTGGGAGCGGCGCCACCCGAGGCGGCGCCGTCGGCGTCCATGGGACTTCCGCGCGGCCCGCGGCGTCTCCATGGAGGAGACGGCGGGCAGGCGCGGGTCCGGGCCCTGGCGGCACGGCGGCGGAGGAGCGGCCGAGCGGCAGGGCGACCTGCCCGTCGAGCGAACCCCGTGAGCCCTGCGGTCCCCGGCGGCGGTGGGCTGCCGGGGGCGGTGGGCGGAGGGGGTGGGGACGGCGGGCGCGTCAGCGGGCGAGCGCGAGCACCGGCGGGCCGCGCCGGACCACGGCATGGGTGAGCAGCACCGACCGGGACGGCCGGGTCCGGCCGCCGGTGGGCCGGGGCGCAGCTGGCGGGCGGTAGCCGAAGGGGCGCGCGAAGAGCGCCAGCAGCGGGAGCACCAGCACTCCCGCGACCACGGCGCCGAGCGCGCCGAGCAGGTCGAAGAGCCGGACCAGCGCGGCGTCACCGCGCCACAGCAGCAGCGCGCAGGCCAGCGCGGCGAGCGCGTGGGCGGCGATCATCCCGAAGGACATCCCGTGCGCCATCCCGTGTGCCATGCCGTGTGTCGTCCCGGAGGGCATCCCCGCCATCCCGGCCACGTCCAGCGCCGTCCCATCGGCCGAAGCCGAAGCCGAAGCCGAAGCCGAAGCGGAGAGCGACGTGGAGACCGACGCGGACGTGGCTACCGACACCGGGGCGGAAACCACACCCGCCGCCGTCCCGTGGTGCATGCCCGCCATGGCGTGCAGGCCGTTGGCGGCGGGCGGGACGTCCGGGTCGAGGCCCGCCATGCGGGCCAGGTCGACGGGGGAGAGCCCGCCGGGGATGCGCTCGGGGTTGCAGAGCAGCAGCGCGGCCCAGTCCGTGGTGGCGAGTCGGCCGAGACCGCCGCCTCCCCGGCCGAGCGCCGCGGCCTGTTCGAACAACAGGTGCAGCGCGCTCTGCGTCGCGACCATCCAGACGCTGATTGCGCCGAGCCCGCGCCGCTTGCCGGCGAGCAGCCAGGTCAGACCGAGGACGACCCCGAACACGCCGGCCAGCACCGGTGGTGAGACCCCGGCTCCGGCCATGGCGACGTGCGCCGCGGCGGCCAGCGCCACGCACAGCGCGGCGAAGACCACGGCGCGCAGCAGGCGGATCCGGTCGGTCATCACGATGGCACTCATCGTCGCACCCGCCCCGCCCGGCCCGGACCGCACCCTCCGGTATTGGCCGGTTCCACCCCGTGAGACCATGCCCGGCCCCGTGCCGCCGTGCGTCGAGACACCCGGCCCGGCCACCGCGCCAACCCGTTCGTACGACCATCGGCATGGTTTGACATCGCCCCCCCGCTTGCTCACTAAATGTGCACACCCCGGCACCGACGGTGGCTGTCGGGTGGACGTCGCACACGAAGCAGGAGGCCCGGCCATGGAGACCTCGACCGGCTTGGCGGCCCCCGCCGCCGACCTCTCCGACCCCCGCTTCTGGCAGCTGCCCGCCCCCGCCCGCGCGGCCGCCTTCGCCGAACTGCGCAGACTCCCCGCGCCGGTGTTCTTCGGCGATCCCGCCACCGGCCGGGGCTTCCACGCGCTGGTCCGCCACGCCGACGTGGTCGAGGCCAGCCGCACCCCCGCGGTGTTCCTCAGCGGCCCCGGCGTCACGACCCCGGAACCGCCCCGCTGGGTCCGCCTGGTGTTCGGCGACTCGATGGTCAACCTCGACGACCCCCGGCACGCCCAGCTGCGCAGGATCGTCTCGCGCGCCTTCACCCCCCGGCTGCTCGGCCAGGTCGAGGAGGACATCCGCCGTGTCGCCACCCGCCTGGTCGACGACGTCGAGCGGCGGCGGCCGGAGGACTTCGTCACCTCCGTGGCCGCCGAGCTCCCCTTCCAGGTGATCTGCACCATGATGGGGATCCCGGAACACCCGCGCCGAATGATCCTGGACCAGGTCAACCACGCCTCCGAGAACATCGGCGTGGCCCGCCCGCTGCGCCGCCGGATCCGGATGCCCGGGCGCGGGCTGCTGGCGCTGGCCCGCATGCAGGGCATGGTCGCCTCGATCGGCCATGAGCGTCGCCGCAGGCCCACCGAGGACCTGATCTCCGCCCTGGTCACCGCCGACGTGGACGGCCGCCGGCTCACCGGACGCGAACTCGGCGCGTTCTTCTCCCTGCTGCTGGTGGCCGGCGTGGAGACGACCCGCAACGCGCTCGCCCACGGCCTGCACCTGCTGACCGCGAACCCGGAGCAGCGCGCCCTGCTGCTCGCGGACCTCGACGGAGGGCTCGGCGGTGCGGTCGACGAGATCATCCGCCACGCCACGCCGATCATCCACTTCCGCCGGACCCTCGCCGTCGACCACGAGCTCGGCGGCCCCGGGGGCCCGCTGCTGCGCGCGGGGGAGAAGGTCGCACTGTTCTTCGGCTCGGCCAACCGGGACGAGACGGTCTTCCCCGACCCGGACGCGTTCGACATCACCCGCACGCCCAACCCCCACCTCGGCTTCGGCGGCGGAGGGCCGCACTACTGCATCGGGGCGCACCTGGCCCGGCAGGAGATGAAGGTGCTGTTCCGCGAGCTGTTCGCCCGGCTGCCCGAGGTGCGGTCGGTGGGCGAGCCGGACATCGTGCCGTCCAACTTCGACCACCGGGTCCGGTCGCTGCGCTTCACGTTCTGAGCCCTCTGAGCCTTCCGAACCCTCTGAGCCCTCTGAGCCCTCTGAGCCTTCCGAACCCTCCGAGCCCTCCGAACCCCCGTTCGCGCCCTACCCGCCGATCGGCAGCCCCCGGTCGGCCTTCACCTGCTTCATCGTCAGATGGGAGTTGACCTGCGCGATCCCCGGCAGGCCGGAGAGCACGTCGGTGATGAAGCGCTCGTACGCGACGATGTCGGCCACCGCGATGCGCAGCAGGTAGTCGGGCTCCCCGAAGAGGCGGTGGGCCTCCACCACTTCCGGCAGCTCCGCCACCCGGCGTTCGAACTCGGCGACCGTCACCTGATCCTCGTGACGCATGGTGATCGTGACGAAGGGTTGGAAGCCGCGTCCGACCGCCGTGCCGTCCAGGAGCGCGCGGTAGCCGCGGATCACGCCGTCCTGCTCCAGTTGTCGGACCCGGCGCAGGCAGGGGGAGGGGGTGAGGTCCACCCGTGCGGCCAGGTCGGCGTTGGTCAGGCGGCCGTCCTGCTGGAGCTCGCGGAGGATTCTGCGGTCGATTCGGTCCATGGCGCAATATTCTGCCAAAACGCGGGCCGGGCGAGCAGGAAGTGGCCATCGCGTGCCAGGGCTATCCGGCTACCTTCAGTGACCGAACGCACCGGACAGGTGCCGCGAGGATCTCCGGACCAACGGCCGGGACCCGCCCGAACGAGCACGACAGGTCGCCGCCACCCATGGACACCCACGCCCTCCTCCTCTTCCTCGGAGTCGACCTGCTGCTGGTCTGCACACCGGGGCCCGACTGGCTCTACATCGCCGCCCGAGGCCTCGGCCAGGGCCGGCGCGCCGCCTTCATCGCGGTCGGCGGCGTCTGCGCCGGCTACGCCGTCCACACCCTGCTCTCCAGCGCCGGCCTGGCCGCCGCGCTGCGTGCCGTCCCCGCCGCTCTGCCCGTCCTGCGCCTCACCGGCGCCGCGTACCTGCTGGTGCTGGCCGTCAGCATGCTGCTCGCGCTGCGCAAGGGCGGGGGCGCCACGGCCCTCACCGAGCCCAAGCCGCAGCCCACCGCGACCGTGCTGCGCCAGAGCATGCTGACCGCCCTGCTCAACCCCAAGGGGCTGCTGCTCTACCTCTCCCTGGTGCCGCAGTTCGTCGAGCCGGGCGCCGCGCTGCCGGTCGGCGGGCAGGTGCTCGCCCTCGGCTCGCTCAACGTGCTGGCCTGCGCCGTCGTGTACGGGCTGGTCGCGCACGCCAGCGGACGCCTGGGCGGACGGCTGGGCGGCACCCCCCGCGCGGCGCGCCGGATGACCCTCGTCTCGGCGGTGCTGCTGATGCTGGTGGCGGGCGTCACAGCGAGCGCCTGAGAACGGGAGCACAATGCCGGGCATGACAGAGCGTCCGACCTTCCCCGGTACCCGGCCCACCGATCAGCCCGCGCCCACCGATCAGCCCGTGCCCGCTGAGCAGGTTGCGTCCGCCGAACAGCCCGCCCCCGGCGGGGAACCCGCGGACCGGGCCACCGCCGACCTCTGGGCCGCCCTCGGCGGATCGGCGGACCTGCTGGGGCGGGTCTCCTTCCACGGCCCCGGCGACGTCCTGCCCTCCGGTCTTCCGGTGCGCAGGCTCGCCCGGGCCACCGTGGCCGCCTGCTCGCTGGCCGCCGCCGAACTCGCCGCCCACCGCACCGGCGGCCCGGTCCCCGCCGTCCGGGTGGACCAGGGCGCCGTCGCCACGGCCTTCGTCAGCGAACGCCACCTGACCGTCGACGGCCGCACACCCGTCAGCTTCGCCCCGCACTCCGGCTTCTGGCGCACCGCGGACGGCTGGGTCCGCACCCACGCCAACTACCCGCACCACCGCGCCCGACTGCTCGCCGCCCTCGACCTGCCCGCCGACGCCGGGCCCGAAGAGCTCGCCAAGCTGCTGGGTGAACTGCCGGCGGAGCAGGTCCAGGAGCGGGCGTTCGAGGCGGGGGCGCTCGCCGTGGCCGTCGCGCCGGTCAGTGCCACCGTGCACCCCCTGGTGGAGAGCCGGGTGACCGGCACCGCGCCCGTCCGCCCGCTCGGCGACGCAGGCCCGGAGCGGCCCGCCGCCGGGATCCGCGTGCTCGACCTCACCCGGGTCATCGCCGGACCGGTCGCCACCCGCACCCTCGCCCTGCTGGGCGCCGACGTCCTGCGCGTCGACCCGCCCCACCTCCCCGAGGCCGACGACGCCCACGCCGACACCGGCTTCGGCAAGCGCTCCACCCGTCTCGACCTCGCCGATCCCGCCGATCCCGCCGACCGCGCCGTCTTCGACGGCCTGCTCGCCACCGCCGACGTCCTCGTCACCGGCTACCGCCCCGGCGCCCTCGACGCGCACGGCCTCACCCCCGACGCACTGTCGGCCCGCCATCCCGGCCTGATCGTCGCGCAGCTCTGCGCCTGGGGCTGGACCGGCCCCTGGGCCGGCCGCCGCGGCTTCGACAGCCTCGTCCAGGCCGGCGTCGGCATCGCCGCCCACGAGGCCGGCCCCGACGGCCGCCCGGGCGTACTGCCCGCCCAGGCTCTCGACCACGGCACCGGCTACCTCGTCGCCGCCGCCGTCCTGCGCGCCCTCACCGAGCAGCGCACCGGTCGGCCCGGCGGCCGCCACCTGCGGTTCTCCCTCGCCGGTACGGCCTCGTGGCTGCTGCACGGCATCCCGCCCGAGGCGCCCGCCCCTGCTGCCTCGGCGGAGGGCACTCCGGACACCGAGGCGTACGACCCGGCCCGGTGGCTCGCCGAGACCGACTCCGCCTACGGACGGCTGCGCCACGCCCTGCCGCCCATCGCCTACACCGGCGCGCCCACCGACTGGTCCCGCCCGCCGGGGCGCTGGGGGACGGACGCGCCGGTCTGGCGCTGAGTGCGCGCCGCGCAACCGCCGGCACGGTAGCACCGGTCAGGGACGTCGGCGGCCTCCTGGCCTTCCGCGTGACCTGCGGAGTCGGCCCCCTGGAGACGGACCTGAGGCGTCAGACCTACGGCGTCAAGCCGTGAAGTCGGGTCGTGGAGTCAGACCCCCGCCGGGATCTGCTTGGCCCGGCCGCGCATCTGGATGGCCGTCACGATCTCGATCAGCCCGAGGATCACCAGCCAGCAGCCGGCCAGGACGGCCAACGCCGCGATCGAACCGACCGGCCAGATCAGCAGCAGCACACCGGCCACCGTGTTGGCCGCGCCTGCGAAGGCCTGCCAGCCACGGGCCGGCATCTGCGGGTCGGAGACCGCGGCGGCGAGCTGGGTGATGCCCCGGAACAGCCAGCCGATGCCGATCCAGATCGCCAGCAGGACCAGTGACTGCGCCGCGCTGCGGAAGCAGAGCAGCCCCAGCAGGACGCAGATCGCCCCGCTGATGAAGGCCAGCACCCGCAGCGCGGTGGTCGCGTGGGTGCCGAACGCGGCGACCAACTGCACGATGCCGATGACCAGCAGGTAGAGGCCGAACAGCACGCCCACCACCAGCAGGGTCTCCTTCGGCCAGACGAAGACGACGATTCCGAGGGCCAGCGAGACGATTCCGGCGAGCAGCAGGACCTGCCAGGCGGCCTTGGCGAGCTGGCCGAGCGGACCCTGGACCGGGGAACCGTCGGGGGTGATGATCGGGGAAACCACGGTGGTGCACTCCTCGGGGCCGGGGACGGGCAGGGGCCGAACCCCAGACTGGCCGGGCCACCGCCGACCGGCGCGTCGGGTACGGCCGTTCGGGGGAAGGAAGCAGGTCGGGGGAAGGAGGCAGGTCGGGGGGAACAGGAGAGGGAGGAGACGAATGTTCGATGGAGCGGCTCCGGTGGCCTTCCGGTCGCCGGAACGACATCGTCCGGTCGCCTGCCGTCGATATCATCCGGCGGTATGACTTCTGAAGGGTGGGGGACCCGTTCGGTCGAGCCGGTCAGTCAGCACTACATCGTCTGCGGGGGCAACGCACTGGCCCACCGGCTGGTCCTGGAACTCGTAGAGCACTACGAGGTCCCGGTCGTCGTCCTGGTCGCCGATCGCACCCGCGACCACGCGCCGCAGATCGAGCAACTCCCCGGCGTCGCCGCCGTCGTCGAGTACGCCAGCATCACCGACGAGGCGCTGCGCGAGGTGTCGATCGACACCGCCCGCGGCCTCGCCCTCGTCGAGGGCAGTGACCAGGACAACATCCACGCCGCGCTCAGCGCCCAAGGCCACAACCCGGACCTGCGGATCGTGCTCCGGATGTTCAACCAGCGCCTCGGCGAGAACATCGAACGGCTGCTCAGGAACGGTGCCGCGCTCTCCGGATCCGCAACCGCCGCACCCGCCTTCGCCGCGGCGGCGCTCGGGCGGCCCAACTCGGTCGAGATCGGCGGACGCTTCCTGCACATCGCCTTCGACGACGCCATCACCTCCGACCGGATCTGCGTGGTCGCCGACCACATCGACCGCCAGGACCTCAGCAGGATCCGCCTGCTGCCCGAACAGCGCGGCGACTCGGCCGACTTCGTCCGGCTCGCCAGCGAGTTCGGCGACGACGGGCCGGTCCGTCCCGGTGGCGTCCGCCGCGAAGCGGAACCGGGACCGGCGCCCGAGGAGGAACCGGGCGGCGTGGCCGCCCTCCAGGCGCTGCGCATCGAACCCAGGGAACCGATCAGCTGGGCACGGCGGGCGCGCTGGCGGCTGCTCGACATGATGCGCTTCTTCACCAGCGCCCGGATGCGGCTGGTGCTGCTCACCGCCCTTGCCGCGGTGCTGATGGCCTTCGGCGTGCTCTGGTACCTGAACCGGAACTTCGGCTGGACCATCTACATCTCGCTGCTCGACCTCGCGGGCGCCGCCCAGCCCGACCAACTCGCCGACATCGCCGCCGGGACCGGGACGGGCGGGCTGTGGCAGCGGGTGGCGCAGGTGGTGATCACCATCTGCGGGATCACCTTCGCCCCGGTCGCCACCGCCATCGCGGTGGAGGTGCTCGGCTCCGGGCGGCGCGGGCAGCCCCGCAACCCCGGGGCCGGCACCCGGGACCACGTGATCGTCGTCGGCCTCGGCAACGTCGGCACCCGGGTCGCGGCCCAACTGCACGAACTGGGCGTGCCGGTGGTCTGCATGGAGCGCGACCCGCAGGCCCGGGGCATCGCGGCCGCCAGGGCGCTCGGCATCCCGGTGGTCCTGGGCGACGGCCCGTTCGAGGAGCAGTTGCGCCGCGCCCGGTTGAAGCACAGCCGGGCGCTGGTCGCGGTCAGCGGCGACGATGCCACCAACCTGGAGGCGGCCCTGGAGGCGCGCCACGGGAATCCCGAAGTCCGCGTGGTGGTCAGGCTGTTCGACGACAACTTCGCCGGGCACTTCTACGCGACGCTGGACAACGCGGCCTCGCGCTCGGTCTCCTACCTGGCCGCACCTGCCTTCGCCGCCGCCCTGATGGGGCGCGAGGTGCGCGGGATGCTGTCGGTGTTCCGGCACGTGCTGCTGATCGCCGAGTTGACGGTCGAGGACGGCAGCGGGCTGATCGGGATGAACCGGCACGACCTGGAGGACCCGGGCGGCGTCCGGGTGATCGCCGTCCGGTTCGCCCGCAGCACGCAGTTGCAGTGGAACTTCCCCGACCGCACCCGGCGCCTCACCCCCGGCGACCAGATCGTGGTCGCCGCCACCCGTAGCGGGCTCGCCCGGCTCAACACGGCACTGGTGGACGAGGCGTGACAGCGGCTGACGGATGGCGGCTGACAGCCGACGGATAACAGCTAACAGATTTCAGCTGACGAAATCTGTTAGCTGTTATCTGTTACTTGTCGGCTGTCAGTCGTCTGCCGTCAGCGGCCAGATCACCGGTTGGTGAAGGACGGCGGACGCTTCTCGGCGAAGGCCGCCATGCCCTCCTTCTGGTCCGCCGTGGCGAACGCCGCGTGGAACAGCCGGCGCTCGAAGCGGACGCCTTCGGCGAGGGTCGTCTCGAAGGCGCGGTTGACGCTTTCCTTCAGCATGACCGCCGCCGGGGTGGACATCGCCGCGACGGTCTCGGCCACCGTCAGGGCCTCGGCCAGCAGCTGGTCAGCCGGGACGATCCGGGAGACCAGGCCGGCCCGCTCGGCCTCCTCGGCGCCCATCATCCGGCCGGTCAGGCACAGTTCCATCGCCTTGGCCTTGCCGACGGCCCGGGTCAGCCGCTGCGAGCCGCCGATGCCGGGGATGACGCCGAGCTTGATCTCCGGCTGCCCGAACTTCGCGGTGTCCGCCGCCAGCAGGATGTCGCACAGCATCGCCAGCTCGCAGCCGCCGCCCAGCGCGAACCCGGCCACCGCCGCCACGACCGGCTTGCGCAGCGCGCCGAGCCGGTCCCAGGGGCCCAGCCAGTCGTCCAGGTAGACGTCCGGGAACCGGTTGCCCTGCATCTCCTTGATGTCGGCGCCGGCCGCGAACGCCTTCTCCGAGCCGGTGATCACCAGACAGCCGATCTCCGGGTCCCGGTCGAAGGCGGTGGCGGCCGCGACCACCTCGTTCATCAGCTGGGTGTTCAGCGCGTTGAGCGCCTTCGGCCGGTTGAGCGTGATGAGCCCCACCCGGCCCTTGCGCTCGACCAGGATCGTCTCGTAGGTCTCGGTCTCGGTCATCGCCGTTGACTCCCATTCCGCTGCTCGGCGCCGCGCGGGCGCGCCCTGACCATCCAACGATCTACGACGCGCCCCGCCTCGCGCCAGTCTTGGTATGCGAGACGGTCGTCACGGGTCCGGCATCCCGCTGGGGGAGCCGGGCCCGGGACTCCGGACACGGGACGTCAGGGGTCAGAAGCGGACCCCGTAGCGCTCGGCCGCCTGCCGGACGGTCTCCGCCTTGACCTCGCCCCGGCGGGCCAGCGCGGCCAGCGCCGCCACCGCGATCGACTGGGCGTCCACGCCGAAGTGCCGCCGCGCCGCGTCCCGGCTGTCGGAGAGGCCGAAGCCGTCCGTGCCGAGCGACGTCCAGTCCTGCTCCACCCACGGGCGGATCTGGTCCGGCACCGCGCGCATCCAGTCGCTGACCGCCAGCACCGGCCCGGGCGCCCCTGCCAGCGCCCGTGTCACGTAGGGGGCGCGTGCCGCCGCGCCCGTACCGGCCGCCGCCCGCGCCAGGTTGGCCGCGTCGCAGTCCAGTGCCTCCCGGCGCAGCTCCGTCCAGGAGGGTGCCGACCAGACGTCCGCCGCCACACCCCAGTCCTCGCCCAGCAGTTGCTGGGCGGCGAGTGCCCAGCGCACGGCGGTGCCCGAGGCGAGCAGTTGGAGCCGGGGCGCGTCGCCGTCCGGGGAGGGCTCCGCCGGGCGGTAGCGGTACAGCCCGCGCAGGATGCCGTCGGTGATGTCGGTGATGTCGGTGGCATCCGTGCCGGTCGGCAGCGGCAGCGGCGGTTGTGGCAGCGGCTCGTTGTAGACGGTCAGGTAGTAGAAAACGTCCTCGCCGTGCGGGTGTTGGGGGCTGCTGCCGTACATCCGGCGCAGGCCCTCGCGGACGATCACCGCGACCTCGTACCCGAAGGCGGGATCGTAGGACAGCGCCGCCGGGTTGGTGGAGGCGATCAACTGTGAGTGACCGTCGGCGTGTTGAAGGCCCTCGCCGGTCATCGTGGTGCGTCCGGCGGTGGCGCCGATCAGGAAGCCCCGGCCCAACTGGTCGGCCAGGGCCCACATCTGGTCGGCGGTGCGCTGCCAGCCGAACATCGAGTAGAAGATGTAGAACGGGATCACCGGCTCGCCGTGGGTGGCGTACGCGGTCGCGGCGGCGGTCAGCGAGGCCATCGAACCGGCTTCCGTGATGCCCTCGTTGAGGATCTGGCCGGTCGCCGACTCCTTGTAGTGGAGCAGCTGGTCGCGGTCGACCGGGTCGTAGGTCTGCCCCAGCGGCGAGTAGATGCCGGCGCTCGGGAAGAGCGACTCCATGCCGAAGGTGCGCGCCTCGTCCGGGACGATCGGCACCCAGCGGTGGCCGGTGGCCTTGTCCCGCATCAGGTCCTTGACCAGCCGGACGAACGCCATGGTGGTCGCGATCTCCTGCGTGCCGGAACCCTTGAGCAGCGTCTCGAAGGGTTTCGCGGGCAGCTCGGGGAGCGGGGTGAAGCGCACCCGGCGGGCGGGCGCGGGGCCGCCCAGCGCGGCGCGCCGCTCCCGGAGGTAGCGGGCCTCCGGGGAGTCCGGGCCCGGGTGCGCGTACGGGACCAGCTCGCCGGCCAGGGCGCTGTCGGGAATGGGGAGTTCGAGCAGGTCGCGCATCGCCCGGAACTCCGCCCCGGAGAGCTTCTTCATCTGGTGGTTGGCGTTGCGGGCCTCGAAGCCGGGGCCGAGGGTCCAGCCCTTGACCGTCTGCACCAGCACCACGGTGGGGGCGCCCCGGTGCTCCAGCGCCGCCCGGTAGGCGGCGTACACCTTGCGCGGTTCGTGCCCGGCCCGGGAGGTCGCGACGATCTCCAACAGCCGCCGGTCGTCCACGGTTTCGGCGATCGCCCGGAGTTCTGGCGCGGCCTGGAACAGGTGCTCGCGGACGTAGTGGGCGTCCGAGGCGGCGTAGGTCTGGAACTGTCCGTCCGGCACCGCGCCGAGCCGGCGCACCAGCGCGCCCGTGGTGTCGCGGGCCAGGAGGTCGTCCCAGGCCTCGCCCCACAGTGACTTGACGACGTTCCAGCCGGCGGCGCGGAACTGGCGCTCCAGCTCCTGGACGATCTTGCCGTTTCCGCGTACCGGTCCGTCCAGGCGCTGGAGGTTGCAGTTGACCACGAAGGTGAGGTTGTCCAGCCCCTCGCGGGCGGCCAGGGCGAGCGCGGCGGTCGACTCCGGCTCGTCCATCTCCCCGTCGCCGAGGAACGCCCAGACGTGCGAGCCGGAGGTGTCCTTGATGCCGCGCGCGGTCAGGTACCGGTTGAACCGGGCCTGGTGGATGGCCGACAGCGGTCCGAGGCCCATGGACACGGTCGGGAACTCCCAGAACCACGGCAGCCGGCGCGGGTGCGGGTACGAGGGCAGGCCGTCGCCGCCGGCCTCCTGCCGGAAGCGGTCCAACTGGGCCTCGCCGATGCGCCCTTCGAGGAAGGCGCGGGCGTAGACGCCGGGCGCGGCGTGGCCCTGGACGTACAGCTGGTCGCCGGAGCCGTCGGCTTCCTTGCCGCGGAAGAAGTGCTGGAAGCCGACCTCGTACAGCCAGGCGGCGGACGCGTACGTGGCCATGTGTCCGCCGAGGCCGCCGCGGTGGTTGCCCCTGGTCACCATGGCGGCGGCGTTCCAGCGGTTCCAGGCGGTGATCCGGCGCTCCATCGCCTCGTCGCCGGGGAACTCGGGCTCGGCGCCGGTCGGGATGGTGTTGACGTAGGGGGTGTCCAGGAGCGGCGGGACGTCGAGCCGGCGCAGTTCGGCGTGTTCGACGAGGCGGCGCAGCAGGTGGGCGGCGCGGTGCGCTCCGCCGAAGTCGCGGGCGGCGTCCAGGGAGGCGCGCCACTCCGCGACCTCTTCGGGGTCGTGGTCGGGAAGCTGGTCGAGCTGGGACACGGATGGTTCCCCTTTGCCGGTGCTTCAGAGTGCCGATTCCGGGATGCGGAATGGCATTTCTCTCCATGGAAGGTCTCTATGGACGGTAGGGAGTGATCAGGCGGCGCGTCAACCGCTACTGGAGGGTAATGTGAGCGATGATCGATCATCCTTATGCGAACTGAAATTCCAGGCCAGGACCCCGCCCGGATCCGCTCAGGCAGAGCGGTCGGCGTACTCCAGGACGTGTTCCGCCAGCAGCCGCCCGACCTCCGGATCCCGCCGCCGGAAGGCCTCGATCAGCGGGGCGTGGTCGGCCGCGTTCTCGTGCAGCTCCGGGCGGACCCGGTGCAGCGACAGCACCGTCCACACCTCCACGCCCAGCCCCTCCCACGTCCGCAGCAGCGCCCTGTTGCCGGCGGCGGCCACGATCTCGCGGTGGAAGGCCACGCCGTGCCGGGCCTGCCCGAGCGCGTCACCCGCCCCGGCCGCCGCCGCCATCCGTTCCGCGTGCCGCTCCAGGGTGGCGGTGTCCCCGGCCAGGCGGACGACTGCCGACTCGGCGGCCAGCCGCTCCAGCGCGGCCCGCACCTGGTAGACCTCGCGCAGTTCGGCCGGGCTGATCTCGCGCACCCGCACGCCCCGGTTGGGCTCGGCGTCGAGCAGCCCGAGCGACTGCAGCGAGCGCAGCGCCTCGCGGACCGGCGCCTGGCTGACGTTCAACTCGGCGGCCAGGCGCCGTTCCACGATCCGGTCGCCGGGCTGCCAGCGCCCGTTCAGCAGGCCCTCCAGCAGCAGTCCGCGCACCTGCTCGCCGAGCGGCACCCGGGACAGCGGGTCGGCGTCCTCGGCGGGCGGTGGAGGGCTCGGGCGGGTCATGCGGGCTCCTTGATCGTGGTGCGTGACGCGTGACGCGTGACGCGTGACGCGTGGTGCGTGACGCGTGCTTCATGACGTGCGGCTCATGACGCGTGGCGGTGCGGGGTCGGCGGCGCAGCCCGGTCAGGCCAGGCCCAACTCGTCGCCCACGCGTGGCGCGAGGAAGCGGGCGACGTCCGCCTCCCCGACCTCGGTGAGCGCGGCCGGGGACCAGTGCGGGGTGCGGTCCTTGTCGATCACCTGGGCACGGATGCCCTCGACCAGGTCGTGCCCGCCCAGCGCGGCGCAGGAGATGCGGTACTCCTGGTCGAGCGCGGCCTCCAGGGAGGGGAGCGTACGGGCCCGGCGCAGCGCGGCGAAGGTCACCGTGACGGCCGTGGGGGAGTTGCCGAGGATCAGCTCCGCGGCCTCCTTCGCCTCCGCCACGCCGGAGTTCAGCAGTCGTTCGACGATCTCCCCGACGCTGTCGGCCGCGTAGCAGGCGTCGATCCAGGCGCGCTGCTCCGCGAGCGGGGCTCCCGGCTCGGGCTCGGCGTGCGCGGCGACGACGGCGGCCGGGTCGGGGCTCTCGGCCAGGGCGTCGAGCAGCGCCGCGATCCGCGTCGAGGGGACGAAATGGTCCGCGAACCCGCACAACAGTGCGTCACCGGGGCCCATCGAGGCCGAGGTGAGGCCGAGGTGGGTGCCCAACTCGCCCGGGGCGAGTGCGAGCAGCCGACTGCCGCCGACGTCCGGGACCAGCCCGATCCGGGTCTCGGGCATCGCGACGGTGGAACGTTCGGTGACGATCCGGACCGCGCCGTGGGCGGACAGGCCGATGCCGCCGCCCATGGTGATGCCGTCCATCACCGCGACGTACGGCTTCGGGTAGTGGGCGATCAGTGAGTTGAGCCGGTACTCGTCGCGGAAGAAGGCCCGGGTGCCGGCCCCGCCGGCCTTGGCGTCGTCGTGCAGTGTGCGGAGGTCGGCCCCGGCGCAGAGGCCGCGCTCGCCGGCGCCGGTCAGGACGACGGTGCGCACCCGGTCGTCCGCGGCCCACTCGGCCAGCGTCGCGTGGATGGTGGTGATCATGCCGTGGGTCAGGGAGTTGAGCGCCCGCGGCCGGTTCAGCACGATCCGTCCGGCCCCGCCGTCCAGGGAGACCTGGACCTCCGCCACCTCTGCGCTCATCGGGTCCGTTCCCGTCGTCCGGTCGTCCGGTCGTCCCTCGGTCTTGACGACTCCTGTCGTCCACCGTACCGGGGTGGCGCGGAGCCGTGATCATCCGACCGGTCGGCCGACGGGCCGCGAGGACATCGTCGCCACTGGTGGGGCAGGCCTGTGGGCGCGGTGGGTTCGGCGCGCGAGGGGGAGTTCGGGGAGGGGGTGGGGGTAACAGATAACAGCTGACAGATGATGAAATCTGTCAGCTGTTATCTGTCGCCTGTTATCCGTTATCCGTTATCCGTCATCCGTTCGCCGTCAGTTGTCGGCCGGCGGCGGTGGGCCGGCTACGGCTGGACCCGCCCCGTCACCTCGCCGAACCCGATGACGGCGCCGTCCGGCCCCGGCGCGGTGGCGGTGATGGTGACCTCGTCGCCGTCCTCCAGGAACGTCCGGGTGGTGCCGTCCGGGAGCTTCAGCGGCTCCTCGCCGTTCCACGTCAGCTCGATCAGCGCGCCGCGGGTCTCCGGCTCCGGCCCGCTGACGGTGCCCGAGGCGAACAGGTCGCCGGTGCGCAGCGAGGCGCCGTTCACCGTCATGTGGGTGAGCTGCTGCTGTGCCGTCCAGTACATCGAGGCGAACGGCGGCCGGGACACCAGGTGCCCGTTCAGCCGGACCTCCAGCGCCAGGTCCAGTCCCCACGGCTCGCCGCCGCGGTCGTCCAGGTACGCCAGCGGCTCGACGTCGCGCTCGGGCGGCGCGACCCGGGCGTGCTGCAGGGCGTCCAGCGGGACGATCCACGGGGATACGGAGGTGGTGAAGGACTTGCCGAGGAACGGGCCGAGCGGCACGTACTCCCAGGCCTGGATGTCGCGCGCGGACCAGTCGTTGACCAGGCAGACGCCGAACACGTGCTCGCGGAAGTCGTCCAGGACGACCGGCCGGCCCAGCTCGGACGGGGTGCCGACGACGAAGCCGACCTCCGCCTCGATGTCCAGCCGCCGGGTCGGCCCGAACGACGGCGCCGGGTCGGCGGGCGCCTTGCGCTGCCCGTGGGGCCGCACCACCGGGGTGCCGGAGACGACCACCGTGCCCGCCCGCCCGTGGTAACCGATGGGCAGGTGCTTCCAGTTGGGGGTGAGCGGCTCCGAGCCCGGGCGGAAGATCCGGCCCAGGTTGGTGGCGTGGTGCTCGGAGGCGTAGAAGTCGACGTAGTCGGCGACCTCGAACGGCAGGTGCAGCTGCACCTCGCCCGCCGGCACCAGCGCGGGCGACAGCGCCTCGCGGTAGGACTCGTCCGTCAGCCATCGCGTGAGGTCGGCCCGGACCTGCGTCCAGACCGAACGCCCTGCCGCCAGAAGCGGGTTGAGCGAGTCCGCGGCCAGCAGCGCGGACGGCGCCCCGGCCGCCCGGGCGGCCGCCGCGGCGTCCAGCACGAAGTCCCCGACGCGCACGCCGATCCGGCGCCGACCGGGCTGGTCGGAGGCGGTGAACACGCCGTACGGCAGGTTGTGCACGCCGAACGGCGAGTCCTGGGCGCTGGCGAGCCAGCTGCGGGGGGTGGTGCTCAACGGTCCTCCTGGGGCTGTGACGTGGACGGCAGCAGGCCGAGCGCGGCCAGGTCGTCCAGGGGCTCGGCGATGCTGCACGTGCCGAACGCGGTGAACGAGTTCCGGATCACCGTAACCTGACGATCGGTCAGCGCTTGGACGGCCTTGGCCAGCACCGCGCCGTCGCGTTCCGCCAGCACCGCCGCTGCTGCGGCCCGGTCGGTCTCCTGCGCGGCCAGCAGCACGTTGAGGAAGCCGTGGTGCTCGAAGCCGGTGGCCGGGTCGGTGTGCCGGACGGCGTTGTGCAGTCCGGCGGTGCACTTGTACGGCAGTCCGCGCAGCGCGCAGCCGGTGAGGAAGGCGGCCAGCTCCTCCTCGTTCGGGAACGCCTCGGCCACCACCCCGCCGGTGCGGAACTTCGCCCGGTAGGGGCTGTCGATGAGCACGTCCAGTACCTCGCCCAGGCCGTCGCCGCGCAGGAGTTCGCGCGGCAGCTCGATGGCGGCCGGGACGTCGGGCGGCAGCAGCCGGTCCAGGGCGGCGACCGCCTCGGCGGCGTCCCGGACGGCGAGTTCGACGCCGGCCACCTCGAAGGGCGCGGCGGCGGCGAGCGCCGGGCCGAGCTCGGCACTGCCCCCCGGCAGTACGAGCCCGACCCTGAGCGGTGCGCCGCCCGCCATCGCCACGCCGCCCGAAGCCGGCGCACCGGTCGACGTCACCGCCGCACCGCCCGCCACCGCTGCGGCCAACTCGCCCAGCCGGCCGGCCCCGCACAGGAGCGGGCCGACCGCTTCGGAGTACCAGGCCGCGCGGTGCCCGCGGTGCGCGGGTACCGCCTCGGCGACCGGCAGGTTCCCCGGGGGGAACACCGCGGCGTCGTCGAAGAGCCCGTGGAACAGCTCGGGGATGGCCCCGGTGGCCGGTGCGTCGGGCGCGGCGGACGAGGCGGCGCTCATCGCCCGGGCCCCCGCCCGGCCCAGGTCCAGGCGTAGTTGCCGTCCTCACCGGCCCGGCCGCCCTCGCCGAGCTCCAGCGGGCGGAACGTGTCCACCATGACGGCGAGTTCGTCGAAGAACTCCACGCCGATGCTGCGCTCGTACGCGCCGGGCTGCGGCCCGTGGGTGTGCCCGCCGGGGTGCAGCGAGATCGAGCCCTGGCCGATGCCCGAGCCCTTGCGGGCCGCGTAGTCGCCGCCGCAGTAGAACATGACCTCGTCGCTGTCCACGTTGGCGTGGTAGTACGGCACCGGGATCGACAGCGGGTGGTAATCCACCTTGCGGGGAACGAAGTTGCAGATCACGAAGCCGTTGCCCTCGAACACCTGGTGGGCCGGCGGCGGCTGGTGGACCCGGCCGGTGATCGGTTCGAAGTCCCGGATGTTGAAGGCGTACGGGTACAGGCAGCCGTCCCAGCCGACCACGTCGAAGGGGTGGTGCGGCACGGTGTAGCGGGTACCCGAGACGCCGTTCGGGCCGCGGTGCTTGACCAGCACGTCGATGTCCCCGGAGGTGCCCCCGGAGGCGCCCCCGGCGGTGTCTGCGGAAGCTTCTCCGTCGGCGTCGACGACCAGCGGGCCGACCGGGCCGCGGAAGTCCCGCTCGCAGTACGGCGCGTGCTCCAGCAGCTGCCCGTACTTGGAGAGGTAGCGCTTGGCCGGGGTGATGTGGCTGTTGGCCTCGATGCAGTACGCGCGCAGCGGCTCGTCCCCGGCCGGCACCCAGCGGTGGGTGGTGGCGCGCGGGATGATCACGTAGTCGCCCTGGCCGACCTCGATCGAGCCGAAGACCGTCTCGACCGTGCCGGAGCCGGACTCCACGTACACGCACTCGTCGCCGAGTCCGTTGCGGTACAGCTCGCTCGGGGCCCCGGCGGCGACGTACGAGATCCGCACGTCGCCGTTACCGAGGACCAGGCGGCGGCTGCCGACGACGTCCGCGGATTTCCACTCCTGGTCCGCGAACAGCTCGTGCAGCTTGAGGTGGCGGGGGAGCAGGGGGTGGTTGGGCACCGTGGACTGGTCCGGCAGCTCCCACGGCACCGCGTTCACCACGGCCGAGGGGATGCCCCGGTGGTAGAGCAGCGAGGAGTCCGAAGAGAACCCCTCCTCGCCCATCAACTCCTCGTAGTACAGCCCGCCTTCGGGTGTGCGGTGCTGGGTGTGCCGCTTGGGCGGGATGCTGCCCAGCTGCCGGTAGTACGCCATCTCCCTGCTCCTCCTCGACCGTGCTCAGCCGACCGTCCTCACGGTACGCCCGACCGTGCTCAGAGTTCCCCGGCACTCACAGGTTGCCGCGGGCGTCCTGCTCGCGCTCGATCGCCTCGAACAGCGCCTTGAAGTTGCCCTTGCCGAAGCCCAGCGAACCGTGCCGCTCGATGAACTCGTAGAAGACGGTGGGGCGGTCGCCGATCGGCTTGGTGAAGATCTGCAGCAGGTAGCCGTCCTCGTCGCGGTCGACCAGGATGCCGCGTGACTTCAGGTCGTTGATGTCCACCCGCACCTTGCCGATCCGGGCACGCAGCTCCGGGTCGTCGTAGTACGAGTCGGGGGTGTTGAGGAACTCCACGCCGCGCGAGCGCAGCACGTCGACGGTGGTGAGGATGTCGTTGGTGGCGAGCGCCATGTGCTGGCAGCCGGGGCCGGTGTAGAACTCCAGGTACTCGTCGATCTGCGACCGCTTCTTGGCGATGGCCGGCTCGTTGAGCGGGAACTTCACCCGGTGGTTGCCGCTGGCGACGACCTTGGACATCAGGGCGGAGTAGTCGGTGGCGATGTCGTCGCCGACGAACTCGGCCATGTTCACGAAGCCCATGACCCGGTTGTAGAACGACACCCACTCGTCCATCCGGCCCAGCTCGACGTTGCCGACGGCGTGGTCGAGGGCCTGGAACAGGCGCTTGGGCGAGCCCTCCGGGTGCTGGACCTTGCTCTGCGCGGTGATGTACCCCGGCAGGTAGGGGCCGTGGTAGCGGGAGCGGTCGATCAGGGTGTGGCGGGTCTCGCCGTAGGTGGCGATGGCCGCGCGGCGCACGGTGCCGTTCTCGTCGGAGACGTCGTTCGGCTCCTCCAGGACGGTGGCGCCGGTCGCGCGGGCGTGCGCGATGCACTTGTCGACGTCCGGGACCTCCAGGGCCAGGTCGACGACGCCGTCGCCGTGGCGGCGGTGGTGGTCCAGCAGCGGGCTGTCCGGCAGTACCCCGCCCTTGATCACGAAGCGGCAGGAGCCGGAGCGGAGCACGAAGGCCTTGCGGTCACGACGGCCGGTCTCCGGACCGGAGTAGGCGACCAGCTCCATGCCGAACACGGCCTGGTAGAACTGGGCCGTCTGGGTGGCGTTGCCGACCACGAAGACGACCGCGTCCTGCGCGGTGACGGGGAACGGGTCGGTGGCCGGGTCGTGCTCGACGAGGCCGACGAGGCGGCGCAGCTGGTCGGCGTCGAGACCGGCCTCGCGCTCCTCGGGGGTCAGCTCAAGGGCGTGGGACTGCGGGGTCATCGGTCGTTCCTCCACTTTTGGCCTCGGCTCCGAGGCGTCCGCTTGAGGCGGCCGCGCCGCGAACGGGTGGGCGGTGCGGCTGGCCGAGAGCTTGCTCCTGTCCGGGTGGCTGGGCAACAGGTCGCGATTTCACTGTTCAATGTGTACAAGCTGATCAGGAAATCCCGCATTCGGCTGCGCAAAATGTGCTGCCGATCGAGGCCGGTTCACGGGGCCCGTGACTCCGGGTCCTGGGCGGTCCCGAGCGGGGCGAGGTGGCGCAGGAACCATGCCCCGGCGAGCTCGGCGACCTGGTCCAACGTGCCCGGCTCCTCGAACAGATGGCCCGCGCCCGGCACCACCGCCAGTTCGCTCACGCAGTGCAGCCGGGCCCGGGCCCGCCGGTTCAGGTCGATCACGGTGGTGTCCAGGCCGCCGACCACGAGCAGCGTCGGGGCGCTCACCCGGCCCAGGACGTCGGGACCGGCGAGGTCGGGGCGCCCGCCGCGGGAGACCACCGCGCCGACGGCGGGCCCGAGCGCGGTGGCGGTGTGCAGGGCGGCGGCGGTGTGCAGCGCGGCCGCGGCGCCGGTGCTGGCGCCGAACAGGCCGAGCGGCAGGTCGCGGGTCTCCTCCAGCCGGCCCAGCTCCTCGGCGACGGCGGTCAGCCGGTCACCGAGCAGACCGACGTCGAACACCTTGCGGCGGTCCGGCTCCTCGGCCTCGGTGAGCAGGTCGAACAGCAGCGTGGCCAGCCCGGAGCGGTTCAGGTACCGGGCGACGTGACGGTTGCGCGGACTGCGCCGGCCGCTGCCGCTGCCGTGCGCGAAGAGCACGATTGCGCTCGGTGCGGCGGGGACGGTCAGCCGGCCGGCGAGGCGCACACCGGCGGCGCGCAGCACCAGCTCGCGGTCCACGCCCACCGGCCCTGGCGCGCGCCGCCCGCCGGCGGCCTCGGCGAGTAGCCGGAGGACCTCCTCGTCGCCGGTCTGCGCGAAGTCCCCGTAGAACTCGCCGATCGCGAAGAACGGCGACGGCGTGCCGACGCAGACCAGCTCGTCGGCGACCTCGGACAGGCGCTCCGTCCAGTCCGCCGGGGCCACCGGGACGGCGAGCACCACCCGGGCCGCCCCCCGGGCCCGGACGATCCGGCAGGCGGCCCGGGCGGTGGAGCCGGTGGCGACGCCGTCGTCCACCACGATCACCGTGCGGCCGCGCAGGTCGGCGGGCGGGCGGCCGCCCCGGTAGCGGCGGGCCCGGCGCTCCAACTCGGTGCGCTCGCGCTGCTCCACGGCGGCCAGCTGGTCGTCGCCGACCCCGGCCAGCCGGATGACCTGCTCGTTCAGCACCCGGACGCCGTCCTCGCCGATCGCCCCCATGCCCAGCTCGGGCTGGTAGGGCACGCCGAGCTTGCGGATCACGCAGATGTCCAGCGGCGCGCCGAGCGCGGCCGCCACCTCGGCGGCCACCGGAACCCCGCCCCTGGGCAGCGCCACCACCACGGTGTCGGCGCCGCCCAAGTGGCCCACGCGGGCGGCCAGCCGCCGACCCGCGTCGGTCCGGTCGGTGAAGTGGGTCCCGGTGCCGTGCATGACGCGCCCTCCGTGTTCCACGGTACGTCCGGGCGGCGTCGGGCGGGGCGCCGAGGGGCGGGGCGGGGTGCAGCCCGGGGGTGCCGGCCCGCTGACCGGCACCCCCGGGGTCGTTCCACCCGCTGCGCGGCGGCTACGGCCGCATCTCGTACGCGCCCGACAGCTCCTCGACCCGGGCCCACACGGCGGCGGCCCGCTCAGCGTTGGCGACCGGCCGGCGTACGTTCGCCAGCGCCCAGGCGGCCTGCTCCGGGGTCGTCGAGGCCTTGCCGTGCAGCTCGGTCGCGTGCGCGGAGAAGTCGCGGACCAGCGCGTCGAAGATCTGGTCCAGGACGTCCTCGTCCAGGCCGGTCAGCTCAGCCTGCTCCAGCACCAGCTGGCCGTAGACGATCAGTGCGAACAGCTGGCCGATCTCCAGCAGGAAGTCCAGGTCCGCCTGCTGCTCCTTGCTCGGCGCGTGGCCGAGGAGCAACTCGCAGAAGCCGTCGGCCTGCTCGCGGAAGCGGGCGACGTTCGGCAGCTGCGCGTGGCGGTCGTACGCGGTGCGCCAGTCGTGGAAGCGGATCGCGCCGAGGCCGCGGGCCGCGCCCTGGCGGAACAGGAAGGCGTCATCGGCGGCGTCCAGCCGGGTCGGTACCGGAGCGTAGTCGCTCGGGGCGAACAGGTAGTTGCCCATGAACTTGAGGATCAGCGCCAGGTTGACGTGGACGGTGCCCTCCAGCTTCGGCAGGCCGCGGATGTCCTTCGCCGCCTTGTCGAAGTAGGTGTCCGCCTCGAAGCCCTTGGCCGCGATGACGTCCCACATCAGGTCGATGACCTTCTCGCCCTCGGTGGTGACCTTCATCTTGGTCATCGGGTTGAACAGCAGGTAGCGGCGGTCCTCGGGGGAGGCGGTGCGGAAGTAGTCCACGGCCCGCGCGCTGAACATCTTCATCGCCACCAGGCGGGCGTACGCGTCGGTCAACTCCCGTCGCACGTGGGGGAAGTCGGTGACCTTCCGGCCGTACAGCACCCGGTTGTGGGCGTGTGTGACGGCCTCGTACATCGCGTGCTCGCAGATGCCGACCGAGGCCGTGCAGAGGTTGAACTTGCCGACGTTGACGGTGTTCAGCGCGGCGTCGAAGGCGGCCTGACCGGTGTGCAGCACGTCCTCGGCGCGTACCGGGTAGCCCTCCAGCCGGAACTCGCTGACGTACATCTGGGCGTTCACCACGTTTTTGACCAGGTGGTACGCGTCGTGGCGGCTGTCGGCGGCGAAGAAGACGTAGCCCTCGGGGCCCTCGACGTCGGAGCGGCGGCCGAACACCGAGACCAGGCCGGCCACGTTGCCGTTGCCGATGTAGTACTTGGAGCCGGTCGCGGTGAAGCCGCCCTCGCCGTCCGGGGTGAGGATCATGTCGGTGGAGTAGATGTCGGCGCCGTGGGTGCGCTCGGAGAGCCCGAACGCCATGACGTGACCCTCCGTCAGGAGCTTCGCGGCGCGGGCCCGGACGGCCTCGTTCTTGCTCTGCCAGACCGGTCCGAGGCCGAGGATGGTGACCTGCCAGGTGTACCAGTAGCCGAGGCCGTAGAAGCCGAGGATCTCGTTCAGCTCGGCGATCCGGGAGGTGTCCCAGCGCTTGCCCGGGTCGGCCGCGGACGGGGTCAGGAATTCCGCGAACAGGCCCTCCTCGGCCGCGAATCCGAGGAAGTCGGCGTACCAGGTGCGGTCGACGTAGGTGTCGATCAGCGCCTTCTTGCCGCGGGACTCGAACCAGTCCACGGTCGCGCGCAGCAGTCGGCGGGTCGGCTCGTCGAACTGCGCGGGGTCGTACGTACGCGGGTTGAAGAGCATCACGGGCTCCCGGGGGTCGAGGGTGAGGGGTGGCGGGTGAGGAGGCGGGTGAGACGGCGGCGGGTGGTGGCCGGCGGGTGGCGGCGAACAGCGAACAGCGAACAGTTGACAACTGACAGAGTTCAGATTTCAGCGTTCAGATTCTGTTATCTGTCACCCGTCATCCGTGACCCGTCATCCGCGGCGAGGCGGTGCAGGGTGGCGAGCACGTCGTCGAGCCAGGCGAGGGTCATCCGCTCGTACTCGATGCCGCCGCGCAGCACCACGTGCTGGAGCTCCTGCTGGGTGTCGAGCGCGGTGAGGTCGGGGAAGTCGCGCTGCTCGCCGTGCAGGTAGCGGGCGAGCAGGGCGGCGTGGCTCTCGCGATGCCGTTCGACCTCGGAGATCAGCGCGGCCGGGTCGTCGAACGCGGCGGCGCGGATCTTGACCGCGAGCTCGTGTCGGACGGACTCCGGCTCGACCGGTTCGCGCAGCCAGCCGGCGAGCACGGCCCGCCCTGCGTCGGCCGCCGAGTAGACCTTCTTGTCCGGCCGGCCGTCCTGGGCGACCTCTTCGGCGGCGACCCAGCCGTCGGCCTCCATCCGCCGCAGCACCTTGTAGATCTGCTGGTGGGTGGCGGTCCAGAAGCGCCCGATGGAGCGGTCGAAGCGCCGGGCCAGTTCGTAGCCCGAGCCCGGCTGCTCCAGCAGTGAGACGAGGATCGCGTGCTCCAGTGCCATGTCCGGCATCCTGCTATGCAACGAATTGCATAGGCAAGGAGGGTTCGGAGTGGTGAGACGCAGGTCACCGCCGTGATCGGATGGTTATCGAGCATCTACGGCCAAAAGGCGCAAATCGTCGGATAGGCGCCAGAATGGGTACGGGGCAAGCGCCCTCCATGTTCCGAACCATAGGAGGTGGTATCGGTGTCTACCCAGATTCCGATGGGCATGGAGCATCACCCGGACATCGTCGAACTACGGGAGCACTACGAGCGGATCACCTCGACCCCGCGCGCCCAGGCCACGGAGGCCCTGGCCGTGCTGGCCGGTCTCTTCCTGGCGGCATCGCCATGGATCGTCGGCTTCACCGCCTTCAACACGCTGACCGTGACCTGCCTGATCGTCGGCCTGGCCTACTGCGTGCTGATGGCGGGATACGGGTCGGCCTACGAGCGCACCCACGCGAGGGCCTGGGCGGCCACCGTGCTCGGCGCGTGGACGATCCTCTCTCCCTGGCTCGTCTCCGGATCGGCCGCGCAGGGCAGGAACATCGTCACCTGCGTCATCGTCGGTGCCGTGATGTTCCTGCTCGGTCTCGCGGCGATCTCGATGGCCACGATCACGGCGAACGGAGCAGCGATGCGACTCGGCCGCGCCGGCCGCGCCAAGGGCTGACGTCACTGACAGCCCGCGTCCGGGGCGTGGAGGATCGAACCGGTCCTCCGCGCCCCGGCGCACGTCGTCAGGGAGCCGCGGCCGTCACCGGGAATCCGCAGCCGTCACGGGCGGGTCATCCGCAGGACGTCGAGGGCCTCGTCGAGCTGCTCCCGGGTGAGCTTGCCCTGTTCCACGTAGCCGTGCTCCAGCACGACCTGCCGGATGGTCTTCCGTTCGGCCAGCGCCCGCTTGGCGACCTTCGCCGCCTCCTCGTACCCGAGGTAGCGGTTCAGCGGGGTGACCACCGAGGGGGAGGACTCCGCGTACTCCCGGGCCCGTTCGACGTTGGCGGTGATGCCGTCCACCGTCCGGTCCGCCAGCAGGCGGGCGCTGTTGGCGAGCAGCCGCACCGACTCCAGCACGTTGCGGGCGAGCACCGGGAGCATCACGTTCAGCTCGAAGTTGCCGCTCGCGCCGGCCAGGGTGACCGTCGCGTCGTTGCCGACCACCTGGGCGGCGACCATCAGCACCACCTCGGGGAGCACCGGGTTCACCTTGCCCGGCATGATCGACGAACCGGGTTGCAGGTCCGGCAGGTTGATCTCGCCGAGGCCGGTGCGCGGGCCCGAGCCCATCCACCGCAGGTCGTTCGCGATCTTCGTGAATCCGACGGCCACCGTGCGCAGTTGGCCGCTCAGCTCGACCAGGGCGTCGCGGGCGCCCTGCGCCTCGAAGTGGTCCCGCGCCTCGGTGAGCGGCAGGCCGGTGGTGCGGGCGACCTCCTCGATCACCGCGGCCGGGAAGCCCGGCGGGGTGTTGATCCCGGTGCCCACCGCCGTGCCGCCGAGGGGCAGTTCGGCGACCCGGGGGAGCGTCGCCAGCAGCCGCTCCCGCCCGTGCCGAACCTGGGCGGCGTAGCCGCCGAACTCCTGACCGAGGGTCACCGGCGTGGCGTCCATCAGGTGCGTCCGGCCCGACTTGACCACCTGCGCGAACTCGGCGGCCTTGCGCTCCAGAGCCTCCGCCAGGTGCTCCAGCGCCGGGATCAGGTCATGCGTGACGGCGGCGGTGGCGGCGATGTGGATCGAGGACGGGAAGACGTCGTTGGACGACTGGCTGGCGTTCACGTGGTCGTTCGGGTGGACCGCGCGGCCCAGCCGCTCGGCGGCCAGGGTGGCGATCACCTCGTTGGCGTTCATGTTGGACGAGGTGCCCGAACCGGTCTGGAACACGTCCACCGGGAACTCGTCGTCCCACCGCCCTTCGGCGACCTCCTCGGCCGCCGCCGCGATCGCCGCCGCCGTGTCCTCGTCCAGGACGCCGAGGCGGGCGTTCACCCGGGCCGCCGCGGCCTTGATCCCGGCCAGCGCGGCGATGTGCGCGCGCTCCAGCCGCTGGCCGGACACCGGGAAGTTCTCCACCGCCCGCTGCGTCTGCGCCTGCCACTTCGCGGCGGCCGGCACCCGGACCTCGCCCATCGAGTCGTGCTCGACGCGGTACTCCCGCTGCTTCTCCTGCTCGTCACCCATCACGCGCTGCACCTCCTGAACGGGCCGGTGGTCCGGCCCCGAGCGGTCTCCGATCACCACAGCCGCGCGCGGGCCCCGGGTATTTCCGCCCGGCCGCATCCACGGTGACGACCAGGCCGCGCCCGCCGGGCCGCCCCCGTCGCGTCCGCCGGGTTGCGGCCGCTGTTACCGCCGGGGCAGCTCGGCGCGGACCAGTTCGCCCGGCGCGGTACCGGCCTGGGCGACCAGGGCGCCGCCCGGTGCCCAGAAGCCGGAGCCGCCCGAGGTCTGCGGCTGCTCGCCGCTCGCCCCGGCAGAAGTGGCCAGCACGGCCCACACCCCGTGGGCGGCGGCGCGGTCGTGGAGGTGCCCGTCGCGGCGGGCGGCCTGCGCGGGCCCCGCGCCGTACAGGGTGGAGGCGACGTAGGCGTCGATGCCGAGCGCGGCGGTCTCCTCGGCGTGGGCGGGGTCGGCGGCGTCGGCGCAGATCGCGAGGCCGAACCGGAGGCCGTCCAGTTCCAGGACGGCGGGCCCGTCGCCGGGGGTGAACCGGTCGTTCTCGGCGCCGTGCAGCCGCGACTTCCGGTACACGACGGCGGCGCCCTCACCGGTGACGGCCAGGGTGGCGATGGACTCGCCCCTGCCGGGTTCGGTGACCGGCGCGCCGACCAGGGCGGTCGTGCCGGTCGCGGCGCAGGCGGCGACCAGCGGGGCGAGGCGCGGATCGGCGGGGCCGAGCGCGGGCGCGGCCAGGTCGTAGCCGGTCAGGGACAGCTCGGGGAACACCACCAGACGCGCGGTGGCCTCCCGTACCGCCTGCGCGTGCCGTTCGACGTTCACGGCCACGGTGTCCGGGCGGCCGGCGTCGGCGCAGGCGGGCTGGGCGACGGCCACGGTGATGGTGGCGGTGGCGGTTACGGCGGCGGTGGCGATCAGGGGTACGGGCATGGCGGTGCCTCCGGGCGCGAGGTGGAAAAGATCAACGTATGCGCAGGTCCGGGCGGTGGACAAGGGTTTCGCGTGGCAGCCGGGAGGGAGGCGGCCGGGGTGGACGCACGTACCGCTCCGCGCTGCGCCGGGAGCGGCCGTAGGCCCGGGGCATGATCACCCGAATGGATGAATAGCTGCGTGGAGTGCTTCAAACTGCCGTACGCCGCTTCGTACGCTCCTGTCCGGGCCGGATTCACGCCGGCCCCACCCTGATCGCCGCTGCTCGGCATCATCGCCGTGCGGCATCACCGCCGCTCGGCGTGGGTGACCGGCTAGTGGGGGCGGACTCATGACGACGACAGGGCGGGGCATGGCCGGGGGCGCGGAAGACCATGGGGGGACGGACCCGGGGAAGCGGCGTGGAACCGCCAGGGGCGGCGGGCTCACCCGGCGGCAGATGCTCGGCGCCTCGGCCGCCCTGGGCGGCGCGGCCTGGCTGCTGCGCGGCACCGTAGGCCCGGACAGCGCCGAGGCGGCCACCCCGGTGCCGCCCGGCCTGCCCGCCGGCACCGAGCTGTACCAGCGGGTCTTCCAGAACTGGTCCGGCGAGATCCGCACCGACCAGCTGTGGACCTGCGCGCCCCGCACGCCCGAGGAGGTGCCGGCGCTCGCCGACTGGGCGCACGCCAACGGCTGGCGCCTGCGCGCCACCGGCTACCGGCACACCTGGGCGCCGCTCACCGTCGCCGACGGGACCCCGGACAGCGCCCGCGTCCTGCTCGTGGACACCAGCCGCCACCTCACCGCGATGACCGCCGACTCGCCGACCACCGTCCGGGTCCAGACCGGCGCCACCATGGAGGACCTGCTCGCCCACCTGGCCGGCCGAGGCCTCGGTCTGACCGCGTGCCCGGCACCCGGCGAACTGACCGTCGGCGGGGTGCTCGCCATCGGCGGCCACGGCACCGCCGTACCCGCCGCCCACGAACTCCGGCCGGAGGGGCACGGCTACGGCTCGGTCAGCAACCAGGTCGTCCGGCTCACCGCCGTCGTCCTCGACCCGGCCACCGGCCGCTACACGCTGCGCACCTTCGAGCGCGCCGAGGCCGACAGCGCCGCCTTCCTCGTGCACCTGGGCCGCGCCTTCCTCACCGAGGTCGTGCTGCGGGCCGGCGCGGACCGCCCGCTGCGCTGCGTCAGCCGTCTCGACATCCCGGCCGGCGAACTGTTCGCCCGCCCCGGCACCGGAGGCGGCGGCGGTGGGCTCCTGGGCGGTCTGCTCGGCGGTGGCGGCCCGCGCACCCTCGCCGACTTCGTCGAGCGCGACGGCCGGGTCGAGGCGATCTGGTTCGCCTACACCGAGTACCCCTGGCTGAAGACCTGGAGCGTCGCCCCGGCCAAGCCGCTTGGCTCCCTGCCCGTCGACCAGCCCTACAACTACCCCTTCTCGGACAGCATTCCGGAACCGGTCGCCCGGCTCGCCGGCCAGATCCTCGCCGGCGCCTGGGGATCGGCCCCGCTGTTCGGCCAACTCCAGTACCTGATCGCCAAGGTGGCGCTCACCGGCGACCTCACGGACGTCCTGCTCTCCGGCGGGCTGCTCCGCGACCTGCTCAGCGGCGACCTGATCACCCACCTGCTCGCCGGCGGCCTGCGCTCCGACCTCTGGGGCCCGTCGCGCAGCCTGCTGCAGTACGTCCGGCCCACCACCCTGCGGGTCACCGCCAACGGCTACGCGGTCCTCGCCAGGCGTGCCGACCTCCAATGGGTGGTCAGCGAATTCGCCGCCTACTACCGGAAGTTGCTCGCCGAATACCAGTCCCGGGGGGAGTTCCCGGTGAACGGCGCGGTGGAGATCCGGGTCACCGGCGTGGACGACCCGACCTCCTCCGGCGTCCCCGGCGCGCGGCCGCCGTTGCTGTCCGCGCTGCGTCCTCGGGCGGACCGCCCGGAGTGGGACACCGCCGTCTGGCTCGACGTCCTGGCCTTCCCCGGCACCCCGGGGCTGGAGCGCTTCGCCCGCGACCTGGAGCAGTGGCTGCTGCGCACCTTCGACGGCACCCGGGCGGGCCTGCGGGTCGAGTGGTCCAAGGGCTGGGCGTACACCGCCGACGCGGCCTGGTCCGATCCGGACCTGATCGGTCGGGTCATTCCCGCGAGCCTGCGCGACGGCGGCGGGCCGGGCTGGGACGAGGCGGTCGCCGTCCTGGACCGGTACGACCCGCACCGGGTGTTCGGAAACCCCTTCCTGGACGGCCTGTTGAAGTAGCCGAACATGTCCGACTGATCGTCAGATGTGCTCCATGACGATCACCGCGAGGGTGTCCGGCGCCAGCGCGCGGAAGACGTGCGGGGCATCGCCCGGGTAGCTCACGTAGTCGCCCGGGCCCAGTTCGACCGGGGCCTCCGTCGGCCCGGCCAGAGCCCGGCCCGATCCGACCAGCACGTGCTCGACGGTACCGGGCATGTGCGGGTCGGAGGCCCGGGTCTCGCCCGGCTGCGCCTCGATCCGGTAGATGTCGCGCCGGGCGTTCGGCGGGCAGGAGGAGAGCACGGTCGCCGCGTAGTCGGCGCGCTCGGAGTGGGTCACCGGCCCCTCGCCGGCCCGGATCACCTTGACCGCCGGGCGCGGGGGGTCGACCAGGCGGCTGAACGGCACGTTCAGTGCGACGGCGAGGGCCCAGAGCGTTTCCACGCTCGGGTTGCCCGCCCCCGACTCCAACTGGGAGAGCGTCGACTTGGCGATGCCCGCGCGCCGGGCCAGCTCCGCCATCGACAGTCCGCCGCGTTCGCGCTCGCGCCGGATGGAGACGGAGATCAGGCCGATCAGATCCGCGCCGGAACCCGCGCTCGGGGTGGTCCGCTCACTCATGCTTGCCACTCACGCTCTCCTGGCTCCTTCTCCGGCTCCCGTGCGGCTGGTGCCGTTCATGCTGCCACTCGTGAGGGCGGCTGTCCGCACCTGCCCGTCGTTCGGCCTGTCGGTCCAATCGTTCGCCTTGACGAACCGAGGCGGTGGGTTCAGTCTGGTGGACATGCGTTCGCTACTCCGAACACTGGAGCATGCCACCCTTCGGGACATCGCTCTCGTCTGCCTCGCCGACGCGCTCGTCGGCGCCTCCTTCGGCGCGATCAGCGGCTCCGGCGGCCTGCCTCTGTGGGTGCCGGTCGCGCTCTCCGTCCTCGTCTTCGCGGGCGGCTCCCAGTTCGCGGCGATCGGCGTGGTGCTGTCCGGCGGCGGTGCGCTCGCCGCCGTCGCCACCGGACTGGTGCTCAACGCCCGGCTGCTGCCCTTCGGCTTCGCCGTGGCCGACGTGCTCGACGGCCCGTGGTGGCGGCGGCTGTTCGGCGCGCAGCTGATCACCGACGAGACCGCCGCGTTCGTCCTGCGGCAGGACGACGGTCGACGGCGACGGGCCGCGTTCTGGCTCTGCGGACTGGCGTTGTTCGTGGTGTGGAACGTCTCGGTGGTCCTCGGGGCCCTGGCCGGCGGGCTGATCGGGGACACGGACGCGCTGGGCCTCGACGCGGCCTTCCCCGCCGTGCTGCTCGCCCTCGTGCTGCCCTCGCTCGCGGACCGCCGCGTCCGCACCGCCGCCGTGGCCGGCGCCGTCGTCGCGGTCGCGGCCACGCCGTTCGTCCCGGCGGGGCTGCCCGTCCTGCTCGCCCTCGTCGGGCTGTTGTTCGCAGGGCGGCCCGGAACGCGCGAGGGCCGTGACGGTCGCGGGGTGCGTGACGGTCGCGAGGTGCGGCAGGGCCTTGAGGTGCGGCAGGGCCTTGAGGTGCGGGAGCCGCAGAACTCGCTGCAGTCGCTGCAGTCGCGGGAGTCGCTGCAGTCGCGGGAGTCGCTGCAGTCGCGGGAGTCGCGGGAGTCGCGGGAGTCGCGGAAGGGGGCGTCGGTCGAGGAACCGGGCGTCCCGGTGATCGAGCGGGAGGAAGCCCGATGATGCCGTTGTACGCCGTGCTGCTGCTGGCCGTCGGGACGTACGCCTTCCGCCTCGCCGGGCCGCTCCTCGGCCACCGGCTCGCCCTCTCGGAGCGCGTGCGGCACCTGCTCGCCGTCGCCGCGGCCGTCCTGCTGGTCGCCCTGGTCGCCACCGGTGCCCTCACCCAGGGCCAGGGCTTCGCCGGTTGGGCCCGCCCGGCCGGCGTCCTGGTCGCCGGTGTGCTCGCGCTGCGGCGGGCGCCGTTTCCGGCGGTGGTGGTCGCGGGCGCGGCGACGACGGCGCTGCTGCGGCTGTGCGGGGTGGGGTGAGGGGCGGCCCGTCAGCCGCCCAGAGCCTTGAAGAAGATCGTCGTCGGGTGCGCGCGCCCCGTGGGGTCGGTCGCGTAGTCCGGCACCGAACCGACCCGCGTCCACCCGGCCGCCTCGTACAGCCGCTCGGCCGGGCTGCCCGTCTCGGTGTCCAGCACCAGCAGCCGCAGCCCCAGCTCGGTCGCCCGCTCCTCCAGCGCCGCCAGCAGCCGCCCGGCCAGCCGCTGCCCCCGGTCCGACGGGTGCACCATCAGCTTGGCGACCTCGCCCCGGTGCCGCCCGTTCGCGGGCACCGCCGGGCGC
Source organism: Kitasatospora sp. NPDC098663 (assembly GCF_044760075.1). Taxonomy (NCBI): domain Bacteria; kingdom Bacillati; phylum Actinomycetota; class Actinomycetes; order Kitasatosporales; family Streptomycetaceae; genus Kitasatospora; species Kitasatospora sp. NPDC098663. The sequence goes on along the minus strand of NZ_JBIWAP010000003.1, from coordinate 146,781 downwards.
AGCTGGATCGTCCCGGCGAGCCGCCCGTCGGCCTCCGCCCGGACCGTCCACAGCAGCAGCCGCTCCGCCGCGACCTCCGGGGCGAGCGCCCGCCACCACGCCACGGCCTCGGCCCGCCCCAGCGGCGCGAGGAAGCCGATCGACCCGCCACCGTGGACGGTGTCCACCATCAGCCCGGCGAGCTCCTCCGCCGCGCCGTCCAACTCCTCCGCCGTCACCTGACCGACCGCGTACGCCCCGCCCGCCATGTCGTCTTCCTCACTCGCTCGCGCCCGCCCACCGTCCGGGCGGTTGCGCCATACTCGCCGGTACCGCGCCGAGACCGGGATCCCGTCGGTATCCCGCCGACACTACAAGGAGCTTCGATGACGAAGCCGACCCGGATCGACCCGTCCGACCTGCTCGCCGTCGGCGACCTGCTCTCCGACGAGGAGCGGCTGATCCGCGACACCGTCCGGAGGTTCACCGAGGAGCGGATCCGCCCGCACATCGGCGACTGGTTCGAGCGCGGCGTCTTCCCGGCCCGCGAACTCGCCCCCGAACTCGGCGCCCTCGGCGTGCTCGGCATGCACCTCGACGGCTACGGCTGCGCGGGCGCCGGCGCGGTGGCGTACGGGGTCGCCTGCATGGAACTGGAGGCGGCCGACTCCGGGCTGCGCAGCTTCGTCTCGGTGCAGGGCTCGCTCGCGATGCGTTCGATCCACGCCTTCGGTTCCGAGGAGCAGAAGCAGCGCTGGCTGCCCGGCATGGCCGCGGGTGAGCTGATCGGCTGCTTCGCCCTCACCGAACCGGACTTCGGCTCCGACCCGGCGAACATGCGGACCCGCGCGGTGCGCAAGGGCGGCGACTGGGTGCTCTCCGGCAGCAAGATGTGGATCACCAACGGCAGCATCGCCGACGTCGCCGTCGTCTGGGCGCAGACCGAGGAGGGTGTGCGCGGCTTCCTGGTCGAGCGCGGAACGCGCGGCCTGACCGCCACCGACGTGCACGGCAAGCTCTCCCTGCGCGCCTCCGTCACGAGCGAACTCGCCTTCGACGAGGTGGTCCTGCCCGCCGACGCCGTCCTGCCGGGCGTCAGCGGCCTGCGCGGACCGCTCTCCTCCCTCAACGAGGCCCGCTACGGCATCCTCTGGGGCACCGTCGGCGCCGCCCGCGACTGCTACACCGCCGCCCTCGACTACGCGAAGAGCCGGATCCAGTTCGGCCGCCCGATCGCCGGATTCCAGCTCACTCAGCACAAGCTCGTCGAGATGATGCTGGAGGTGGAGAAGGCCTACCTGGTCGCCCTGCGGATCGGCCGGCTCAAGGAGGAGGGTGCGGCCCGCCCGCCGCACGTCAGCTTCGGCAAGCTCAACAACGTCCGCACGGCGCTGGAGATCGCCCGCAGCGCCCGGACCGTCCTCGGGGCCAACGGCATCACCACCGAGTACCCGGTGCTGCGGCACGCCAACAACCTGGAGTCGGTGCTCACCTACGAGGGCACCGGCGAGATCCACACCCTGATCCTGGGCGAGGCCATCACCGGCGAGTCCGCCTACCACTGACAGGCCGTCCACCTCGGGAAACCCGGTGGCCGGGACCGTCGCGGCCCGGCTACCGTGCCCACCGTGAACAGCGAGCCCACCACGCCCGGCACCGCCCCGACCACCACCCTCTGGCGCCCCACCGGCCCCGAGGAACTGGCCCTGGTCGAGGCGTCCGGCCGGCGCGCCTGGCCGCCCCGGCTGCCCGAGCAGCCGATCTTCTACCCCGTCCTCAACGAGGACTACGCGATCCGCATCGCCCGCGACTGGAACGTCCCCGCCTCCGGCGTCGGCTACGTCACCCGTTTCGAGGTCGACACCGCCTTCCTCGCCCGCTATCCGGTGCAGCGGGCGGGCGGCCGCACGATCCTCGAACTCTGGGTCCCAGCCGAGGAGTTGCCGGAATTCAACCGGAACATCGTCGGCCCCATCGAGGTCGTCCACGAGTTCCGGGCCCTGCCGTGACGCGTCCCTCCACGCCGGCTCGCCCCCGCACCGCTGACCGCCGAGGGCGGCGCCTTCGCCCGGCGCCTGCTCGCGGAAGTCGGTGACACCCTGGCCGGCGCTGTCGCCCTGGACGCCGGCCCGATCGCGGACCCCTACGACCCGGCCGAGCGCTGGGCCGTCGTCGAGGCGAATCTGCCGTGGTTCGCGCACTGCTACGCCGCCGACCCGGACCGCGCCCTGGACGTCGTGCTGCGCGCCGCCGGACCGGTCTCCGCACTCGCCCAGGCCGACCGCCGGTTCGTCCGTACGGCCGCCTGACACCCGGCGGACACCTGGCATTCGGCGAGTGGACGCCGGGCGGTACGGCGGGCGGTGGAGCATGGCGCGGTCGGCGGCGCCCTCGGCGGGCGCGGCCGGGTGTGTACGACCGAAAGGAACCCCCGCCATGTCTGCTGCCCAGTGGCCCCGCCCCCGGGTGCTCGTCGTCGGGATCGACGGCGTCCGCCACGACTACCTGGAGCACGTGCCGATGCCGCGCCTCCAGGAGCTCGCCGAGGCCGGGTTCCTGGTGCCGGTGACCGTGGCGGACACGACGCCCACCATGTCCGGGCCGTGCTGGGCCACCATCGTCACCGGTGTCGAGCCCGCCAAGCACGGTGTCTGGGGCAACCACCTCGGCGGCAACCGGCTCGACGTGTTCCCCGACTTCGCCACCCGGCTCGCCCGCGGCGACCGCCGCCGCACCTTCGTCGCGGCAGGCTGGGACCCGCTGATGATCAACGAGTCCGGCGGCCCGCTGTTCCGTGCGCCCGGCCGGCTCTCGTACATCGCCCCGGCCGAGGACACGCCCGAAGCCTGGGAGGCCGTCGACGAGGAGGTCACCCGCGAGGCCGTCCACGTCCTGGGCACCGCCGACCCGGAGGCCTCCTTCGTCTACCTCGGCGCCGTCGACGAGACCGCCCACTTCCTCGGCTGCGGCGACGAGTACCGGGCGGCCATGCGCACCGCCGACGAACGCCTCGGCCGGCTGCTCGACGCCGTCCGCGGCCGCGCCGACCACGCCGACGAGCAGTGGACCGTCATCGTCGTCACCGACCACGGCCACGTCGACGCCGGCGGCCACGGCGGCCGCACCGTCGAGGAGCGCACGGCCTGGGTCGCCTGCGCCGGGCACGGCATCCCGGCCGGCCCGCCCACCGGGGAGATCCGCCACCCGGACGTCGCCGCCCAGGTGTACGCCTCGCTGCTGCGCCCCATCGACCCGCACTGGACCCTCGACGGCCGGCCCTTCCCGGTCGCCCGGCCGGTGCCGGTGCCGGTGCCGGAGGCGGTGTCGGCGTCGATCTGATCGGCGCTCTGAACGGCGGTCCGGCAGGTGCTCTGACCAACGATCCGAGCAACGATCCGAGCAACGATCCGACCGGCGGCCGACACCGTCGCCGGCCCCGGGCCCGACGACGCCTCAGGGGCGCGCTGATGCATCCGGGTGCAGCAGGCCGGGCTGCGCCGGAGACCGGCTTGAGTGACGCTCGATCGAGGCCCGGGCGGCACTTGAAGACGGTGTGCCAGCCTGGGCGCCCCACCGTGTAACCCCGAGACCGGGTCGCTGGACATACCTCTGAAGGTGGAGACGGTACCCCGTGGGATGGAGACAAGATCGCGACCTGGTGGTGACGCTCCAAAGGGACGGCACGGGCCACGATGGATACACCCGGACGGCAGACCTCGCCGACCGGACCGGAACCGGAGACGGAGAGGACAGACGGGCATGAAGGGCATCGTGAGCAAGGTCGCACTGGGAGTCGCGGGCACCGGCATGGCCGTCGCCGTGGCGGCCGTGGCAATCGGCCCGAGGGTGTCCGATTGGTACGACGGACGCCACCAGGAGCAGGCCACCTACGACACCGGCAGCCAGGCCAAGGCCGAGCGCCGTTCGATGCCGGCCTGGCTGCCCGACAACGCCTCCTCGGTGAAGTACCTGATGTCCACCACCGGCGACGACCGCCTGCTGCGCGCCACCCTCCCGGAGGGGCGGCTGCCCGTCGGCTGCAACACCGGCCTGCCCGGCAAGTCCGCGCACTCGGTGCCGCTGTCGCTCAAGGCCGGCTGGTTCCCCGAGGGTGTCGCGGCCAAGGCCAGTGGCACCTGCGGGCACTACAACGTGACGCTCACCGGCAACCAGCTCTACGCGTGGCAGGACGGCGCGGCGGTGCAGGCGGCCCTGCGCGCCGAGCGGCCCGCCAAGCACTGAGCCGGGCGCACTGAGCCGGGCGCCCCGAGCCGGGCGCCGTGCACGGGGGCACCGAGCCGGGTGCCCGCACCGGGCTCGCCGTGAGGCTCCGAGTACGCCGCCAGGCTCCGACCGGCCCGCCACGCACCGACAGGTGCGGGCGGGCCGTCGTCGTGCCCGGGTACCGCCGGAGTGGCCGACGGTGGACCAGCGGGAGGACCCCCGCTGTCGGAAACGGCCTGGGCTGCGATAGGACGGAGCGTGGACAAACCCGTCCCGCCCCCGTCCCGTCCCGTTCCCCGTTCCGTGAGGAGCCCCATGCCCGGCCCGACCGTCGGCTCTGCCGGCGACACGTCGACCGCTCCCTCCGCCGCCCCCACCACCGGCCAGTCCCGCCCCGGCCGGGCCACGATCGCCGTCCTGGGCGGTCTCGTGGCGCTCGGCCCGCTCACCACCGACCTCTACCTGCCCGGGCTGCCCGCGATCGCCGACGACCTGGTCGCCGAACCGGCCGCCGTCCAGCTCACCCTCACCTTCTCCATGTTCGGGGTCGCGGCCGGGCAGTTGCTCTTCGGACCGCTCAGCGACCGCTACGGCCGCCGCCCGCCGCTGCTCGCGGGGCTCGTCCTCTACACCCTGGCCAGCGTGGTGTGCGTGATCGCGCCGAGCCTGACGGTGCTGATCATCGCCCGCTTCATCCAGGGCGCGGCCGGATCCGCCGGGCTGGTCATCGGCCGGGCCGTCGCCCGGGACCGCTTCCAGGGCGTCGCGATGCTGCGGTTCCTGGCCTCCATCGCGCTGATATCCGGGCTGGCGCCGATCCTCGCCCCGATCCTCGGCGCGCAACTGATGCGGTTCACCTCGTGGCGCGGCACCTTCGGCGCGCTGACCGCGCTCGGGCTGCTCCTGACCCTGGCCGCCTTCGGGGCGCTGCGCGAGAGCCTGCCGACGCAGAACCGGGGCACCGGCGGGGTGGGCGCGACGCTGCGCACGATGGGGCGGTTGCTGCGCAACCTGCCGTTCCTCGGGCTGGCGCTGACCAGCTCCTTCGCCTTCGGTGCGCTGTTCGGTTACATCAGCGGGTCGTCCACGGTGCTCCAGCACGTGTACCAGGTCTCGCCGCAGACCTACAGCCTGCTGTTCGGGGCGAACTCGCTGGCCATCGTCGTGATGACGCAGTTGAACGGACGGGTGCTCGCGCGCCGCTTCGCCCCGCGGGGGCTGATGCTGGCCGGGCTGGCGACGGCGGTGACCGCCGGAGTGGCGCTGGTGTTGTTGACGGCGGTCTGGGACTTCGGGCTGGTCGGGTTCTGCCCGCCGTTGTTCGTGATGATGGGCAGCATGGGCGTGGTCCTGCCGAACACGGCCGCGCAGGCGCTCAGCCTGGTCGAGCCGCGGGCGGCCGGGACGGCGTCGGCGCTGCTCGGCACCGGCAACTTCCTGTGCGGGGCGGTGGTCGCACCGCTGAGCAGCCTCGGCGGCCGGCCGTCGGCGGTGCTGCTGGCGGTGGTCGTCCTGGCGAGCGGGGTGCTGGCGATGGCGGCGTACGTGACGCTATGTCGGCCCGGGCGGATGAGGACGGCGGAGGCCGAGGTGGTGGCAGGGAGCTGACGGCCGCCGGCCGCCGGCCGGCGACGAGCAGCTGACGGCTGACAACGAACAGCAAACAGATAACAGCTGACAGATGATGAAATCTGTCAGCTGTTATCTGTTATTCGTTCCCTGTCAGCCGTCAGCCGTCAGGCGTCGCGCGCGGCTCAGGCGATCGAGAAGTCGTCGCCGAAGACGTTGCCCTGGCCGTACCAGCCGTGCAGGTACACGGTGACGGTGCCGGAGGCGCCGGTGGTGAAGGGGACGGTCAGCTTGGTCCAGCCGGAGGCGTTGGGGGTCCAGGAGCTGGCGGTGGCGCCACCGCTGACGCCGAGGTACGCGTAGTTGCCCTGCACCCAGCCACTCAGCGTGTAGCTGGTGTTGGCCTTCAGCGTGACGGTCTGCGAGCACTCGCCGGTCTGGCCGGCGGTGGCCGCCGCCTGGAGCGCGTAGGACCCGGAGTGGACCGGGGTGGAGACCACGGCGCCGCCGCTCTGGCAGGTCCACGGGGCGAGGCTGCCGGTCTCCAGGTCGCCGTTGACCAGGCCGGTCGGCGGCGGGGTCGTCCCGGTGACGGTCAGTGCGTACGTGGCGGTGTGGGTGCCGGACGGCCCGGTGGCGGTCACGGTGAGCGGGTAGCTGCCCGCCGTGGCGGCCGCGGTGGTGGCGATGTTGAGGGTGGCGCCGGTGCCGGTGGTGACGCTGCCGGGGGTGACGGTGGCGGTGACGCCGGCCGGGGCGCCGCTGACCGACAGGTTGAGGCTCTGTGCCGAGCCCGCCGTGACCGCCGTGGCGATGGCCGCCGACGTGGACGAACCGGCGGCCACCGTACCGGAGTTCGGGTTCACCGCGACCGAGAAGTCGTTGCCGGGCTGGGTGCCCGTGACGTTCAGGGTGAAGACGCCGGTGTGACTGCCGGAGGCCGCGCTGCCGGTGACCGTCAGCGGGTAACTCCCGGGTGCCGCCGCCGCGGTGGTGGTGACGTTGAGGGTGGCGCCGGTGCCGGTGGTGACGCTGCCGGGGGTGACGGTGGCGGTGACGCCGGCCGGGGCGCCGCTGACCGACAGGTTGAGGCTCTGTGCCGAGCCCGCCGTCACCGCCGTGGCGATGGCCGCCGAGGTGGACGAACCGGCGGTGACCGTGGCGGAGTTGGGGTTGACGGCCACGGAGAAGTCGTTGGTCACCGTCGAGCCGCTGGTGAACGGCGCGAAGATGTGGGTGAAGTCCCAGGTGTTCTGGCTGATGCCGGAGCAGGAGTCGTCCCCCGCCTTGCCCGGGCAGCCGCCGTTGTCGCGCTGGAGCGCCCAGAAGGACAGCGTGTTGATGCCCTTCGACACCGCCCAGTTGTAGACGGTGGTGGCGTTGGCCACGGTGAAGGTCTCGGCCGCGCCGTAGTCGTCGATGCCGGGCATCTCGGTGATCCCGATCGAACCCCACAGCTGGGCGGGGGTCTTGGACGGGTAGAGCTTGGCGAGCTGGTTGTAGAGGCCCTGCGCGGAGGTCTGGGTGTCGGCCGCCATGTCGTGGGTGGCGCCGTCGTAGTAGTCGAAGGTCATCATGTTGACGACGTCGATCCGGGCGTTGTTGCTGACCGCGTTCTTCAGCACGGCGAGGCCGCTGGAGGCCAGCCCGCTGGTGGTGGTTGGCAGCGTGTAGGAGAACTGGACGTTGCGCCCGTTGGCGGCGGCCCAGTCCTGCACGATCTTGATCGCCTTGTTGCGGCGGTCGATTCCGGCCGTGTTGGTCAGCGAGTTGTCCTCGATGTCGAGGTCGATCCGGCTGACGTCGTAGGTGGTGACGAGGTTCTCGAAGGCTGCCGCGATCTGGTTGACGTCGGTGCAGCTGTCGGCCAGTTCGGTGCCGGTGTTGTCGGCGGTGTAGCCGCCGAAGGAGGGGATCACGTCTCCGCCGTTGGCCCGGATGGTGGCGATGTCGGCGCCGAAGGTCGAGGAGGAGACCGGCTTCGAGGTGTCGCCGTTCCAGTACGGGGTGCAGGAGCCCTTGGTGGCGGCCTGGAGGAACGCCATCGTCAGGTACTTGGCCCCGGACTGGGCAGCCAGGGCGGCGGGGCTCTGCCCGGTCCAGGACTCGAAGTAGGGAGCGAAGACCCTGCTGGGGAGCGGGGTCGCGGCCTGGGCGGAGCCCGTCCCGGCGGCGACCAGGCCGGCCGAGGCGGCCAGTGTGGCGCAGGCCGTCAGGGCCGCCTGGATGGTTCTGCGTAGACGCATGGATTCTCCAACATACGTGGTGGGGCAGGACGTTGGGGATACGCGCATGATCGGGGCGCGACGGCCGTGTGGGGTCGGCTGCGCGGGCCCGGACGTGCGGACGTGTGGGTGTGCTGACGTGCGGGACTGCTGGGTGTCCGGATGTGTGGGCGCGCGGAAGTCCACCGACTCGCGTGGAGGCGGGTGGCGGGTACGCGTGTGCGCACGCCGTACGGAGCGGGGGTGGTGCGGGACAGGGCAGGGCAGTGCCTCAGCCGCCGGTGGTCACACCCCCACAGTGCATCCCGGTCGGATCGACATGCTTATGGTTGGACTAGACCACTGGTCTGTCAAGAGACCTAACAGTTCGTCAACACACCGCCCCCGTGCCCGAAGGGCCGTCCGACCGGCCGGGTGTGCGCGGTGCGGCCGGGACTGTGGAGGTGGGCGGTGCGGCGGAGGTGGCCGGTGGGGCGGGGTGGCCGCGCTACCGAAGGGCGGACGCGTCGAAGGGTGGGCATACCGAACGGTGGATGCGCCGAAGGGCGGATGCGTCGAAGGGCGGATGCGTCGAAGGACGGCGCCGCCGAAGAGCGAAGGTGCCGTGGCCGCGCGCCCGTCGGCGGGCGCGCGGCCACGGCGGCCCGGCGCTCAGGACACCGGGCGGTTCGGGTGGCCGCTCCGGATCACGCCGGCGGCGGGCAGAGGGTGGTCCGCAGCGCGTCGTTGATCTTCGCGGCGGTGTCCGGTCCGAAGCCCTGCGGGTGGTCGGGCGAGGTGAAGCGCTGGTTGGCCAGCTCGACCAGCTTCGACTTGTCCTTGGGGAACTGGAACAGCGCCTGGCACTGGTTGCGGGCCCGGTCCACGGCCTGGTCCGGCTTGCCGCCGACGATTGCCGGGTCGATCGCGTCCAGCGCGGCGACCAGCTTGCCGGTCAGGTCGGTGCCCGGCTTTCCGGGCAGGCCGGCGTCGCCGGGGGGCGTGGGCTTGGCCGGGGCGGGGGCCCCGGGGGAGCCGGAGTCCGGGGCGGGGGCCGAGGGGTTGTCGGGCGCGGGCGTCGAGGGGGCCGCGGGCGCGGAGGGGGAGGCGGCCGGGTCGGGCGCGGAGGCCGAGGGCGACTCGGGCGTCGGCGGCGTCGTGGCGGTGCCGGGGGCGGGGACCGAGGCGGCGGCCGGGGTGGTGGGGGAGCCGGCCGCGGCGGTGGCCGGGTGGGGGCCCGGTCCGGAGCTGGAGCAGGCAGCGAGGCTCACCGCGGCGAATGCCGTGAGGGTGGCGGCGAGGAGACGAGTGCGCATGGCGTCACACTGTCATGTCCGCGGCGCTGAAGGGAAGATCCTCCCGCGAGCGCGGACGGCCCGGGAGGTGGGACCTCCCGGGCCGCCGACTCGCCGCGTCCGTAAGGCGCGTTAGGCGCACAAGGCGCGCAAGGCGCCCGCCGAGGCGTGGTCAGCCGAGGCCGTTGGCCTTCAGCCAGTCCTTGGCCACCGCCGACGGGTCGTCCTTGTCGATCGCGACACGCTTCATCAGCGCCGTCAGCCCCGCCGTGTCGAGCTTGGCCGACACCGCGTTGAGGGCCGCCGTCGCGGTGGGGTTCACACTCGCCTTGTTGACCAGCGGGGTGACGTTCTGCGCGCCGAAGAGGTTCTTCGGGTCGGTCAGCGGGACGAGCTTCAGCTGGACGATCTTCGGGTCGGTGGTGAACACGTTGCCGACCTGGATGGTGCCGTCCTTGAGCGCGTTCGCGGTGGCGTCGCCGGTGGGCTTCCACTCCTTGAAGTTCAGCCCGTAGACGTCCTTGAGCTGCTGCTCGCGGCGGGACTTGAACTCCGGCGGACCGCCTATCGTGAACTCGCCCGCCTTGGCGGCCAGGTCGGCGATGCTCTTGAGGCCGTACTTGTCGGCGTTCTCCTGGGTGACGCTGAGCGAGTCCTTGTCCTCGGCGGGGGAGGAGTCGAGGATCCCCAGCGCGGCGGGCAGCGTCTTGGCCAGCGCCGCGTTCACCTCCTCGGTGGTGGCGGCGGTGGACTTGGCGTCCAGGTAGGCGAGCAGCGAGCCGTTGTACTCGGGCAGGACGCTCAGGCTGCCGCTCTGGAGCTGCCCGTAGAGCACCTCGCGGCTGCCGATGTTGAACTTCTCCTCGACCTTGACGCCCTTGGCCTTGAGGGCCTGCGAGTAGATCGAGCCGAGCAGCACGTTCTCCGGGAAGTTCGCCGAGCCGACGACCACCGTCGAGCCGGCGCCGGCGCCCGAGGCGGCGGGGGAGCCCGCCGCGGAGCCGCCGCCGAGCGGGTCGCCGCCGCCGGAGGAGCCGCAGGCGGTGGCGCCGAGGGCGAGCGCGGCGAGCGTGCCGAGGACGACGGCGCGCCTGCTTCCGTGGTTTGTCGACATGGTGACAGATGTCCTTCCGGAGAGGATGGGGAACGAGGTTCAGCGGGCCCGGCGCTGGGCGCGCATTCCGGGCGGGAGCGCGTACCGGGCGAGCAGGGCGAAGAACAGCTGGGCGCCGACCGCGAGCAGCACCACCAGCAGCGCGCCGCCGACGGTGACGGCGTACTTGCGGGTGGCCAGTCCGTCGATGACGTAGCGGCCGAGGCCGCCCAGACCGACGTACGCGGCCACGGTGGCGGTCGCGATCACCTGGACGGTCGCGGTGCGGAAGCCCGCCAGCAGGGTCGGCGCCCCGGACGGCAGGCAGACCTGCCACAGCACCTGCGGGTGGGTCAGCCCGATGCCGCGCGCCGCGTCCCGGACGTCCGGGTCGGTGCCGCGCACCCCCTCGACGGCGGCCACCAGCAGCGGCGGCGCGGCGAGCGCGACCAGCGGGATCAGCACGGCCGTGTCCCCGACCCCGCCGAGCAGCACCGCCAGCGTCACCAGGCCGAGCGTCGGCAGGGCGCGGGTGGCACCGGCGAAGGCCGTCACGAGCGTGACGCCGCGCCCGCTGTAACCGATCAGCAGTCCGAGCGGCACGGCGAGCAGCGCCGCGAACAGCAGGGCCTCGCCGGAGAGCACCAGGTGCTCGGTGATCCGGTGCACGATCGAGTCCGGGCCGCTGCGGTGGTCGGGGGCGGAGAAGAAGTCGCCCAGCCAGTTCAGCCAGTTCACGAACCGGCTCCCTTCTCCCGGACGGCCCAGGGCGCGAGCACCCGGCGGGCGCCCACCAGCAGCAGGTCGACGGCCAGCGCGAGGACGGCGATCAGCGCGATGCCGGCCACGATCGGGGTCGGGAAGGTGCGCTGGAAGCCGTCGATGAACAGGTAGCCGAGCCCACCGCGCCCGATCAGCGCGCCGACGCTGGCCAGCGAGATGCTGGACACCGCCGCGACCCGCAGCCCGGCGATCAGGTACGGCACGGCGGCGGGCAGCTCGACGGAGGTCAGCCGGTGCCACGGCCCGTACCCCATCGCGGTGGCGGCCTGCCGGACCGGGTCCGGGACGGCGCGCAGGCCGTCCACGGTGGTCGGCAGCAGCACGGCGAGCGCGTAGAAGGTGAGCGGGATCATCACGGTGGCCTGGGTGGCGAGGCCGGTGTAGGGGATGAGCACCACGAACACGGCCAGCGAGGGCAGCGCGTAGACGATGTTGAAGACGGCGGACAGCGGTTGGTACAGCCGGGGGAAGCGCGTGCAGGCCAGACCCAGCGGGACGGCCAGCAGCAGGCCGATGAGCACCGGGACCAGGGCGATCACGGCGTGGTCGGCGAGCAGGTCGCCGAGGTAGCCGAGATGGTCGCCGATCCAGTACCAGCGGACGATCGGTTCACCGTCCACCGGCCGCCCCGTCCGTGAGGTCACCGGCCGCCGTGCCGGCTGCCGTGCCTGCTGCCGTGCCGGCCGCCGTGCCTGCTGCGTCGGCTACCGGGGCGGACAGCGCGGCCAGGACGGCCTCGCGGCTCGCGGTGCCGGTGGCCCGGCCGTCGGCGTCCAGGGCGACGGCGGCCCCGGCGGGGGAGAGGACGGCGGCGTCCAGCGCGGTGCGCAGGGTGTCGGCGTCCGGCCGGTAGCCGGAGACCGGGTGCAGCTCGGCGGTGGCGGCGTCGCGGTCGATCCAGCCGATCGGGCGGCGCTCGTCGTCCAGCGCCAGCTCCCAGCCGCCGTAGCGCAGCCCGTCTGCCACCGGGCGGACGGCGACGGCGGTCGCGGGGCGCAGGGCGAGGCCGCGCAGGCCCCGGTCGCGGCCGAGGAAGGCGGCCACGCCGTCGTCCGCGGGGGTGGTGAGCAGGGTGTGCGGGTCGGCGAGCTGGGCGATCCGGCCGTGTTCGCGCAGGACCACCACCTGGTCGCCGAGCCGGACGGCCTCCTCGATGTCGTGGGTGACGAACAGCACCGTCTTGTGCAGCTCGGACTGGAGCCGCAGCAGTTCCTCCTGGAGCCCGGCGCGCACCACCGGGTCGACGGCGCTGAACGGCTCGTCCATCAGCAGCACCGGCGGGTCGGCCGCGAGGGCGCGGGCCACGCCCACCCGCTGCTGCTGGCCGCCGGACAGCTGGAACGGGTACCGCTTGCCGGTCTCGGGAGCGAGCCCGACCAGTTCGAGCAGTTCGGCGGCCCGGGCGCGGGCCTTCTTGCGGTCCCAGCCGAGCAGGTAGGGCACGGTGGCGACGTTGTCGATCACCTTGCGGTGCGGGAACAGGCCGGCCTGCTGGATCACGTAGCCGATGCCACGGCGCAGCTTGGCGGGCTCCAGTTCGGCGACGTCCGTGTCGTCCAGCAGCACCCGGCCCGAGGTCGGCTCGACCATCCGGTTGACCATGCGCAGCAGGGTGGTCTTGCCACACCCGGACGGTCCGACCAGGACGGTTATCCGACCGGTCGGGACGTCCAGGTCCAGGCCCTCGACGGCGATGGTGCCGTCGGGGTGGCGCTTGCCGGCGCCCTCGAATCTGATCACGGGGAGTTTCCTCGTCAGGGCGCCCCGGGGAGGCGGCGCCTGTTTCGGTCGTGCGGTTGATGGCGGTTCGTCGACAAGCGGCGACGGCGCGGGCCGTACCGGCCGCTGCCGTGACGGCGTCTGTCGGATCGACCGCCCGGGCGTTCTTCCGCCCGCGTGGCTGCCCAGCTTCGGACCGGCGGAAACTCTGATCAGACTATGACCTGGATCATCTCCTGTCTCTCACTTACCACCCGGCACGGGGCCCGGACCCCGCCTCCGGACGGCCGGGGCCGACCGGACGCCCGACGTTCCGGCAGGTCAGAGGGGCGGGACGCGGACAGCCTGACGGCGGGTCGAGGGCTCGGGCCCCGGACGATCAGCCCGTCAGCCGCCCGAGCGCCCCAGCCCTCCAGGCTCTCCGCCGCCCCGGCGTGTCGGCAGCCCGGAGGCCGCCCAGCCGACGAAGCCGCCGTCCAGATCGGTCGCCCGGTGCAGCCCCAGCTCGCGCAGCGAGGTCGCCGCCAGGCTGGAGGCGTACCCCTCCGAGCAGACCACGATCACCTCGACGTCGTAACCCGACGCCTCGGCGATCCGGTGACTGCCCGTCGGGTCCAGCCGCCACTCCAGGACGTTGCGCTCGATGATCAGCGAGCCGGGGATCTCCCCCTCCGCCGCCCGCTGCGCCGCCGGACGGATGTCCACCAGCAGCGCGCCGTCCAGCTGCGACTGGTACGCCTCCCGGGCGCGCGGACGGTGGACGCCCTCGCGGGCCCGCTCCACCAGGTCGTCGATCGTGGTCACCATTGCTCCGGTCCTTCCTCCGAGGTGCGGACGAGCCCGCCGGCCCGCAGGTCGTAGTGCGCCATCGAGCCCAGCGGGGGCGAGTAGGCGTGCAGGGTCACGGCCGGGCCGGACGCGGTGTTGCGGACGTCGTGCACGTACTCGGGGCCGAAGGCGCGGGCGGTGCCGGCCGGGACCCGGCGGATCAGCAGGCCCTGCTCCGGCCCGCCGAGGGACAGCTCCTCCAGCTCGCCGAGGGCGACGGTGAACGCGCCGCGCGAGCCGCCGTGGTCGTGGAAGCCGGTGGACTGGCCGGGCAGCCAGCTGATCAGCCACACCTCGTGGTCGTCGTCGGCCACCAGCCGCTGGTACCAGCGCTCCTCGGTGGAGAGTCGGACGAGGTGGATCCACTGGTCGGGCTGTTCGGCCAGTTCGCGGACGACGGTGCGCAGGGCGCTCGGGGTGAGCGGCGCGCGGGTCTCCTCGGTGGCGGTGGCGGTGGCCGTGGCTCTGGCTGTTCGTGCCGGTGCCGGTGCCGGTGCCGGTGCCCGTGCCGGGGTCGGGGCTCGGGCGGCAGCGGGTTCGTCGGGGGCGAGGTTCAGGCTCATGGGGGCGTCCTCGGGTGCAGCGGGAACGTCGGCGGGGTGCGCCCTGGTCCGGCGGCGGGCGAGGGCACGGGCCGACGGAGCGGCACGGCACGCGCGGGTGCGCCGGGCGGGGCGGGGATCAGAACTCTGGGTGCGGGTGTGCGGCGCGGGCCCTGGCGGACGTCACAGGGCGGGGGCGGCGGGGAGAGCCAAGGTCAACAGGCACAGATGGAACTCGCCTGGCGTCGCAGATCGACGTGCAGGCGGCAGACCAGAGTGGTGCCGGTGTCCATGCGCCGGATCCTTCCCGAGCCAACCGGACGAAGTCAAGCCGGATGGGGCCGACCGCCGCCGGCCGCGCCGCGCTGCTCCACCCCGGGCCGACCGGCTGACCGGCCGACCGGTCGTCGAGCCGTTCCGGACCGCAACCGCCGAACGGCACGCACAGGCGTAAGGACCCCACTCGCGGGGTAAATGATCGTTTCATCCCATCCAGGACCCTCCGCGTGTCCGCGTCACGAGATCGCCCCAGATGCGTTACCGCCAACGTATTGTCAGGCCACCGAGGCCCGGCCTACGGTCTACAGACCGCTTTCTACGCACGTAGACCCCTGCGGATCCCCGGCGGTCCGCAGACGAGACCCGCCCGCCCCGTCAACCCTCAGACCGCAGGCCCGACCCCATGGCCGGGCAGCGGAGTTGCGGAGGTATCCATGTCGCAGATCGTCCGTGCCGCGCTCGTCCAGACCCGCTGGACCGGCGACCAGGAGAGCATGATCGCCCTTCACGAGCGGTACGCCCGTGAGGCCGCCGCCCAGGGCGCGAAGATCATCGGTTTCCAGGAGGTCTTCAACGCCCCGTACTTCTGTCAGGTCCAGGAAGCCGAGCACTACCGCTGGGCCGAAGCCGTCCCCGACGGTCCCACCGTCCGCCGGATGCAGGACCTCGCCCGTGAACTCGGCCTGGTGATCGTCGTCCCGGTCTACGAGGAGGAACAGGCCGGGGTCTACTACAACACCGCCGCCGTCATCGACGCCGACGGCAGCTACCTCGGCAAGTACCGCAAGCACCACATCCCGCAGGTCAAGGGCTTCTGGGAGAAGTACTACTTCAAGCCCGGCAACCTCGGCTGGCCCGTCTTCGACACCGCCGTCGGCAAGGTCGGCGTCTACATCTGCTACGACCGCCACTTCCCCGAGGGCTGGCGCGCCCTGGGCCTGGCCGGAGCGCAGATCGTCTACAACCCCTCCGCCACCAGCCGAGGCCTCTCCGGCTACCTCTGGCAGCTGGAACAGCCCGCCGCGGCCGTCGCCAACGAGTACTTCGTCGCCGCCATCAACCGCGTCGGCACCGAGGAGTACGGCGACAACGACTTCTACGGCACCTCCTACTTCGTCGACCCGCGCGGCCAGTTCGTCGGCGACGTCGCCTCCGACAAGGAGGAGGAGCTCGTCGTCCGCGACCTCGACCTCGACCTGATCGAACAGGTCCGCCAGCAGTGGGCGTTCTACCGAGACCGCCGCCCCGACGCCTACGGACCGCTCGCCGAGGCCTGAGGAGCAGCGCGATGACCACCCGCGACCCGCACCAGCGCACCATCGTCCGCGGCGGCCTCGTCATCACCGCCGCCGACGAACTCCACGCCGACGTCCTCATCGAGGGCGAACGCATCGCCGCCCTCGCCACCACCGGCAGCTCCGCCGCCGAGGCCTGGAGCGCCGACACCGTCATCGACGCCACCGGCCACTACGTCATCCCGGGCGGTGTCGACGCCCACACCCACATGGAACTGCCCTTCGGTGGCACCTCGGCCTCGGACACCTTCGAGACCGGCACCCGGGCCGCCGCCTGGGGCGGCACCACCACCATCGTGGACTTCGCCGTGCAGTCCGTCGGCGGCTCGCTGCGTCAGGGCCTGGACACCTGGCACGCCAAGGCCGACGGCAACTGCGCCGTCGACTACGCCTTCCACACCATCGTCTCCGACGTCGACGAGGGCGTCCTCAAGGAGATGGACGCCCTCGTCGACTCCGGCGAATCCACCTCCTTCAAGCTCTTCATGGCCTACCCCGGCGTCTTCTACAGCGACGACGGCCGCATCCTGCGCGCCATGCAGCGCGGCGCGGCCAACGGCGGGCTGATCATGATGCACGCCGAGAACGGCATCGCCATCGACGTCCTGGTCGAACAGGCCCTCGCCGCCGGGCACACCGCACCCCGCTACCACGGCGAGGTCCGCCGCGAACTCCTGGAGGCCGAGGCCACCCACCGGGCCATCAAGCTCGCCCAGGTCGCCGGCAGCCCGCTCTACGTCGTCCACGTCTCCGCGGCCGCCGCCCTCGCCGAGCTCGTCCAGGCCCGCGACGCCGGGCTCAACGTCTTCGGCGAGACCTGCCCGCAGTACCTGTTCCTCTCCACCGACAACCTCGCCGAGACCGGCACCGACGGCTTCGAGGGCGCCAAGTACGTGTGCAGCACGCCGCTTCGGCCGCGCGAGCACCAGGAGGCGCTGTGGCGCGGGCTGCGCGCCAACGACCTCCAGGTGGTCTCCACCGACCACTGCCCGTTCTGCTTCACCGGGCAGAAGGAACTCGGCCGCGGCGACTTCTCGAAGATCCCCAACGGCCTGCCTGGCGTGGAGAACCGGATGGACCTGCTCCACCAGGCCGTCGTGGACGGGCACATCACCCGTCGGCGCTGGGTCGAGATCGCCTGCACCACGCCCGCCCGGATGTTCGGGCTGCACCCGCGCAAGGGCACCATCGCGCCCGGCGCCGACGCCGACCTCGTCGTCTACGACCCCACCGCCGTGCAGACCGTCTCCGCCGCCACGCACCACATGAACGTGGACTACTCGGCGTACGAGGGCCGCCGACTCACCGGCCGCGCCCGCACCGTGCTCTCCCGCGGCACCGTCGTGCTGGACGGCGAAACCTGGCTCGGCCGGGCCGGCCACGGCACGTTCCTGCGCCGCGACACCTGCCAGTACCTGACCTGACCACTCTCCCGTGCCGCCGCCCGGGCCTGTGCGCACGACCGCCCGGGCGGCGGAACCACCCTCCCCGGAGCCACCCATGGACATCGGCCTCGTCCTGCAGACCGACCCGCCCGCCCGCCTGCTCATCGACCGGATGATCCGCGCCGAACAGGCCGGGTTCAGCCACGGCTGGACCTTCGACTCCTGCGTCCTGTGGCAGGAGCCGTTCGTCATCTACAGCCGGATCCTCGCCGAGACACGGCGGTTGACCGTCGGACCGATGGTCACCAACCCCTCGACCCGGACCTGGGAGGTCACCGCCTCCCTGTTCGCCACGCTCAACGACATGTACGGCAACCGCACCGTCTGCGGCATCGGCCGCGGCGACTCCGCCATGCGGGTCGCCGGACGCCACCCCGCCACCCTCGCCCGGCTCTCCCAGGCCATGCACGCGATCAAGGAGCTGGCCGAGGGGCGGACGGTCGAGGTGGACGGCACCGAGATGCACCTGCCGTGGGTCGGCCCCGGGGCTCAACTCCCCATCTGGATGGGCGCGTACGGGCCGAAGGCGCTCGCGTTGACCGGTCGCCAGGCCGACGGGTTCATCCTCCAGCTGGCCGACCCGTACCTCACCGAGTACATGGTCAAGGCGGTGCGGTCCGCCGCGGCCGAGGCCGACCGGGATCCGGACGCCGTCACCATCTGCGTCGCCGCCCCCGCCTACGTGACCGCCGACGACTCGCCCGCCGCGCTCGCCCACGCCCGGGAGCAGTGCCGCTGGTTCGGCGGGATGGTCGGCAACCACGTGGCCGACCTGGTCAGCCACTACGGCGCGCACTCCGACCTCGTCCCGGAGGCCCTCACCGACTACATCAAGGGCCGCCAGGGGTACGACTACAGCCACCACGGGCGGGCCGGGAACCCCGACACCGCCTTCGTGCCGGACGAGATCGTCGACCGTTTCTGCCTCATCGGCCCGCCGCAGGCCCAACTCGCCCGCCTGGAACACCTCCGCTCCCTCGGTGTCGACCAGTTCGCCGTCTACGCCATGCACGACGCCGTCGAGGCCACCATCGACGCCTACGGGTCCGACGTCATCCCGCACCTGTCCCACCAACCCCGGACGTAACGCCACTCGCGCGGAGGGGAGTTGCCCATGGCCGACACCGCGACCAGCGGCGGCGGGCACCGGCAGCACTCCGACGGCCGGGCCGAACTCGACCCGGCCGCAGGAGAGTTGCCGTCCAACGGCTTCACCAACGACGACCTGCGGCCGGTCCCGGTGGCACGGCGCACCTGGACCACCTACAATTTCCTGGCGCTCTGGGTCGGCATGGCCCACAACATCCCGTCCTGGACGCTCGCCTCGGGGCTCGTCGCGCTCGGCATGGACTGGAAGCAGGCCGTACTGACCATCGCGCTCGCCAACCTCGTGGTGCTCGTGCCGATGCTGCTCACCGGGCACGCGGGGACGAAGTACGGCATCCCGTTCCCGGTGTTCGCCCGGGCCGCGTTCGGACTGCGCGGCGCCAACCTGCCCGCGCTCATCCGGGCGGCGGTGGCCTGCGCCTGGTTCGGCATCCAGAGTTGGATCGGCGGCGAGGGGATCTTCCTGCTGGCCGGCAAGCTGCTGGGCGAATCCTGGCGCACGGCAGCGGAGTTCGGCGGCTACCCATGGACGCAGTGGGTGTCGTTCCTGCTGTTCTGGCTGATCGAGATGGCCATCATCGCCCGCGGGATGGAGACCCTCCGGCGGTTCGAGAACTGGGCCGCACCGTTCGTGATCGTCGGCGCGCTGGCGCTGCTGGCATGGATCACCGTGAAGGCGGGCGGGTTCGGTCCGCTGCTCGACCAGCCGTCCCGACTGGGCTGGGGCGGCGGGTTCTGGAAGGTCTTCTTCCCGGCACTGATGGGCATGATCGGGTTCTGGTCGACCCTGTCGCTCAATATCCCCGACTTCACCCGCTTCGGCGGCAGCCAGCGCGCCCAGATCCGCGGGCAGGCGCTCGGCCTGCCGACCACGATGACGCTCTTCGCGCTGCTGTCCGTCCTCGTCACCTCCGGCTCGCAGGCCGTCTACGGCGCACCGGTGTGGGACCCGATCGAACTCGCCGCGAAGATGGAGAACCCGGTCGGCATCCTGTTCGCGCTGCTGACCGTCCTGATCGCGACGCTGTCGGTGAACATCGCCGCCAACGTCGTCTCGCCGGCCTACGACCTCGCCAACCTGCTGCCCCGGCTGGTCGACTTCCGTACCGGGGCGCTGATCACGGGCGTCGTCGGGATCGCGATCTTCCCGTGGCGGCTGATCTCCGACCCGCACGTGTACATCTTCACCTGGCTGGGGGTGGTCGGCGGGCTGCTCGGGACGGTGGCCGGGGTCCTGATCGCCGACTACTGGGTGCTGCGCGGCACCCGGCTGCAACTCGCCGAGCTGTACCGGCCGGGCGGGGCGTACTGGTACGCGGGCGGGTGGAACTGGCGGGCGGTGACGGCGCTGCTGGTCGGGGGCGTCCTGGCGGTCGGCGGCTCGTACGGCGGGCCGTTCCCGGCGGACGGGCTGCTGCCCCTGTTCAAACCGCTGGCCGACTACGGCTGGGCGGTGGGCTTCGGGTCGGCCTCGGTGCTGTACCTCGTGCTGGGCCCTCCCGGGTGTCCGGGCGGGCGGGCGGCTGACAAGTGACAGGTAACAGATGACAGATTTCGCCCTGCGGTCCGCACCGAGGAGGCGAAGGTGGCGCGGGTTGCGACGGCCACCTGATGGCCGGCCGCCTGGAGGCGGGCGCCGAGCCCGGTGAACGGGGCCACGTCGCCCCGGGATCCGGCGGTGGCGATCAGGATGCGCATGGCCGCGGTATCCCGGCGCGGGCACCCCGCCGGAAGGGCGCCGCGCCCGGAGCGGCCCGGAGCGGCCCGGTCCGGGGTGGCCGGTTCGGGCCGGTGCTCCCACTGCGCCGGAACCGGGCGGCGGCAGGCGGCGTCCTTCCTGGCAGAGCGGCGGAACGGGGCCGTCGCGCCGTGGACGGGAGGGACAGATGAGCATCGTCGCGTGGATCGTGCTAGGCCTGCTGGCGGGGGCACTGGCCAAGCTGCTGCTGCCGGGGAAGGACCCGGGCGGCCTGATCGTGACCACCCTGATCGGTATCGCCGGTTCCTTCGTCGGCGGTTGGATCGCCTCGCACTTCCTGCACAGGTCGGTGACGGCGCACTTCTTCGACATGGCGACCTGGGTGTCGGCGATCGGCGGGGCCCTGGTGCTGCTGATCATCTACCGGCTGGTGTTCGGCAGTTCCCGACGCTAGCCCGAGCGCCGGGAACCGAGCTGCACCGAAACATCGACGACCGGGCCCGCGGGCGACCGGGTTTCGCTCCGGTGCCGGCGGGCCCGGTCGTCGATGTCCGGGTCAGGGGCGCCTGGGGTGTGTCACTTGGCGAGCAGGCCGCCGAGGATGAGCTTCCAGAGGGCCTCGAAACGGTCCTCGATGGTCGGCTCGGACCACGAGGACGCGTACGCCGGGTCGTGGAAGGGGCCGGTGGCGTCGAAGACGGCGCGGGCGGTGGAGAGGATGTGGGCGAGCTTGAACTCCTTGCTCTCCATGCCGTCCTGGACGATCTGGGCGATCTGGGTGACCAGGGTGTCGATGTGTGCCTCGACGATGCCGCTGTTCTCCTCGACCAGCACCATGTAGGTGGCGAACAGCTCCGGGTCGTCCAGCGCCTTCTTCCGCTTGGCCGCGAACAGCGTCACCAGCCAGCGGTGCAGCCGCTCGACGGCCGAGCCGGCCTCGGTCGAGATGAAGGCGAGCTGGTGGTGCGCCTGGTCGAGCCAGCGCTGGGTGACCGCCTCGCGCAGCGCGGCCTTGCTCGGGAAGTGGCGGTAGACGCTGCTGTGGCTGACGCCGAGGATCCGGGCGACGTCCACGACGGTGGCCTTGGCCGGGCCGAACCGCCGGAGGACGTCCTCCGCCGCGATCAGGATCTGCTCGGCGGTGAGTGTGGTGTCCGTGGTCACGGGGAGGTCCGTCCTTAGGGTCGTGCGGTCGAGGGTGGTGCTGCCGTCCCCGGCCGTCGGGCCGGTTCCGGTGGGTCAGTGCTCGCTGTCCAGGTGTGCCATCTGGGCGGCAGCGTAGCGGTCGCCCGCTGCGGAGCCGGCGGGGACGGCCGCCTCGATGGCCGCGAGGTCGGCCGCGGTGAGCGTGACGTCCAGCGCGCCCAGCGCCTCGGTGAGGCGGTCGCGGCGGCGGGCGCCGACCAGCGGAACGACGTCCTCCCCGCGCGAGGCGACCCAGGCGATGGCGACCTGGGCGACGCTCGCCTCCTTCGCGGAGGCCACCGCGCGAAGCGCCTCGACGAGCGCGAGGTTGTGGGCCAGGTTGTCGCCCTGGAAGCGCGGGCTGTGGCCGCGGAAGTCGGTGCCGGCCAGGGCGCGACCCTGGTCCCAGTGGCCGCTGAGCAGGCCGCGCGAGAGCACGCCGTAGGCGGTGACGCCGATGCCGAGCTCGCGGGCGGTGGGGAGGATGGTGTCCTCGATCGAGCGGGAGATCAGCGAGTACTCGATCTGCAGGTCGCTGATCGGGTGGACGGCGGCGGCGCGGCGCAGGGTGTCGGCGCCGACCTCCGACAGGCCGATGTGGCGGACGTAGCCGGCCTTCACCAGGTCCGCGATGGCGCCGACGGTCTCCTCGACCGGGACGTTCGGGTCCAGGCGGGCGGGGCGGTAGACGTCGATGTGGTCGGTGCGAAGGCGGCGCAGTGTGTAGGCGAGGGCGGTCTTGGTGGCGGCGGGGCTCGCGTTGTAGCCGAGCCACTGGCCGTCCGGGCCGCGCTGGGCGCCGAACTTCACGCTGATCTGCACGTTCTCGCGGGCGCGGCCGCGCAGGGCCTCGTGGATCAGCAGCTCGTTGTGGCCCATGCCGTAGAAGTCGCCGGTGTCGAGCAGGGTGACCCCGGCGTCGATCGCGGCGTGGATGGTGGCGATGCTCTCGGCCTCGTCGGCCGGGCCGTACAGGTCGGACATGCCCATGCAGCCGAGGCCGAGGGCGGAGGTGACTGGTCCGGAGGTGCCGAGGGTGCGCTGTGTGGGGCGGGAGGTCGTGGCCACGGGGACTCCAGGGGTGGGTGCGGCGATGGGTGGGGTGACCCGGAGTCCACTATGGCACGACAGCGAACAGATTTCAAAATCTGTTTGCTGTCGTCTGTTATCTGTTATCTGAAAGCTGTCACCTGTTATCTGTCACCCGCCGACTCGATCGGCCGCTCGGCTGCGCTCCTCGTGCGCGAGCGCCTCGTCGGCTGCGGCCTCGCCTGCCGGGAGCCCTGGCGGCGAGGCCGGACCCCAGTCCTCCCGCCCGCCCGGCGATCGCAGCAGGTAGGCGCGGGCCGGCGGCAGGTTGCGCCACACCGTGCGCCGGCCCAGCCCGTACACCGCCTCGAACTGCCGCAGCAGTCGCACCACTGCCCGGTGGCGGGCGCTCTGCCGGGGCCCCGAGGACAGGGTGCGGGCCGTCGTCGTACCGAGGTAGCCGAAGTACGTCAGCTCGCCCCCGGGCAGCAGCAGCCGCAGGTAGAGGTCGAGGAGGTGGCGCACCTGGGCCGGCTCGAAGTTGGTGAAGGGCAGGCCCGACACGATCACGTCGTACCGCTCGTCCTTCTGGTCCTGGGTCAGTTCCTCCACCCGGCAGGCCGACAGCCGCAGGGCGACGCCCGGGCGTCGTGCGGCCAGCACCGGGTCCTCGCGCAGCCGGTCGGCGAAGCGCGGGTTCGCCTCGACGACGTGCAGCCGGTCGCCCGGGAGCAGTACTTGGGCCAGCCGGCGGGTCACCACGCCCGTCCCGGCGCCGACTTCCAGCACCGAGATCGGCCGATTCGGGCGGCTGGTGGCCGGAACCACCAGGGCGTTCACCAGGTCCTCGCCGCTCGGGGCCAGCGCTCCGGTGTCGTGGAAGGTGCGCAGGGCCTCGGCGAGGAACAGCAGGTGGTCCCCGGCGGACCGCGAACTGCGCTGCGGGGCGGAGAAGTCGGGGCGCGGGCTGAGCTGTTCGATGGTCATGCCGTCGACGCTAGGCAGCCCCGCCGCACCCCGAATCGGCCGACGAGCGACCCGCACCCCCGACGAAAGTCGAGGGTGCGGGTACCCGGGAGAAGGGGGCACCCGCCCGCCGCCCGCCCGTAGCATCGAGCCGGACGGACGGACAGGCGACGGACGACGGGCGGACGGAGCGAGCACGGAGGGAGCCCGATGCGAGAGGACGGGAGCGGCCCGATGCGCGCGGGCCTGTTGGGCTGGTACGGCCCGGGCCGCCGGCTGTGGGGCGAAACCCTGCTACTGCTCGGCATCCTCGCGCTGACCGCCGAGGAGGGCCTCTCCCAGTGGGTCCACGCCGACGAGCCGTCGCGGCTGCCCCGGACCGTCGTGGCTTCCCTCGCCCCGCTCTCCCTGCTGTTCGCCCGCCGCTACCCGATGGCCTCCGCCGTCCTGCCGGTGCTCACCGGCGGCCTGTTCAACCGCGCCTTTCCCGGGCTGTTCAGCGTCTACTACCTCGCCTCCCTCGGCCGGACCGGCCCTGCGGCGGCCGGCGGCGCCCTCATCGCGGGGGTGAGCGCGACCCGAGCCGACTCGCTGGTCGGCTGGGCGGGCACCACCGGATCCCAACTCCTCGTCCAGGCGGCGGCCTTGTCCTTCGGCCTGTGGCTGCACGGCCGCCGGGTGCTGATCCGCACCCTGCACGAGCAGGTGGACACGCTGCGCCGGGAGCGCGAGTTGCGCGCCGAACGGGCCCGGGCCGCCGAACGGGCCCGGATCGCCCGGGAGATGCACGACGTGCTCGCCCACCGGCTCAGCCTGCTGGTGCTGCACGCCGGGGTGCTGCGCGACCAGGCCCTCGCCGGCACCGTCGCCGCCGACCCGGACCGGCTCACCCACCGCCTCGAACTGCTGCGCACCACCGCCGCCCACTCGCTCGACGACCTGCGCGACGTCCTCGGCGCCCTGCGGGCCGACCCGCCGACAGCACCGGCCGCCGAGGAGGTGCCGGCCGCAGCGTCCCGGGCGGTGTGCGTCCCGGTGCCTGCTCCGGCGCCCGTCCCGGCGCCCGCGTTGCGCGACCTCACCGAACTCGTCGGCGAGGCCACGTCGGCCGGGCAGCAGGTCGAACTGGCCCTCTCCGGCGACCCGGAGACCGTCCCCACCACCCACCGACTGGCCGTGCACCGCCTGGTCCAGGAGGCGCTGACCAACGCCCGCAAGTACGCGCACGCCGCGCCCGTCACCGTCCGGGTCCGCTACGGCGCCCCGGCCACCACCGTCGAGGTCCGCAACGGCCCGGGGGAGGCGTCGCCGAACGGGCCGGGCACCGGCGGCGGGTACGGTCTGGTGGGGCTCACCGAACGGGTCGACGCGCTCGGCGGCCACCTCGACGCGGGACCGGACGGCGGTGGCGGCTTCCGGCTCGCAGCCCGCCTGCCCGCACCGGAGCGCCCGCCGCAGACCGTGTCAGGGTCCGTGCCAGGACCGGCTCCAGGACCGGGACACGGCCTCGGATCCGGGCCTTCCCCGACCCTTGCCCCCTCCCCGACCCCGCAGCCGAAGGACGCCTCATGATCCGCACGATGGTGGTCGACGACGACGCGCTGGTGCGGCTCGGCCTCGTCGACCTGCTGGCCCAGGACCCGGCCCTCACCGTGGTCGCCGAGGCCATCGACGGGCTGCAGGCCGTCGAACTGGCCCGCAGCCGGCGGATCGACGTGGCGCTCATGGACATCCGGATGCCCCGGCTCGACGGCATCGCCGCCACCAGGCGCCTGCGCGAACTGCCCGAGGCCCCGCGGGTGATCGCGCTCACCACCTTCGACCTCGACGAGTACGTGTACCAGGCGCTCGCCGCCGGGGCCGACGGCTTCCTGCTCAAGGACACCCCGCCCGCCGAGATCGCCCGGGCCGTCCACGTCGTCGCCGGCGGCCAGGGGATGCTGCACCCGGCGGCTGCGAGGCGACTGATCGACCGCTACCACCGCACCGGTGCGCCCCGGTCGGTCGCCGCCCGCAACCGGGTCGCCGGGCTGACCCCGCGCGAGACCGACGTGCTGCGCGAACTCGCCGACGGGCTCTCCAACGCGGAGATCGCGGGCGTCCTCGGGATGCGCGAGAGCACTGTGAAGGCGCACGTCAGCCGGATCCTGACCGGGCTGGGCGTCGGCAACCGGGTCCAGGCCGCGTTGCTCGCGCGCGATGCCGGGCTGGTCGGAGACGGCGCCTGAGCCGGCGCCGGGCGCTGTGGGACGCTGCGGTGCGGGGCGGTGCGGGGCGTGCCGTCGTGGCTCGCGTGGTCGCTGGTCCTGCCGATGCCCGACGCCCGGTGGTGCGCACGGTGGTGGGTGGGGCGTCGTGTCGTCCGGTGTTCACGCGAGTGTTCCCGGGGCGTCGGACCGGGCTCCCCCTGAGCCGGTCGCGTGCTCCCGGTTCGTACCGCGCGCTGAGCCGTTGTCACCCATCCGGCGTGGAAATCCCGCGCCTTGGCGGTTTGCGCTGCCGAACCCGGGCGGCGGGTCCATGGTGGAGATGGGCGCGATCCGGCGACCGCGCCCGCGCGCCGATCCAGGCCCGCGCGCCGCGCGCCCGCCGCTGTTCTCCGACGGGTGTCCGAGGCTGAGGGCCCGGTCCCGGCACGCTGGGAGCAGGGCCACCTCGCAGGAAGCCGAACGGTTCTTCTAGGCTCACATCTCGGCTTCCCTGCGGCGGTCCGGCCCGTTGCGCCCGCCGTCAGGAAGCCGCCGTCCACGGGGCCCCGGGCGGACCGGGGCCACCGGATCGAGCGAGGAGGACGCAATGCCAAGCACGCCGCCCAGCCGTTCCACCGCACTTGGGCCAGACGGTCCGTTCCGAAGGGCCGGGCACCATCCCGGTCGATCGGCACGGTCTGGCCGGGCCTGGCAGCCGGGTTGGGGTGGTCGGCCGGTCCGGCCGCTGAATACCGGCAGCGGCCGCGGAGGCGAACGTTGAGTCCCCAGATCGTCGGGTCGCCCGCCGCGCCGAGTGCCGCCGCCCCCGACGGCGACTCCGCCCCCGCGCCCGCCCCTGCCTCGGATCGCGCCCCCGTCGCCCTCCCGGCCGCTGCTGACGGCGAGGCCCTCACCGCTACCGCTACCACTACCGCTCATGCCACGGCCACGGCCACTGTCACGGCCTCGGCCGCCGCTGCCGCGACCGCCGCACTCCCCGGTCTGCCGCAGGCCCTCAGTACCCGCGCCCGTACGCTGGCCGGGGCCGTCCGGCGCCGGTGCACGGACCTGGCCCGGATCGAGTCGCCCAGCGGAGACGTGCCCCGACTCGACGCTCTCGCCGAGGAGTTGAGCGCCGGGTTCAGAGCCACCGGTGCCACCGCGCGGCGCGAGCCCGGGCCGGCCGGCGACCACCTGGTCCTGGAGTGGGAGGGGCAGGACGAGACCCTGCCGCACCTGTTGATCGTCGGCCACCACGACACCGTCTGGCCGGTCGGCACCCTCGCCGACTGGCCGGTCACCGAGCAGGACGGTCTGCTCAGCGGCCCCGGCGTCGTCGACATGAAGGGCGGACTTGCCATCCTGGAAGGCGCGTTCGCCCTGCTCGCCGACCTCGGGCAGCGGCCGCACCGCGCCGTCCGACTGGTCGTCGTCTCCGACGAGGAGGTCGGCAGTCCGGACGGACGGCGCCTGGTCGAGCGCCAGTTGCGCGGCGCGGCCGCAGTCATAGGGCTCGAACCTCCGCACCCCGACGGCCGGTTGAAGACAGCCCGGCGCGGCAGCACCCGGGTCCGGCTCACCGTCACCGGGCGTGAGGCCCACGCGGGCAACGACGCCCACGACGGGGTGTCGGCGGTCGACGAACTCGTCGATCAGCTCGTCGTCGTCCGCGGCCTCGCGGGGCAGCCGGGGACGGAGCTCAACGCCGGTCGGATCAGCGGCGGTTCGCGGGCCAACGTGGTCGCGGGCCGGGCCGAGGCCGAGCTCGGCCTGCGGTTCTCCACCGTCGAGGCGCAGCGCCGTACGCTCGACAACCTGGCTCGGCTCACCGCGCTGCGCCCGGGGGCCAGGGTCCGGACCGAGGTGCTGTCCAGCCGTCCGGCGTGGCCTGAGCGCACCGGCAATCCGCTGCTGCGGCACGTTCGTTCACTCGCCGCGGTGCTCGGGCAGCAGTTGGACGGCGGTCCGGCGGGTGGCGCGGGGGACACCAACCTGCCGGGCTCGCGCGGGCTGCCGACGCTGGACGGCTTCGGCGCGGTCGGTGCCGGTGCTCATGCCCGGCACGAGCACATCCGGCTCGACCAGCTGGCACCCCGGATCGCCCTGCTGGCCGCGCTCCTCGCCGTACCGCTGCCGAGGCTGCGCGACCGCACGGAGGGTTGAGCGGGCCGCCGACGGCCGGGGGCTGTCGGAGAACAGAGAGCAGAGCGCAAGAGCACAGGGTGACAGAGAACAGAAGACGGATGACAAGTAACTGCTGACAGATAACAGCTAACAGATAATGAAATCTGTTAGCTGTTATCTGTTTGTCGACCGTCCGCCGCCGCCCACTCCCGCCCCTCACTGCCCGAAACCCCGCCCCTCACCCGCGTCCCTTGCCATCCCTCCACCTCGCCGCGCAGAATGGTACCGACCGAACGGTCAGTCGGTTGGCGTCGTGGGCGCCGGCGCGGGACACGAGAGGTGATCGTGGTGACAGCAGAGGTGGCCGAGGCGGTCCCCGCGCAGGCGCAGGAGGACCGGTTCGAGGCGGTCGTCGCCGCCGAGCAGCGGATCGAGCCCAGGGACTGGATGCCCGACGCCTACCGGGCCACGTTGGTCCGCCAGATCGCCCAGCACGCGCACTCCGAGATCATCGGCATGCAGCCCGAGGGCAACTGGCTCACCCGCGCCCCCTCGCTGCGCCGCAAGGCGATCCTGCTCGCCAAGGCCCAGGACGAGGCCGGCCACGGCCTCTACCTCTACGCCGCCGCCGAGACCCTGGGTGTCGACCGCGCCGAGCTGACCGAGAAGCTGATCTCCGGCCGGCAGAAGTACTCCTCCATCTTCAACTACCCGACCCTCACCTTCGCCGACGTCGGCGTGATCGGCTGGCTGGTCGACGGCGCCGCGATCTGCAACCAGGTCCCGCTGTGCCGCTGCAGCTACGGTCCGTACGCCCGCGCGATGGTGCGGATCTGCAAGGAGGAGTCGTTCCACCAGCGTCAGGGCTACGAGCTGCTGATGACACTGATGCGCGGCACCGAGGCGCAGCGCCGGATGGTCCAGGACGCGGTGGACCGCTGGTGGTGGCCGTCTCTGATGATGTTCGGGCCCCCGGACGCCGACTCGCCGAACACCGCCCGCTCGATGGCCTGGCGGATCAAGCGGCACACCAACGACGAGCTGCGCCAGCGCTTCGTCGACATGACCGTCCCGCAGGCCGAACACCTCGGCGTCACCCTCCCGGATCCCGAGCTGCGCCGGAACGAGGAACGCGGCGGCTGGGACTTCGGCGAGCCGGACTGGTCCGAGCTGACCAGGGTCATCCACGGCCAGGGCCCGTGCAACGCCCAGCGGGTCGAACGCCGCCGGACGGCGCACGAGGACGGTGCCTGGGTCCGTGAGGCGGCTGTCGCCTACGCGGCCAAGCGCCGCGCCGAACAGTGCGCCGAACCCGGGCGGCCCACCGGATCCGAGCAGTCAGCCGAACCCGGGCAGCCCGGGCGTACGGGCGAGCCCACGGAACAGGAGAACGGAAAGTGACCGAGTCCAAGGCCGGCTGGCCGCTGTACGAGGTGTTCGTGCGCCCCCGACGCGGGCTGAACCACGTCCACGTCGGTTCGCTGCACGCGGCCGACGACCGGATGGCCCTGCTCGCCGCCCGCGACCTCTACACCCGCCGCAACGAGGGCGTCAGCCTCTGGGTGGTCCGCTCGGACGCGATCACCGCCTCCACCCCGGACGAGCGCGACCCGTTCTTCGAGCCCAGCGGGGACAAGGTCTACCGCCACCCGACCTTCTACGACATCCCCGAGGATGTCCCGCACATCTGACGGGGGACCCGCCATGCAGGACCACAGCACGCAGGCCGGCGCCGACGTCGACGCCGACGACCACGTCTACCTCGGCCTCGCCGAAGCCACGCCCGGCCCCGAGGGCGAGGGCCGCTGGGCGTACGGGACGGGCTTCGCCGACCCGCTGCTCGGCGTCGACACCGCCGTGCCCGCCGGTATGGACGGCGCGGACCTCGCCGCCTACTGCCTGATGCTCGGCGACGACGCCCTGATCCTCTCCCAGCGCCTGATCGAATGGTGCACCCGGGCGCCCGAGCTGGAGGAGGAGGTCGCGCTCGCCAACCTGGGCCTCGACCTGCTCGGCCAGGCCCGGCTGCTGCTCACCCGGGCCGGCCAGGCGGACGGCTCCGGCCGCACCGAGGACGACCTGGCGTACTGGCGGGAGGACCACGAGTTCCGCAACGTCCGGCTGGTCGAGGTCCCGAACGGCGACTTCGCCCACTCGATCGCCCGGCTGCTGCTGTTCGCCACCGCGCGCTGCGCCCTGTACGAGGCGCTGAGTGCGCACCCGGACCCGGTGCTGGCGGCGGTCGCCGCCCGGGGCGTGAAGGAGTTGGCGTACCACCGCGAGTACGCCACCGCCTGGACGCTTCGGCTCGGCGACGGCACGCCGTACTCCTCGGCGCGGATGCAGGCCGGGCTGGACGCGCTCTGGCCGCTGCTGGAGGAACTGTTCACGGCCCACCCGGTGGAGCTGCGGACGGGCGCCGATCCGGCGGCGCTGCGCGAACCGGTGCTGCGCTCGCTCGGCGCCGTCCTCGCCGAGGCCGGGCTGACCGTACCGGACGTGCAGCCGCTGGCCACCGTGCTCGGCCGGGCCGGCCGGGACGGTGTGCACACCGAGGCGCTCGGTCCGCTGCTCGCCGAATTCCAGGTGCTGGCCCGCGCGCACCCGGGGGCGACGTGGTGAGCGCGGCGCTGACGGAGCGCGGGACGGCCTGGGAGGTCGCGGCGGCCGTGCCGGACCCGGAGCTGCCCATGCTGACCCTGGCCGACCTGGGCGTGCTGGCCGAGGTGGCGGTGGACGACGGCGCGGTGACCGCCTGGCTGACCCCGACCTACTCGGGCTGCCCCGCCGTGGCCGAGATGGCCGCCGACGTGGATCGCCGGCTGCGCGCGGCCGGGTACCGGGACGTCCGGGTCCGGTTGCGGCTGGATCCGCCGTGGTCGACCGATCTGATCACCACCGAGGGCCGCCGCAAACTCGCCGAGGCGGGAATCGCCCCGCCGCGTCCGACCTCCGCCGCCGGCGTGGCCGGCCCGGTCGCGCTCGCGCTCGGTCCCACCCGCACCGCTGCTCCCACCGCCGCTTCCACCGTCGCTCCGGCGGGCACCTCCGCTGCCGCTTTCGCTTCCGCAGTCGCTCCCGTGCCCTGCCCACGCTGCGGCGGCGCGGACACGGAGGAGCTGTCCCGCTTCGGTTCCACCGCGTGCAAGGCGCTCTGGCGCTGCCGCGCCTGCCGGGAGCCGTTCGAACGCGTCAAGGAGATCTGAATGCCCGCCGCCTCGCCCGCCGCGTCCCAGGCCGACGCGTCTCAGCCTGCCGTCTCCCAGCCCACCGCGCCCCAGGCCGATGCTTCCGTTGCCGCGCACGCCGACACCCCCGCTGAGGCCGCGGTGTCCACGCTGGGCCCGGCCCGTCGCCCGACCTTCCACCGGCTGCGGATCGAGCGGGTCGAGCGGCTCTGCGACGACGCCGTGGCGGTGGCCTTCGCGGTGCCGGACGGGCTCGCGGCGGACTTCGCCTTCCGGCCGGGGCAGACCCTGACGCTGCGCAAGGTGGTGGACGGCGTCGACGAGCGCCGCTCGTACTCGATCTGTGCCCCCGCCGGCGGGCCGCTGCGGATCGCCGTCCGGGAGGTGCCCGGCGGGCTGTTCTCCCGGTGGCTGGTGCGGGACGCGGGGCCGGGCGAGGAGGTGGAGGTGCTGACGCCGTCGGGCCTGTTCACCCCCGACCTCGGCGTTCCGGCCGAGCACGTGCTGCTCGCGGCCGGTTCCGGCATCACCCCGATGCTGTCGATCGCCGCGTCCGTCCTGGCCGCCGACCGCAGCTCCACCGTCACCCTGCTGTACGGCAACCGGCGCAGCGACACCGTGATGTTCGCGGACGAGCTGGCCGACCTGAAGGACCGCTACCTCGGCCGCTTCCAACTGGTCCACGTCCTGTCCCGGGAGACCCGTGACGCCGAACTGCTCAGCGGGCGGCTGGACCCGGAGCGGGTGCGGGCGCTGCTGGCGGCGCTGGTGGATGTCGGGAGCGTCGGGCACTGGTGGCTGTGCGGCCCGTTCGGGATGGTCGCCGGGGCGAAGGAACTGCTCGCCGGGCTGGGCGTGCCGGGCGAGCGCGTGCACCAGGAGCTGTTCCACGCCGAGGACGAGCCGGTGTCCGAGCGACCGGAGGACCGGGACGGCGCGGCGGGAGCGGCCGACGGCCCGCACAGCGAGGTCACCGTCGTCCTGGACGGGCGCGGCAGCACACTCTCCCTGCCGTGCGACCGCTCGATCCTGGACGGCGCCCAGCGCTCCCGCCCCGACCTGCCGTTCGCCTGCAAGGGCGGGGTCTGCGGCACCTGCCGCGCGCTGGTCACCGAGGGCGAGGTCGAGATGCGCCGCAACTTCGCGCTGGAGGAGAAGGAACTGGCCGCCGGCTACGTCCTCACCTGCCAGGCCCGCCCGGTCACCGACCGGGTGACGGTCGACTACGACCGCTGAACGGCCGGCCGCCCCACCCTTGCCCCTCCCGACTGCTTCAGACCACGGCCGGGGCGGGCAGCCTGGCCGGGTCGCCGAGCAGGCGGACGAGGTCGCCGACGGCCGCGCGACCGGCCCGGTTGGCACCGACGGTGCTGGCGGACGGGCCGTAGCCGACCAGGTGGACGCGCGGATCGGCGGTGGCGCGGGTGCCGGTGAGCGCGATGCCGCCGCCGGGGGAGCGCAGCCCGAGCGGGGCCAGGTGTCCGACCTCCGGGCGGAAGCCGGTGGCCCACACGATCGCGTCCACCGCCAGCTCCTCCTCCCCCCAGGCGACGCCGCGCTCGGTGAGCCGGTCGAACATCGGGCGGCGGTGCAGCGCGCCCAGCTCCTCGGCCCGTCGGTAGGCGACGGACGGGCCGAGCCCGGTGACGCTCACCACGCTGCGCACCGGCAGGCCCTGCCGGACCCGTTCCTCGACCTTGGCGACCACCGCGCGCCCGTACTCGGGGGTGAACGGCCCCTCGTGGTAGACGGGCGGGGTCCGGGTGACCCAGACCGTCTCGCCGACCGCCGCGACCTCGGACAGCACCTGGATCGCCGAAGCGCCCCCGCCCACCACCAGGACGCGCCGGCCGGCGAACTCCCCGGGGCCGCGGTAGTCGGCGTAGTGCAGTTGGCGACCGGCGAAGTGGCCCGGGTAGTGGGGCAGGAACGGGCGGGTCCAGGTGCCGGTGGCGTTGATCAGTGCGCGGGTGGACCAGGTGCCGTGGTCGGTCTCGACCAGCAGCCGGGAGTCCGGGCGGTCCGACTCGGCGCGCACCGAGCGAACGGCGACGGGGCGTACGACCGGGAGCGCGTGCCGGGCCTCGTACGCCGCGAAGTACCCCGGCACGACCTCGCGCGCCGGGGCCTCGGGGTCGGGCGCGGGGAGTTCGGCGTCCGGGAGGTCGTGGAAACCGTGCACGGTGGCCATCCGCAGGGACGGTGAGCGGTGCGCCCAGGCGCCGCCCGGCGCGGGGTTGGCGTCGAGCACGACGAAGCCGCCGTCGGCGTCCGCCCGGTAGGGGGCGAAGCCGCGGCGGCCGAGGTGGTAGGCGGCGGACAGTCCCGCCTGTCCGGCGCCCACCACCAGGACGTCCACCATCTGGACGCCCACGTGCCGCTGCCCGCCATTGGTTGCACCGTAAACAGTCACGCCGGTGAAACATCGGGGGTGCGGCGGGTGTTCCCGCCTCTGCGGGTGCTTGCCGTCCCGCCGCGTGGCGCCCCGCGCGGGCGACGGGTCAGCGCGGGCGACGGGTCAGACGACCGGGGAGATCACCGCGGCCGTGCCGTAGGCGCAGACCTCGGTGCCGACGTCAGCCGCCTCCGTCACGTCGAAGCGCATCATCAGCACCGCGTTCCCGCCGCGCGCCTTGGTCTGCTCGATCAGCCGCTGCATCGCCTCGTTGCGGCTCTCGACCAGGGTCTTGGTCAGGCCCCGCAGCTCGCCGCCGATCAGCGACTTCAGTCCGGCACCGATCTGGCTGCCGAGGTGGCGGCTGCGCACGGTCAGTCCGAAGACCTCGCCGATCACATGATCGACCCGGAAGCCGGGGATGTCGTTGGTGGTCACGACCAGGACGTCGGCGTTCGGGCCCTGCCCGCCGCCGTACTCGTTGATGTCAGCCATGGGTCCATCCTGCCGTGTCGTACGTCCGAGTGATCGAGGCGGGGCCGGGTGATGGCCGAGAAGGGGTCCAGAAGCTGGTTCAGACCGGTGATCGGGCGGCCGAAAGGCCGTACCGTAGCCCCATGGGCGAGCGAAGCGATCATCCACAGGGGCCGGGCGCGGCGGAGGACTCCGGCGCGCAGGAGATCGAGGCGACGGTGGTGCTGGGCCTGCGGATCACCGACTGGCCGGCGCTGCGCGCCGCCGCGATCAGGGCTGTCGAGGAGCTGGTGTTCGAGGGCGTCGACCCGGCCGGCCAGCGCCGCGAGCTGCTGCGCGAGGTCTCCGAGGACGCTAACGCGGCGCTCGGCGCACTGCTGCACCCGGACCGGCTGGTGGCCGCGATCCCCGGGGTCGAGGCGATCGGCGGCACGCTGGAGATCAGCGTCACCGAGGACTTCGCGCCGGACTTCGCCGAGCTGTTCCCGCTGGAGGGCGACGAGGACGAGGACGGCGGCGCCGGCGCGGACTGGACCCTCACCCCGCGCACCGCCTGCCTCCTGCACGCCCAGCTGATCGGCCTGGCCGACGCCGCCTACGACGACTTCGACGAGCACGGTGACGACCCGGTGGTCGACGGCGAGGACGCCGACTGGGCGGTTTACGCCCGCCTGCCCCAGCGCACCTGGCGGCTGCACCGCAACTGGCGCCGCGCCATGGCCCGGGCCTTCGACGACCTGGCCGACGACCTCGCGCTCGGCGAATGGCCGCTGCCGCGATGTCTGGCCGAGGACATCGGGCTGCGGATGGCCCTGGTGGACGCCCGGGCCCTGCTCGGCGCGCAGCCCGAGTCGGTGGCCGACATGATGGGCGACCTGCCGGCCGACCTGTACGACTACGACTGGGACGGCTGTCACGACGAACTGTTCGGCGTCTACGGACCGGACGACGGCGACCCGGAACTGGGCGCCGAGCAGCGCACCGAGGTGCTGCTGGCAGCCACGCACCCGGAGGGCTGGTTCCTGACGTACGAGGACGCGGAGGCGCGGGACCCGCAGCGCGGCTACCGGCGCTGACCGGCCGCCGGGCTGGTCCGGTCCGGGGTCGGCCCGGGTTGGTTCGAGCTGCTCCGGATCGGTTCGAAAAGCTTTTCGGGCGCCGCGACGGGTGGGCGACTAGGCTGCGGGCATGTCCGATACGTCTGATGTGCGTGCGGGTCCGGCAGGCCGGGACGATCAGGTGCTCACCCGGATCGCGCTCGGACTGGACGGCGTGCAGGCCGCCCAGCGCGGGCGGACGGCCGAGGCGCGGGCCAGCTTCGAGGCGCTCTGGGCAGCGCTCGGCGAGCGGGGCGACGTCTTCCACCGCTGCGTCCTCGCCCACTACCTGGCCGATCTGCAGGACGATCCGCAGGACGAGCTGGAGTGGGACCGGCGGGCACTGGCCGCCGCCGACTCGCTGACCGCCGAGCGCGCCCAGACTTACGAGTCCGCCCTCCAGGTGCGCGCGTTCTACCCCTCGCTGCACCTCAACCTGGCCTCGGACCACCTCAAGCTCGGCGAGCCCGACCTCGCGCGCGAGCAGCTGGAACGCGCCGTGCGCAGCCTGGACGCGCTCCCCGAGGACGCCTACAGCGCGAGCATCCGGTCGGCCGTCGACGAGCTGCGGCAGCGGCTGCGCTGAGCGGTGGTGCGCAGGGGCGTGGTGTGCGAGGGCAGGGGTTGGCAGGGGTGGGGTCTGCGGGCTCCCGGCACCGCGTGATCACCGGGGTGGCGGGGCTGGCATGCTGGACGGGTGACTTCTCCGTTCGACACCCCTGCTCCCGCTCCCGCTCCCGTTTCCGATTCCGCTCCGGCCCCGGCGGACCGTGACGCGCGGCCGCAGTACGTGCTGCCGCTGCTCGTCCGGCTGGAGAAGGCCACGCCGCCCGGGCGGACCGACGCGCTGGAGACCTCGGCCCGGGCGGTGCTCACCCTGCTGTCCGACGCGCGGGTGACCGACGCGGACGGCGAGTGGGCGGAGCGGGTCGAGGCCTGGGAGGACGCCCGGATCCGCAAGGTGGTCCGGCGGGCCCGGGGCGGGGAGTGGCGCCGGGCGGGCGAGCTGCCGGGGATCACGGTGAGTGGACGGGAAGCCGAGGTGCGGGTGTTTCCGCCGGTTCCGCTGGACGGCTGGCCCAAGGACCTCGCCAAGCTCCAGGTCTCCGGGACGGACTTGGAGGAGACCGCCGAGGTCGGAGCTCCTGAGCCCGGGTTGCCGGTGCTGTGGCTCAACCCGGAGCTGGAGATGAGCGCGGGCAAGACGATGGCGCAGACCGGCCACGCCGCCCAGCTGGCCTGGTGGCGGCTGGACGAGGCGCAGCGCAAGGAGTGGGCCGAGGCCGGATTCCCGCTCGCGGTGCGGACGGCCACGGCGGAGGCGTGGGAGGGGCTGGTCGCCAGCGGTCTGCCGCTGGTCCGGGATGCGGGCTTCACCGAGATCGCCCCCGGGCCGACTGTTGCACTCGAAGGCGGCACGCGCTACTGCCCCACCCCGCGTCTACGACGCCCGTGACGCATCACCAGGCCCCCAACACGGCAACGTGGTTGGTCAGGTGTGCGCGTCCCGGGCGGTCGCGTGTCTCCGGCCGGTCTTCCGATGTTCGCCTTGTGCGAGGAGGCGCCGTTGCTCGTGACGGGACTCCGGCGACCAGACGGCGTTGCCGATGAGATGACGAACGCGTCTCGGGAGCGCAGATCACAGACGCTCCGCATGTGTTGACGTCGTATCGGACGGGGTTATCCGCCGGAGAAGACCGACCCGGTTTTCCAGGATGGGTACGACATCGGCGAATTGGTGTTGCTGTTGGGCCGGGAGGGCTTTGAGGCGGGGCGTAGCTCTGTATGAAAGGTGGATCCCGGGTTCACGGGCATGTGCCGCGTTGTACCGGGTGAGCACCTTCCTGCGCAGGGACACGTCTCGGAGTCGACGATCCGGCCCCATGGCGTCCAGCGGGTCGGCCGGCTGCTTCGCGGATGCGGGTGAGCAGCCACTGGTGGGACGGGTCGTTCTCCCGGCGGGGGTGCCACAGGAGACTGATGCGTAGCGGCTTCAGGTCCAACGGCACGGGAAAGAGGGCTAGTTGGAGTTGGTCCGCCAGGTTGCGCGCCAGGGCGGCCGGCGCGATCCCGACGAGGTCGCTGGTGGCGATCAGGCGCAGCGCCGTCGTGAAGTCGGGCACGGAGGCTGCCACGGTGCGCCGCACTCCTTCGGCCTCCAGCAGTCTGTCGGTCGCGGTGTGCAGTCGGCCGTGGCGGGAGACCACGATGTGCTCCCATGCCGCGAAGCGGGCTGCCGTGACGTGGCCGTGGCTCAGCGGGTGACCGGCGCGGACCACGCCGAGTAGCGGCTCGCGGACCAGTCCCTCGGAGCGGAGGTCGGCTTCCTTGGGGGTGTTGACGCTGATCGCGATGTCGGCGGCGCCCTCTCGTACTGTCGCGCCCTCGTCAGCCGCCCGTCCCTCGCTGAGAAGGCGCAGTTGGACGCCGGGGGCTTCGGCCCGCATACGGGTCAGCAGGTCCGAGCCGAAGCACGCGATCAGGTCCTCTGGGGCCAGGACGGCGAAGGCGCGGCGCAGTGTGGCCACGGTGTCTTCCTCTGTGGGCCCCAGCAGGTTCTGCGCGTCCTCGACCAGGGCACGGACCCGCGGACGCAGCGCCAGCGCGTGGGCTGTCGGCTTCATGCCGCGGCTGGAGCGCACCAGCAGGGGATCGGCGAAGGCGGTTCGCAGCCGCCCCAGGGCCCGGCTGGCGGCGGGCACCGACAGATTCAGTCGGTGGGCTGCCGCGGTGACGCTGCCCTCCTCCAGTACGGCGTCGAGGACGACGAGGAGGTTGAGGTCGAGGGATGTCACTTTCACCAGGTGAAAATACCACTTGCGCTTTTTTCACTGGTCGCAATTCTTGGTCGGTCCTAGGGTCGGGAGCAGAGCCGCAGGAGGTGGCCCCGAGGCCCGGGTGCGCGGCCGGCGATGGCTGCCGACGCGGCGGTCCCGTTACGCGGTGGCCCGATGACGGGCCTGGATATGACATCAAGGAGCACGATCCATGACGGATGACAGGGGCGACGACCCGGTCGCGCTGGTCGCGTTGGGCAGCCGGGTCCTGGCCGCGGCCGGGCAGGGTGACATGGTGTGGGGACACCTGGCGGTCCGCGATCCGGATGGGCGCGGCGTGTGGATGAAGTCGGCCGGCTGGGGCCTGGAGGAGATCACGTCCGACCGCGTCCTGCTCGTCTCGTGGACCGGTGAGCTGTTGGAGGGGAGCGGACGGGTCCACCTCGAACACCACATCCACACCGGGATCATGCGGGCCCGGCCCGATGTGCACGTCAGCGTCCACACCCACTCCCTGACGGTCAACGCCTTCAGCGCGCTCGGCGAGCCACTGCACGCGCTCAGCCACGACGCCGTCGCCTTCGCAGAACACGGCCTGCCCCGCTTCACTGCCACCGACAACCTCGTCCGCACCCCCGAACTGGGCCGTGCCCTCGCGACGGACCTCGGTGACGCCCGCGCCTGCCTGATGCCCGGACACGGCCTGGCGACGGTCGGCCGCGACACCGCCCACGCGGTCATGTACGCGATCCTGCTCGAACGCGCCTGCCGCACCCAGCTCACCGCCCTGGCCGCAGGCGAAGTCCGCCACCGAACCAGCCACCAGGAATGCCTGGAGAAGGACGCGGTGGCCTGGCCCGACAGCCAGATCGATGCCGGATGGCGGTACTGGCAACGCCGTGTCGCACTCGGCCAGTTCCTCTGACCTCCCTGGGGAAAGCCCACCTGAAAGGAGTCCAGCCCGTGAAAGCCCGCACGGACCCGCTACCCTCGTCACCGACTCCGCCCGCCCTGGCCAGGACCGCCGCTGGTCCAAAGGAGGGCGTCCTCACCGGCAGACGGCGGATCGGCACCTGGGCCGTCGCAGGGGCCTTCTGGTCCGTCACAGCCGGGACGACGGTGCCCACGCCCCTCTACCCGCTGTACGAGCGTGCCTTCGGCTTCTCACCGCTGGCCGTGACCGTGGCCTTCGCGGTCTACGCTCTGGCCGTGGTCGTGGGGCTGCTGACGCTCGGGGGGCTCTCCGACCGGCACGGTCGCCGCCCGGTTGCCGCCACCGCCCTGCTCACCGCCCTGGCCGCCACCGCCGTGTTCCTGCTCGCCGAGAACCTGACGGCCCTGCTGATCGGCCGGGTGCTGTCCGGGCTGGCCGCCGCGCTCATCACCGGAACCGCCACCGCCCACCTGACGGAACTGGCGTCCACTGGCAGCCGGCTCCGTGCCGGGCGGCTGGCGCTGATCGCGAACATGGGCGGTCTGGCCTGTGGCCCGCTGCTTGCCGCCCTGCTGGCCGACACCACTCGCTGGCCGCTGCGGGCGGCGTGGGCGGTAACCGCGACCCTGCTGCTGGCAGCCCTGGCCGCGCTCGTGGTGGTCCCCGAGACCGTGACGCCGAGGGAGCGGGGAACCGGCCCGGCGTTCCGCGCGCCCCGGGTGTCCACCGTTATCCGCACGGAGTTCTGGCGCGCCGCACTCGCCGCTGGCGCGGGATTCGCCGTACTGGGCGTGCTCACCGCAGTGACCGGATTGTTCCTGGCCGAAGTCGCGCACATCCACAGCCTCCTGGCCACGGCGGCAACCGTCTCCCTCGCCTTCGCCTGTACGGGCACGGGCCAACTCCTGGCGGGACGACTGGATCGCGCCGCCCTCCCCATGGCGTGCACGGGGCTGGTCGTTGCGGCCGCGCTGATCGCCGCCGCCGTGGCCACCGCCTCACTCCTGCCCCTGCTCGGCGCAGCGCTGATGGTCGGCCTGGCAACCGGCGTCGCCGTCGGCCACGGGATCACGCTCATCGGCACGCGGACCCCACCCGAGACCCGTAGCCGTACCGTCTCGGCCTTCTTCGCCGTCCTCTACACCATGCTGGCCCTGCCCGCCGTGGGCGTCGGCGCGCTCATCGACGCCGTCGGACTGCGTACCGCCGCCACCGTCTTCGCCGCCGTGGTCGCCGCCCTGGCCGCCACCATCCTCCTGACCCAGCGGGTCTCTGCTACCCGCAACGATCCCTGAGTGAGCGGTTTCCAACCTGAAGTCGCTGGTCACGGGAGTGACATGGGGCGAAGGTGGGGTGCTCGGGCTGCTCGCGATCGTGATCGCTGGCAGGTGGTCATCCGTCAGCGGCTGACCTCGGCGTTCGTCAGCACGGAAGGGCCGACGCCCCGCGGCGGCGCTGGGGGAAGGGTTGTCAGCCCCGCGCCCGCGGGGGACTGCCGAGGTCTGAGGTCTGAGGTCTGAGGTCTGAGGTCTGACGTCCGGGAGCCGACGGCTGGCGTCTGGCGTCTGGCGTTTGGCGGCAAACGGATGACAGCGAACAGCCGGCAGATTTCGAAATCTGCCAGCTGTTCGCTGTTTGTTGTTCGCTGCCCGCCGTCAGCCGGCTGCCTGCTTGTACCTTCGGTGGACCGCGGCATCCAGCGAGCTCGGTCATGCCTCGGCTCACCCGCCGCCGGGCCGCGACCGGGCATGGCGGCGTCCCGACGGTTTGACGACGGAGAGCACGACGTTGGCGACGTACACCGACAGCGCGACGATCGGGATGATCACCAGGTTGTAGCGGGTGAACCCGAGGTGCATGTCCGCGATGGTGCCGGTGGGGTGCTGGTCCACCAGGTGGGCCGCTTCGTGCAGCCGGGCGGTGAGTTCGAAGATCGAGGCGGCGGTGGCGGCCAGGGTGAGCCAGAACTTGACGGCAACCCAGCGGTACCTGAACAGGCGCCAGGGGGTTCCGAGTGAGAGGAGCAGACCGGTCAGCAGGGAGAGCAGGCTCAGCGGGATGACCAGCGCGTCGCCGAGGAGCGGCATCATCCGGTAGGCGCTGCGCAGGGTCTCCGCGCTGTCCGTCAGCAGCCCTGCCGCGCCGAGTGTGAGCAGGCAGAGCATCAGGCCCAGCCAGCTGACCGAGCTGATGACGTGCACGACCACCGCGCCCTTGCGGGCAGTCGGTGAGAGGCGGAAGTTCTTGGGCTGCGGGGTGCCCGGACGGGGCCTTGCCACGGAGGGCGCGGCGGGGGTGGTCATACGGGGTCCTTAGGGAGGCGGCGGGGGAGGGGGCCTGCGTCAGGCTCTCGTGGCGAGCGCCGTGGTTGCCGGCCGGTGGCTGCGGCCGGCCACCGGCGTCAGAGCATGATGCGCCCGCCGGCCACGTCGATCGTCAGGCCGGTCAGCCAGGACGACGACTCGGACGCGAGGAAGAGCGCGGCGTGAGCGACATCGGTGGGCACTCCTGCGCGGCCCAGCGGGAACTGCCTGACGATCAGCGGGAGCTTTTCGGCGGGTATGCGCTCCTGTTGGCTCTCCGTCATGATCAGGGAAGGGGCGAGGCAGTTGACCCGCACTCCGTACCGTCCCACCTCCTGTGCGACCTGGCGGGTGAGCATCAGCACGCCTGCCTTGGCCGCCGCGTAGGAGGCGGCGGCACCGCCGGGAAGCCGCCCGGCGGTGGACGCCATGGTGATGATCGAACCGCCGCCGCGCTCGATCATGCCGGGCAGGAAGGTCTGCACGGCCAGGAAGGTGGCGGTCAGGTTCAGGTCGACCACCGAGTGCCAGTGCGCCAGGCTCATCTGCTCGATCGGCACCGGGTCGCCGCCTCCGCCGACGAACGCGCAGAGCACGTCGATCGGACCGACGGACTGCTCGGCCTGTGTGCGCAGCCGTACGAGGTCGGCGGGATCGGTGCAGTCGGCCGTCATCGCGACCGCCGTTCCGCCTGCCGCGCGGATCTCGCCGACCGTCCGGTCGACGGCACTGCGGTCGCGCCCGACGACGGCCGCCTTGACACCGTTGGCGGCCAGGGCCTTTGCCGTCTCGGCTCCGATGCCCCGGGAACCTCCGGTGACGAGGGCGGCCTTACCCGCGAGATCGGGATAGGTGGGCAGTGGTGTGGTCATCAGTGTGGCTCCGTGGATCCTCGGTTGCCGGTGAGTCGGTCGGCGGACGCCGTGGTGCCGCCCGTGCCGACCCCAGGAATCCTCGTCGCCGCGCCCGCACGCCGTCGTCGCCCGAGCGGCGGCCGTCGGGATACTCCTGCCGACGTAGCGTCGCGTCCCGGCGGTACGACGCTAGGAGAAGGTCGAAGTGCCCGACACAGAGAGGTTGTTGGCGCAGAACAACGACGGTGCTCTCCTGGTCGCCGAGCCGGCCGCGCTGCTGATCCCGGTCGGACGTTACGTCGGCTTCCTCTGGTTCGTCGTGGTGAGCCGGACGCTGTGGCGTCGGGACGGCGGCGCCCCCTCCACGGGCCGGTCGCGTACTACGGCGGGAGTAGCCGCACCCGCACCCGCGAGCTGATGCCCGGGTGCGGCGCGCCGCACTAGCCTTCCGGCATGAACGAGTTACGCCCGTCGTGGAAGCCGCCGTGGAACCGATCCGGCCGGGCGGGCCTGCCCGTGCTCTCGTCGGTGGCCGTCGCCTGCTTCCAGGTGGCGGGCACGGTCGGCGCAGGACACCGGCAGCCCGACCGCGTCCAGCTCGACGCCCTCGGCTACGTGCTGCTCCTGCTCGGCCCCGCCGCGCTGCTGCTGCGCCGCCGCCACCCGGCGGCGGTCATGGTCGGCACCACGGCGGTCACCATCGGCTACCTGTTCGCCGGGTACCCGTACGGCCCGGTCCTCGTCAGCCTCGGTGTGGCGTTCTTCGTCGCGGTCCAGTGCGGGCAACGGCGGGTGGCCTGGGCGTGCGGCGGCGCCTTCTACGTTGGTCAGCTGCTGATGAGCTACGCGATTCCGCACGACTGGCTGCGGGCCGAGAGCTGGCAGGCCAACGCCTGGCAGGAGTCGGGTGTCATGGCGGTGCTGCTGCTCATCGCGACCGGTGCGGAACTGGCCCGGGTCCGCCGCGAGCAGTTCGCCGCCGCCAGAGCCGCCGCGGAGGAGGCACAGCGGCGCCGCGTCGACGAGGAGCGCCTGCGGATGGCCCGCGAGCTGCACGACATCCTGGCGCACAGCATCTCGTTGATCCACGTCCAGGCCGGGGTGGCGCTCGAACTCATCGACACCCGCCCGGAACAGGCCAGAAGCGCCCTGGCGACGATCAAGGCCGCCAGCAAGGAGTCCCTGGGCGAGGTCCGGCAGGTCCTCGGCACGCTGCGCGGACCGGGGGCCACCGCGCCGCGCACCCCCGCCCCTGGCCTGGACCGGTTGGACGAACTGGTCGACCAGGCCGGCCGGGCAGGCCTGACCGTCAGCGTCCGTTCCGAGGGCGTCCCCGGGGAGGAGTCGGCCGCCGTCCAGCGGGCCGCCTTCCGGATCGTCCAGGAAGCCCTGACCAATGTGATCCGCCACTCCGCGGCCCGGACGGCCACCGTGCTGCTCTCCCGGACGGCCGACGGCCTCACCGTGCAGATCGACGACCCGGGCCCGGTGGGCGGCGGCGACGCGGGCGGCTCGGGAGCCGGACTGATCGGGATGCGGGAGCGGGTCGCCGCCTTCGGGGGCACCCTGGAGGCGGGCCCGTGCGACGCGGGCTTCCGAGTCCGGGCCCGCTTGACGAGGGGTGACCGGTGATCAGGGTGCTGCTGGTGGACGACCAGATGCTGGTCAGGGCCGGGTTCCGGGCGTTGCTCGACGCCCAGCCCGACGTCGAGGTGGTCGGCGAGGCCGCCGACGGCGAGCAGGCCCTGTGCCTCGCCGTCGAGCTGCGTCCCGACGTGGTGCTGATGGACATCCGGATGCCCCGCCTCGACGGCCTGGAGGCCACCCGGCGGATCGGGGCCGACCCGGAGCTCGGCGGTGTGCGGGTGGTCGTGCTGACCACCTTCGAGCTCGACGAGTACGTCTTCGAGGCGCTGCGGTCCGGCGCGGCGGGGTTCCTCGTCAAGGACGCCGAGCCGGCCGAACTGCTCCGGGCGGTCCGGGTCGCTGCCGCAGGCGACGCGCTGCTCTCGCCGGGCGTCACCCGGCGCCTGATCGGAGAGTTCGCCGCCCGCTCGAAGGAGCCGCGGGCGGTCGACCTCGAGATGCTGACCGAACGCGAACGCGAGGTGCTTGCCCTGGTCGGGCTCGGGCTCTCCAACGAGGACATCGCCCGCCGGCTGGTGGTCAGCCCGCTGACCGCCAAGACGCATGTCAGCCGCGCCATGGTCAAGCTCGGCGCCCGCGACCGCGCCCAACTGGTCGTCCTCGCCTA
The DNA here is from genome assembly GCF_044760075.1 of Kitasatospora sp. NPDC098663. Lineage (NCBI taxonomy): Bacteria > Bacillati > Actinomycetota > Actinomycetes > Kitasatosporales > Streptomycetaceae > Kitasatospora > Kitasatospora sp. NPDC098663. The sequence goes on along the minus strand of NZ_JBIWAP010000003.1, from coordinate 102,951 downwards.
CGAATCCGGCCTGGTCCGCCCCGGCTGGCTCGGGTGACGGGTGACGGGTGACGGGCGAGAGATGACAGCTAACAGATAACAGATTTCGAAATCTGTTATCTGTTAGCTGTTACTTGTTTGCTGTCATCTGTTTGTTGTCAGCGGCTGCCGGCCCGCCGCCCGCCGTCGGGTGCTACTCGCCGGACGCCTGGTGCCGCCGGATCGCCCGCAGCCCGCCGTAGGCGGCCGCGGCCGTCCAGAGGGCCATGATCAGCAGTCCGGTCCAGTGGCCGTAGTGGACGCCGGCCTCGGTCCGGGTGTGCATCGCGTACAGGCCGGCCCGGTCGGGCAGGAACTGGCCGACCTCGCGGACGCCGGGGATGGCCGCCAGCCAGGTGGTGCCGAGGAACACCATCGGGCCGAGCAGACCGAGCGCGGCGCTGAAGTTGCCCAGCATCGTGGTCAGTCCGAGGCAGAGCAGTACCAGCAGCGGGTGGTAGAGCACGCCGGCCACGAAGCTGCGGGCCAGACCGGGGGTTGACCAGTCCAGTCCGACGGTGGCGTCGACGGCCAGGAACGAGCCCGCCGTCGACGCCAGCCCGAGCAGCAGGCCCAGCCCGGCGCCGAGCGTGAGCTTGGCGCCGTACAGCCGGGCGCGCCGGGGGACGGCGATGAACGAGGTGCTGATCATGCGGGTGTTGAACTCCTGCCCGATCAGCAGGATCCCGAGGCAGGCCACCGCCACGTGCCCGAAGAGCAGCCCGTAGTAGATCCCGTTGGCCGGATCCGTTCCGGGGGCCACGGTCTTGGGGTCGGAGGCGGCGCTGACGGCCGCGGTGACCCCGACGGTCAGGACCAGGGCGACCAGCGGGGCCGCCCACTGGGAGGGCAGGGTGGTGAACTTGATCCGTTCGGCGCGCAGGGCGTGGGCCGCGCTCATTGTCGTCTTCCCTTCGTTCGTGGTCACTTGGCGCGCCGCAGGGCGAGCAGGCCGCCGCAGGCCGCGGCGCCGGCCCACAGGGCCATGATCAGCAGTCCGGTCCAGTGCCCGTACGAGACCTGCGGGTCGTCGGCGTAGTGCAGTGCGTACTGGCCGGCCCGGTCGGGCAGGAACTGGGCCACCTGCCGCACCCCGGCCACGCCGCCCAGCAGTGGCGAGAGCAGGAAGACGACCGGTACCAGCAGTCCCATGGCGGCGGTGAGGTTGCCGAGCAGCGCGGTCGCCCCGAGGCAGAACACCACCAGCAGCACCGGGTAGAGCACGCCGGCGGTGGCGCTGCGGACGAAGGCGGGGCCGTCCCAGCCGCCGGGGACGGTGGCCGCGTACCCGGCGAAGGCGCCCGCCGTGCCCGCCGCGCCGACGCCGAGGCCGACCAGCGCGCCGAGCGTCAGCTTGGCGCCGTACAGCAGTCCGCGCCGGGGGACGGCGGTGAGCGAGACGTCGATCATGCGGGTGTTGAACTCCTGGCCGATCAGCAGGACCGCGAAGCAGACCAGCGCGGCCTGGCCGAAGTTGAGCCCGTAGAAGACGCCCGCACCGGGGTCGTCGGTGAGGTTGTGCTCCGAGCCGCCGAGGGCCGCGCCGATCGCCGTGGTGGTGCCCACGGTGAGCGCGAAGGCGAGCAGCGGGGTGATCCAGAGCGAGTGGAGCGTGGTGAGTTTGATCCGTTCGGCGTTGAAGGCGCACAGGTGGTGCCGGAGGGTTGAGCCGGGGCTCATGCGGTGGCCTCGGCGCGGTACTCGACGCTGTCGGCGGTCATCCGCATGAACGCCTCCTCCAGCGAGTCCTGTTGGACCGCGATCTCGTACAGGACCACGCCGTGTGCGGCGGCGAGCGCGGCGATCTGCTCGGGTTCGGCGCCGGTCACCTCCCAGGCGCCGTCGTCGACCTCGGTCGCGGTGAGGTTGCCGGCGGCGTCCGACTGCTGGAGCAGGTCGCCGCCGAACAGGGCGGCGAGCTTGGCCGAGTTGACGGCCCGGACGCGGATCCTGGTCCGGCCGTGCTGGTCGATGAACTCGGCGGTGGCGGCGTCCGCGAGCAGCCGACCACGACCGATGACCACCAAGTGGTCGGCGGTGAGCGCCATTTCGGTCATCAGGTGGGACGACACCAGCACCGACCTGCCCTCGGCGGCCAGTTCGCGCAACAGGGTGCGGATCCAGCGGATGCCCTCCGGGTCGAGACCGTTGACCGGTTCGTCCAGGAGCAGCACCGGCGGGTCGCCGAGCAGCGCGGCGGCCACCCCGAGCCGCTGGCGCATGCCGAGGGAGAAGCCGCGGATCCGCCGTCCGGCGGCGTCCGTCAGGCCGACCTGGGCGAGCACCTCGTCAACCCGGCGCGGCGCCAGGCCGTTGCTCGCCGCGAGCCAGCGCAGGTGGCCGGCGGCCGTGCGGCCGCCGTGCAGGGCGTGGGCGTCCAGCAGGGCGCCCACCTGCCGCAGCGGCTGGGCGAGTTCGGCGTACCGGCGGCCGCCGACCAGGGCGCTTCCGGCGGTGGGGCGGTCCAGTCCGAGGATCAGGCGCATGGTGGTGCTCTTGCCGGCGCCGTTCGGGCCGAGGAAGCCCGTCACCAGGCCGGGCCGGACCTCGAAGGACAGGTCGTCGACGACGCGCCGACCGTCGTACTCCTTGGTGAGGCCCTGGATCTCGATCACGGCCGCGCTCCCCGCTCGGTGCTCCGGTGCCGGGTCGTCCGGCTGGTGGTCACATTCGACCGGAGCGGGCCGTGCCGGCGGATCCCGCCGGGGTCGGGAGCCGCCTCCCTCCCGGGAGGGAGGCGACGGCAGGCCGGCGGGGGATCCCTGGCCGACCGCTGAGCTGGCAGGATGGCGGAATGCCCAGGATCCTCGCGCCGCTGCTGGCCGGCGCCACGTACGCGCGCCTGCTGCACCTGCTGGTCGGGTGGATCTTCGCGGGCGTCGTCCTGATGGTCTACCCGGGGACGTACCACAAGAGCCTGGGCGAGATCGTGGTCGCGGGCGCCGCGGTGGACACCGCCCTGCTCGCCCTGGTCGCCCTCGTGCCCGCGACGCGGCGCGCCGAGGGGGTGCAGGCGCGACTGCTGCTGCTGCCCGACCGCGAGGAGGACATCGCCGCCGAGTCCTCCCGGACCTGGGCGGACCGGCGGCGCACCGCCGGCTGGCTGATCGGGCGGGTCCTGCTCGGCTCGGTGGTCGGGTTCGCGACGGCCTTCGGCCTCACCAGCGGCTACGACCTGCTGACCGGCCCGGACTCGTTCTGGTACCTCCCGCTCGCCCCGGTGCTGGTGCTCGGCTACGGCTGGCTGGTGGTGTCCGCCGGGCGCCTCCAACTCGCCATGGCCGTAAGGCTGCTGGGGCCATCCCCAGCGGAGCGGCTGGCGGAGGCCGAGCTGCGCGCCGAACGGCTGCTGGAACGCAACAGGTTGGCCCGCGAGCTGCACGATTCCATCGGCCACGCACTGACGGTGACGGTCCTTCAGGCTGGTGCCGCACGGGAGGTCGGGGACCAGGCGTTCACCGCGATGGCGCTCGAAGTCATCGAGGAGACCGGCCGCCGGGCCATGGAGGACCTGGAACGCACCCTCGTCCTGCTCCGCGAGACGCCGGAGGGCGCGGCCGGCAACGGAACGGCCACCGAACAGCCCGGCCTCGACCAGTTGCCCGCACTCTTCGACACCGCCCGGTCGGCGGGGAGCCCGGTCGAGGCGCGGATCGAGGTGTCGGCGGGGGCGCTGCCCGGGGTGCTCTCCCGCGAGTCCTACCGGATCGTCCAGGAGGGTGTCACCAACGCGCTCAAGTACGCGCCCGGCGAGCCGGTCAGCGTACGGATCGCCGTCCAGGGCGGGCAGTTGGAGCTGCACTGCGCCAATCGCCCGCCGGTCGGCGGCGTTCCGGCGCGTCCGGCCGGCGGCGCGGCGGGCAAGGGCGGCAAGGGGCTGCGCGGCATCCGGGAGCGCGCCACGCTGCTCGGCGGGGAGGCCACCGCCGGGGTGTCGGGCGACGGGGGCGGGGAGTGGGTGCTCGCCGTCCGGCTGCCCCTACGCTTGGGCTCGTGACGAACGATCTTGTAGGCGACGGACCCGCGAGGGGCTCCACCGGGATGATCGACATCCTGCTCGCCGACGACGAGGAACTGGTCCGGGCCGGGATGCGGGCCGTCCTGGAGGCGCAGGGGGACCTGCGGGTGGTCGGTGAGGCCGCCGACGGCGCCGACGCGGTGGCGCTGGCCCGCACGCTGCGCCCGCACGTCGTCCTGATGGACGTCCGGATGCCGGTGCTGGACGGTCTGGCGGCGACCCGAGAGCTCCTGCGCCCCGGCGCGCCGGGGGAGCAGCCACCGAAGATCCTGGTCGTCACCACCTTCGAGAACGACGACTACGTCTACCAGGCGCTGCGCGCGGGTGCCGACGGCTTCCTGCTGAAGCGCTCCCGAGCGGCCGAGATCGCGCACGCGGTACGGCTGGTGGCGGCGGGCGAGTCACTGCTGTTCCCGGCCACGATCCGCCGCCTCGCGGCCGGCCACGGCAATCCCGCCGCCCGCGCGACCATGGAGCGGGCGGCGCTGACCGAGCGCGAGGCGGAGGTGCTGCGGCTGGTCGCGCGCGGCCTCAGCAACGGGGAGATCGCCGAGCTGCTGTTCCTCGGCGTGCAGACGGTGAAGACCCACGTCAGCAGTGTGCTGGCGAAGCTCGGGGCGCGGGACCGCACCCAGGCGGTGATCGCCGCGTACGAGTCGGGCTTCGTCGAGCCGTCGGAGTAGCGCACAGGGCGGCGGGCAGGAGTGGCGCGCCGGGCCGGAGCGGCCCGCCGAACGGGAGCGGCGCACCGGCGGTGGCTCGGCGAGGGCGCGGGCGGCCCGGCGCGGTGTCGGGGTCAGGCCGGGTAGGCGTGGGTCTGGGTGGCCTTGACGGAGACCCAGACCTCGGATCCGGGCGCCAGCCCCAGCTCGGCGACGGCGGCCGGGGTGAGGTCGGCGGCCATCGGGAGTTCGCCCGCGAGGTCGGCACGCACCTGGTCGCCGTGCAGGTCCAGGCCGGTGACCTCGGCCTTCCACACGTTGCGCGCGCTGGACTGGGGCCGTTCGCGGTGCAGGGTCACGGCGGACGGCGGGAAGGCGACGAAGGCCGGGCCGGACAGCTCCTCGGTGGTGGCCAGGACCGTGCCGGCCGTGAGCGTGACCTGGTGGCCCTCGGCCACGCCCTGGTACAGGTTCAGTCCGACCAGGCGCGCGATGTAGTCGGTGCGCGGCCGCCGGGCGACCTCCGCCGGGCTGCCGGACTGCACCTCGTGCCCGCCCTCGATCACCACCAGCCGGTCGGCGAGCACCATCGCGTCCAGCGGGTCGTGCGTCACCAGCACCGCCACGGCCTCGAACTCGGCCAGGTGGCGCCGCAGTTGGGAGCGAACGTCGAGCCGGGTACGGGCGTCCAGAGCGGCCAGCGGCTCGTCCAGCAGCAGCAGCCGGGGGCGGACGGCCAGCGCCCGGGCCAGCGCCACCCGCTGTGCCTGGCCGCCGGAGAGGCTCCCGGGTCGTACGGAGGCGTGGTCGGCCAGGCCCATCCGCTCCAGCCAACCGGCCGCCTCGGCCCGGGCGGCACGCTTGGGGTGGCCCTGGCAGCGCGGGCCGAAGGCGACGTTGTCGAGCGCGCTGAGGTGCGGGAAGAGCAGGTAGTCCTGGAACACCACGCCGACGGGACGCTCCTCGGCGGGGGTGTGCACGCGCTGCCCGGGCTCCTCCAGCAGCCGTCCGTCCAGGCGCAGGTGGCCGCCGGTGAGCGGGAGCAGCCCGGCGAGGGCGCGCAGGGCGGTGGACTTGCCGGCGCCGTTCGGGCCGAGCAGCGCGATCACCTCGCCGGGTGCGGCGGTGAGGGCGAGGTCGAGGGTGAACGCGGCGCGCTCCACCCGCAGCCGGGCGTCCAGGGCGGCGTGTGCAGGTGCAGCCTCGGCGGCCGTGGAGGCGGGGTCGGCCGAGTGGGCGGGGTCGGTGGGGTCGGCAGGGTCGGTGGGGTCGGTGCTCATCGGGGCGGCGTCCAGGGGGTCGGGGCAGCGGTGGCCGGGCTCCGGCCCGGGGCTCGCAGGGCCGTCACGGGGTCGACATCCAGCGGTCGCGCAGGCCGACCAGGACCGCGACGGAGACCACCAGCAGGACCAGCGACAGCGCGATCGCCGCCTCGGGGTCCGATTCCATGGCGAGGTAGACGGCCAGTGGCATGGTCTGGGTGCGGCCCGGGAAGTTGCCCGCGAAGGTGATCGTGGCGCCGAACTCGCCGAGCGCTCGGGCCCAGGCGAGGACCGCCCCGGCCGCGATCCCCGGGGCGATCAGCGGCAGGGTCACCCGGCGGAACGCCGTCAGTCGGGAGGCGCCCAGGGTCGCGGCCGCCTCCTCGTAGCGGGGGTCGGCGGCGCGCAGCGCGCCCTCCACGCTGATCACCAGGAACGGCATCGCCACGAACGCCTCGGCGATGACCACCCCGGTCGTGGTGAACGGCAGCGTGATGCCGAAGGCCGAGTCCAGCCAGGAACCGACGATGCCGCGCCGCCCGAGAACCAGCAGCAGTGCCACGCCGCCGACCACCGGTGGCAGCACCAGCGGCAGGGTGACCAGGGCCCGGATCACCCGTCGGCCCGGCAGTTCGGTGCGGGCGAGCAGCCAGGCCAGCGGGACGCCGAGGACCAGCGAGACCGCGGTGGCGGCCGTCGCGCAGATCAGCGACAGACGCAGGGCGTCCCAGACGGCGGCGCTGGTGAGCTGCTCGGACAGGCCGCTCCAGGGCGCCCGGACGAGCAGGCCGACCAGCGGCAGGATCAGGAACGCCAGCCCGAGCAGCGCCGGGAGCAGCAGCGTGACCGGGACGCGGTGGGTGCGCCGGCGCCGGCGTGGCAGGGCTTTCGCCGTTCCTGCCACGCCGGGTCGCCCGGTGCCGGTGGCTCGCTCGGTGGTGCGCCCGGTGCCGGTGGTGCGCTTGGTGGTGCGGTCGCTCACGGCGCCTGGAAGCCCGCCGCGGTGAGCACCTGCTCGGCCTCGGGCGACTGGATGTACGTGACGAAGGCGGCGGCGCCGTCCTTGTTCGGGGCCTTGGCCAGGGCGGCGATCGGGTAGTCGTTCACGGCCTTGTCGGCCTCGGGGAAGTCCACGCTGTCGATCTTCCCGGCATCCGCCTTCACGTCGGTCTTGTACACGAGCGAGGCGTCGACCTCGCCGAGCTCGACCTTGGTCAGCGCGCCCTTGACGTCCTGCTCCAGGGTGACCGGGGTGAGGTTGACGTTGGCGGCCTTGAGCGCGGTCAGGGCGGCGGCGCCGCACGGCACCTCCTTTGCGCACAGCGCGACCTTCACACCGGAGGCGGTGAGGTCGTTCAGGCCCGCGACGTGCTTGGGGTTGCCCTTGGGCACGGCGATGGTGAGCGTGTTCCTGACGAAGGTCTTCGGGTCGCCGCTGGCGCCGCCCGCGTCGGTCACGGTCTTCATGGTGGCCGGGCTGGCGGCGGCGAACACGTCCGCCGGGGCACCCGAGTTGATGCTGGTGGCGAGGCTGGAGCTGCCGCCGAAGTTGAACTTGACCTTGGCACCCGGGTTCGCGGCCTCGAACTTCTTGCCGAGGTCGGTGAACGTCTCCTTGAGCGAGGCGGCGGCGAAGACGGTGATGTCGCCGGTGGCCTTCGGGACGCTGCCGCCGCCGGCCGCCGACGAGGCCGAGGAACCCGCCGCCGAAGCGGCCGAGGAGCTGCCGGACTTGCCACCGCCGTCGCTGCCGCAGGCGGTGGCCCCGAGGCTGAGGACGAGGGCCGCCGCGGCGGCGACGGCGAGTCTGCGGGTGGTCGTACGGGTGCTCATCGGGGCTTCCCCTCCAGGACCGCGCCGGAAGAGGCGCGGAGTGAGGCCGCAGGTGCGGCCATTACAGCGATCATAGTGCCGCAAATGCGAGCGATAAGTCCTCTGTCGCTTCGCACAGGCGGGGAGTGGCTGCGGTCTCCGCCCGGCTGTGCGAAGGCTCAAACGTGCACGGACGGCGCCGGAGCGGGAGTGCTGCGGGGCCGTCCGACCCGGAGACCGTGCCGGCCTTCGCCCTCCCGCGCCCTCCCGTTCCCTCCTTCGCCCTCCCACGCCCTCCCGCTCCCTCCTTCGCCCTCCCACGCCCTCCCACTCCTCCCTGCGCCCTCCCGTGCCCTCCCGTGCGCTTTCGCGCCTTTCGATGCTGATGATTCGTCAGTTACGTTGGTGGGTCGCCTGCGGAGAATGGAGTGCCGATGACCAGCGCCACCGCCCTCATCCCCGGGCCGGCCGGAAACCCTCTGGTCGGATCGTTGTTCGACCTCACCCGCCGCCCGCTGCGCACCTACCTCGCCGCCCACCGCGACCACGGGGACGTGGTCCGGTTCCGGGTCGGGCCGCCCGGGCTGCGGGTCGAGTTCTACGGTGTGTTCTCCCCGGAGGGCGTCCAGCAGGTGCTGGGCAGCGAGGCCGCCAACTTCCGCAAGGAGAACGCCTTCTACGACGAGTTGCGCAGCAGCGTCGGCAATGGCCTGCTGACCAGCCAGGACGGCGACTACCAGCGCCAGCGCCGACTGGTCCAGCCGCTGTTCACCCGCCGCCGGGTGGACGGCTACGCGGGCGCCGTCGCCCAGGAGGCGCGGGCGCTCACCGAGCGGTGGAACGCGATCCCGGTCGGGGTCGTGGACGCGGCGGAGGAGATGTCCCGGTTCGCGTTGCGAGCCGTCGCCCGGATCCTGTTCGGCGCGGACGTCGACGAGGCGGTGGCGGTGGTGGACCGCAACTTCCCGGTGCTCGGCGAGTACGTCTGGGAGCGGGGCTTCGCGGCGATCCGCACCCCGCGCAGCTGGCCGACCCCCTCGAACCGGCGCGGCGCCGAGGCCCGGCGCGCCCTGTACGCGGTCTGCGACCGGATCGTCGCCGAGCGGGCCGCGCGCGGCGACCTGGACGAGGACGCGGACGACCTGCTCACGCTGCTCGGGCGGGCCCGCGGCGAGGACGGGGAGCAGCTCGACCCGGCCGAACTGCGGGACCAGGTGCTGGTCTTCCTGCTCGCCGGGCACGAGACCACGGCCACCTCGCTGGCCTTCGCGCTGCACCTGCTCGCCAAGCATCCCGAGCAGCGCAAGCTCGCCCAGCGGGAGGCGGAAACCGTGCTGGCCAGCCGGGAGCCGAACGCGGCGGACCTGGAGTCGCTGCCGTACATCACCCGGGTGCTGAAGGAGGCGATGCGGCTCTACCCGGCGGCGGCCCTGGTCGGGCGGCGGGCGGTCGCCGAGACGGTCATCGACGGGTACGTGATCCCGGCGGGTGCCCAGGTCGTCGTCTCGCCGCTGGTCACCCACCGGCACCCGGCGCACTGGCCGGACCCGGAGCGCTTCGACCCCGACCGCTTCCTGCCCGAACAGGAGAGGGGCCGGCACCGCTACGCCTGGTACCCGTTCGGCGGCGGTCCGCGGGCGTGCATCGGGCAGCACTTCGCGATGCTGGAATCGGTGCTGAGCCTGGGCGTGCTGCTGCGGGACTTCGAGATGGAGGCGGTGGACGAGCGGGTGGCGCTCGCCCAGGGCATCACGCTCCGCGCGGCGAGCCCGATGCGGATCCGGGTGACGGCGCGGGGGGCCGCGGGGCTCGCCGGGTAGCGGCTGACAGCCTTCAGCGTTCAGATTTCAGATGACAGATAACAGAAGATGAAATCTGTCATCTGTTTGTCGTCATCTGTTCGCTGCCTCTCCGGGCATGCGGCGGGGGCGCCGCCCTGGCGGGACGGCGCCCCCGATCGGTTCTGTCGGTGCCTCAGCCCCGGCTCTGGAAAACGATCTTGGTCCAGCTGGAGCCCGGGCAGTTGCCCCAGACGTCCCAGGCCTGGGGTCGGGCGCCGATCCACAGGCCGGTGGTGCTCGTGCCGTTGGCACAGTAGGTGATGGTGCGCAGCTGGCCCGAGTAGACGTTGCAGTAGCCCTCCCAGCGCCACCCGTAGTCCGCGGTGATGACGCAGTGGTAGGAGGCGGCGGCCACCTCGGGTGAGGCCCCGATGGTGCCGGCGGTGATGGTCTGGTCGGCGGCGGCGACGGTGGGCGCAGCGGCGGCGGGCAGGGTGGTGGTCCCGAGCACGCCGAGGGTGGCCACGGCGGCCATCCCGAACGTGGCGATCTTCCTGGCGAAGCGACCTCGCATGGCAGTTTCTCCTCGCTCAACGGGTACGGATCGGGCGGTGCGTCCCCGGCCGTCCGGATCTGCGGGGTGGGTGAATTCCGGCTTCCCGTCCGGCTGATGACGTATTGCGCACGAATGACTGCGGACAGTGAGACGACGGCCTATGATGTGACCTGTGTCACAACCTTTCTCGACGGGTCGTGACCTGCCCAACTGGGCTTTCGGGGTGCCGATTTCCGGGGAGGGCGGCATGGCGGAATGCGGCGGCCGGTGTGCCGGCGGACGCGGGGGCGGCGGCGGGAAGGACTTCGGTCCGAGGCCCGCCGATCGTCAATCGGACGATTTCAACCGGGTGTTCACGGAAATGCTGCCGAGGCTCCACCGGGCGGCCGCGTCGCTCACCGGCGGGCTCGCCGCCGGGGACGTGGTGCATGACGCGTATCTGCGGATCGCCCGCAGGCCGGAGCGGTTCCTGAGCCATCCGCAGCCCTACGCCTACGTGTTCACCACGATGGCGAACATCCTGCGCGACCAGTGGCGCCGGGAGCGGCGGAGGGTCGTGCTGCCCGATCCGTCCGAGGCGGCCGAGCGGGAGCGGGGCCAGCCGCCGCTCGAGTCGCCGTCCGGCGGGATGGTCGAGCTGCAGGCGCGCTGGGAGGTGCTCCGACTGCTGGGCTGCCTGACCGCGAAGCAGGCCCGCGTGGTGGTGCTGGTGGACCTCGACGGCTACACCGTCGACGAGGCCGCCGAACTGCTGGGCCTGCATCGCAGCACGCTGGCCGTCACCCGTCGCCGCGCCCATGGGAGGCTGCGCGCGGTCCTCGCGCGGGAACGGGAACACGAGCGGGAGGGTGGGCGGGGCCATCGGCCAGGGCCCGCCCCCGCGGCGGCGCCCGGTGCGGCGCCCGGTACGGCGGCGCCCGGCGCGGGGTCCGATGCGGGGCCCGGAGCGAGCCCTGGGGCGGCGTCCGAAGTGGCACCCGACGCACCGAGCTGACGCTAAGTCAGCTGATGCGCCGCCCCGGCCCGTACGCTGAAAATCGTGATCACGTACGAGGACCACCGCCTCCGCGCCCTGGCTGACGACGGCCGCTGGCCCGAACTGCTGACCGCCTACCGGCAGGGTCGGGCGGCAGCCGTGGAGCGCGCCGGGGAGGAGCCCGCGGCGGCGCTGACCGCGCCGCTCGGCCACCTGATCGCCTACTCGGCGCCACCGGAGCTGGCCGTCCGGCTGTTCGACCGGGACGGCGGCCCGGGGACGGTCGCCGGGGTCGCCGACCATGACGCCGGTCCGCTCTGGGAGGTGCTGGCGACCCGGCATTCCTGGCTGCGGCTGGCCCCGCTGCTCGTCCCGGCCCCGGTGCGCCGACTGGTCGCGCAGACCCGGGTGCTGCTCGGTGAGGACCTCTCGTACGGGGCCGAACCCGACCCGGAGGGCGTGCCGCTGCTGCTGGCGCCGTGGGAGACGGCCGGATGGGACGAGGGGGCGCGGGTGCGCCAGTACCTGCCCTGCGGGGGCGCGCGCAGTGCGCTGCTGACCCTGCCGGCCAGCCGGGAGGGCCTGGGTGGGGTGACGCTGCCCGCTTCGGGCGTACGGCTGGGCGGGCAGCGGGCGACCCGGGCGCTGGCCGCGCTGGCGGACTGGGCGGAGGTGGTCTGCGTCCGGGGTCCGGCGCCGCAGGCGGCCGCCCAACTGGCCCGTAGTTCCCGGGTCACCGGCGGGTACCTGCCGTTCGCGCTGGTCTATCCGGCGCTGGTGCAGGCCGCCGTCGTGGACCGCGGACGGGGCTCGGCGCACGGACGGCTGGCGCTCTGGCGGGCGCTGGTCGCGATGGCCGGCGCGGAGGGTACGGACGGGTCGGACCGGGCGGAGGTCGACGCGCTGGTGGCCCGGATGCGCTGCTTCATCTGGCACGAGCCGGCCGCCGGGCTGCGCCATCTGCACGTCGCGCTGGAGGACCCGGCCTGTGGCCTGGCCTGGGCGGTGAGCGGCTCCGAGGACCTGTGAGGGCGGGAGGACCTGGAGACGCCGTCAGGACCTGCGGGGACCCGCGAGAACCGGTGAGGACCTGCGGCGAAGGCCCGTCGGGCATGCGGAACCCCCGGTCCGGCGCCGTTTCCGGGGGAGGTGGTGGCGCCGGACCGGGGGCGTATGAGGGGGCCGCTCAGGCGGCCGCGGCCGCGCCGCTCCGGGTGGGGACGGCTTCCGGAGTCGCCGGGACGGCCTCGGGGGCCGCGGCCGGTCCGCCGTGTGCGTCGACCAGGGTCCGCTCGTCGAACGGCTCCTCGCCGGCCAGCACCCGCTGGGCGCGGTCCGCGTCCAGTTCGCCGGTCCAGTGGCCGATCAGGACGGTGGCGACGGCGTTGCCCGCGAAGTTGGTGAGCGCACGGGCCTCGGACATGAAGCGGTCGATGCCGACGATCAGGCCGACCCCGTCCACCAGCGCGGGCTTGTGCGACTGCAGCCCGCCGGCCAGGGTGGCCAGCCCGGCGCCGGTGACCCCGGCCGCGCCCTTGCTCGCGATCACCATGAACACCAGCAGCGAGAGCTGCTCGCCGATCGACATCGGCTTGTCCATCGCCTCGGAGATGAAGATCGACGACATGGTGAGGTAGATCGCGGTGCCGTCGAGGTTGAAGCTGTAGCCGGTCGGCACGGTGATGCCGACGACCGGGCGGCTCACACCGAGGTGCTCCATCTTGGCGATCAGGCGGGGCAGCGCGCTCTCGGAGGAGGAGGTGGAGAGGATCAGCAGGAACTCGCGGCCCAGGTAGCGCAGCAGCGCGAACACGTTGACCCCGGCGACCAGTCGCAGCAGCGCGCCCAGGACGACGACGACGAACAGCACGCAGGTCGCGTAGAAGCCGAGCATGATGACCGCGAGGCTCTTCAGCGCGGCCGTGCCGGTCGCCCCGACGACGGCGGCCATCGCCCCGAAGGCGCCGATCGGCGCGACCCACATGATCATCGACATGATCCGGAAGACCAGCCGCTGCACGTGCTCGATCCCGCGCAGCACCGGGGCGCCGGCCGGGCCCATCGCCTGGAGGGCGAAGCCGGCGAGCAGTGCGACCAGCAGGGTCTGCAGCACCTTGCCCTCGGTGAGGGCCGAGAACGTGGTGGTGGGGATCATCCCGAGCAGGAAGTCGGTCGTCGACTGGGCGCCGCCGGCGACGGCCTGGGCGTGGCCGGACTTCGCGAGCGCGGCGGTCAGGTGCAGGCCGCCGCCGGGCTCCAGCAGGTTGCCGACGGCCAGGCCGATGGCCAGTGCGACGGTCGACATGACGAGGAAGTAGCCGAGGGCGAGGCCGCCGACCTTGCCGACCTTGGCGGCCTTGGTCACCGAGCCGATGCCCAGCACGATGGTGCAGAAGATTACCGGGCTGATCATCATCTTGATCAGGTTGACGAAGCCGGTGCCGACCGGCTTCAACTCCACGGCGAAACCGGGGGCGGCCAGCCCGACCACGATGCCCGCGATCACGGCGGCGATGACGGCGAGGTAGAGGTAGTGGGTCCGGTCCCTGCGTCTGGATCCCCCCGCCGGTGCGGCTCCAACGATCGACATCTGCGGCTCCTTCGCCGTGCGGTCCTGGCGGCCCCGGGTGGTGGGCCGCTCTGACTATCGGGCCTGGGCGTGACGGAGGTCACGTTTGCGTTCATAGAGTTCACGACCGGGTGCCGCCGGGCCGTGGGGAGCGGCGGGGCCGGGGGCGTTCGTCGACAGGCCGTCGAGAGGCCGTCGGCAGGTCGTCGACCGATCGCGGGCCCCTGGGGGACCCCGGGCGCGTGGTGCACACTGGCAGGCATGTCCGTGCGCACCGCCCCCACGCCCTCGCGCCGACGGCTCCCGGCGCCCCGCGGGCTGGTCCGCAGCCTGGCCGGGCAGCTCTTCGTCGTCCAGGTGGTCATCGTCGCCGCCGTGGTGGCGGGCGGTGCGGTGCTCGCGTACCTCTTCACCGCCGACCGGGCCGAGGACGCGGCCCGTCGCCAGGTCACCACTGTCGCCCACGCCGTCGCCGACTCGCCGTCCGTGCGGGCCGCCGTCACCGCGCCGGACCCGACCGCGGTGCTCCAGCCGTACGTCGAGCAGGTGCGGGTGGACACCGGCGTCTCCTTCATCACCGTCATGGACACCGAGGGTGTGCGCTGGACCCACCCGCTGCCCGAGCAGATCGGCAAGCGCTTCCTCGGGCACATCGACTGGGCACTCGCGGGGGAGACCCGCAGCGAGACCTACACCGGCACGCTCGGACCGTCCGTGCGGGTGGTCACGCCGGTGCTGGACGACCGGCACCAGGTGATCGCGCTGGTCAGTGCGGGCCTCACGGTGGAGTCCATCTCCGCGCAGCTGAGCGGCCCGCTGCTCGCGCTGGTCGGGGTGGCGGTGGCCGCGCTCGGGGTCGGCGGCGTGGGCACCTACCTCGCCAACTCCCGGCTGCGGAGGCACACTCATGGCATGGGGCCGGCCGAACTCAGCCACCTCTACGAGTACCACCAGGCGACCCTGCGCTCGGTGCGCGAGGGGCTCGTCCTGCTGGACCGCGCGCACCGGGTGGTCCTCTGCAACGACGCGGCCCGCGAACTGCTCGGACTGGGCGGCAACTTGGAGGGGCGCCTGATCGTGGAGCTGGGGCTGCCGCGGGCGCTGGTCGCGGCCGTGCTCGGCGACGAGCCGGTCCGGGACGAGGTGCACCTGACCGCCGAGCGGGTGGTGGTGCTCAACACCTCCACCATCGGCACCGGCCTCGGGCGGGTCGTCACCCTGCGCGACCACACCGAACTTCAGTCGCTCAGCGGAGAGTTGGACTCCGTTCGAGGCTTCACCGAAGCCCTCGGGGCGCAGGCGCACGAGGCGGCCAACCGGCTGCACGCCGTCGTCTCCCTGATCGAACTCGGCCGCCACGAACAGGCGGTGGAGTTCGCCACCGCCGAACTCGCGCTCGCCCAGCAGCTCACCGACCGGGTGGTCGCGGCGGTCGGCGAACCGGTGCTGGCCGCGCTGCTGCTCGGCAAGGCGGCCCAAGCGGCCGAACGGGGAGTGGACTTGACTCTCACCGACGACAGCCGGATCGACGACGGGCTGCTGCCGCCCGGGCTCTCCGCACGGGACCTGATCACCGTCCTCGGCAACCTGATCGACAACGCCGTGGACGCCGCCATCGCCGGAGCCGCGCAGAGCGCGGTGCCCCCGGAGGTCACCGTCACCGTACGGATCGACGCGGGTGGTGGCGATGCGGCCGGCGGTGGTGGCGGCGGCTCGGGGGGCGGTGGCGTGGCGGGCGGTGACGCGGCTCCGGGTGGCGGTGATTGCCTGCTGCTGCGCGTCGCCGACACCGGGGCGGGGATCGACCCGGCCGCCGTCGAGGACGTGTTCCGGCGCGGCTGGAGCACCAAGCAGGACGTGCGCGGGCACGGTCTCGGGCTGGCGCTGGTGGCCCAGGCCGCCCGGCGCAACGGCGGCAGCGTCGAGGTCGGGCGCGACCGGGGCGCGGTGCTCACCGTCCGGCTGCCGCTCGCCGGGCTGCCGACGCGATCCGGTGAGCGGCAGCCGGGGCGGGCTGGGCAGCCGGGGCAACTCGGCCGGGCAGGACAGCCGGGACAGCCGGGCCGGCGGGAAGGGGCGTCGCGGTGACCGAGGTGACCGCCGGGCCGGGGATCTCCGTGCTGGTCGTCGAGGACGACCCCGTGGCCGCGGCCGCGCACACCCTCTACGTCGAGCGCGAACCCGGCTTCCACGCCGCCGGGACGGTGCACAGCTGCGCCGACGCGCTGCGCTTCCTGGACCGCGCCCGCACTGCCGGGAGGCCCGTCGACCTGACCCTGCTCGACCTCTACCTGCCGGACGGCCACGGCCTCCAGCTCTGCCGTTCGCTGCGGGCCGCCGGCCACACCACCGACGTCATCGCGGTGACCTCGGCCCGCGACCTGGCGATGGTGCGGCAGGCCGTGTCGGCGGGCGTGGTCCAGTACCTGCTGAAACCGTTCAGCGCCGCCGCCCTGCACGATCGCCTGGAGCGCTACGCCCGCTACCGGGACAGTCTCGGGCGCACCGGCGAGGCGACCGGACAGGACGAGGTCGACCAGGCGTTCGCCCTGCTCCGCACGCCCGAGCGCAGCAGCCTCCCCAAGGGGCTGAGCGCGCCCACCCTGGACACCGTCGCCTCCGTGCTGCGAGAGACGGCGACGGGCCTGTCCGCCGCCGCCGCGGGCGCCGCCGCCGGGGTCTCCCGGATCACCGCGCGCCGCTACCTCGAACACCTCGTCGACACCGGGCGGGCGGTGCGGGAGCCGCAGTACGGGAGCGTGGGGCGGCCGGAACTCTGCTACCGGTGGAAGGGCGGCGGGGCGGCTCCGGGTCGGCGGGGGTGAGGGCCGTGACCTTTTCGCCGGTCGCTCGTTGGCAGGACCGGGGATGGTTCACTCACTCGGGTGGTTCTGGGGGCCCCGGGATATCCCGCCAGGTCAGGGGCGGTAAAGTTAGGCTTACCTAACTTCTTCTGGGGGTTTGCCTTGTCGCTCGCCGCCGTTCCCGCCCAGGCCCCGGCCTCCTCCTCCGGAACTGTCGGAGCCGCCGGAGCCGTCGGAGGTGTCGAAGCCGCCGGTGTCGCCGGAGCCGCCGGTGCCCCGGCCTCCGGCGAGGCCATCCTGCGCCGCCAGCGCGTACGCGAGTCCGCCGCCCGTACGTACGCCCGGTCCTTCCCGATCGTCCCGGTACGGGCCCACGGCATGACCGTCGAGGGCGCCGACGGGCGGCGCTACCTGGACTGCCTCTCCGGCGCCGGGACGCTCGCCCTCGGGCACAACCACCCGGTGGTGCTGGAGGCGATCCGCCGCACCCTCGACAGCGGCGCCCCGCTGCACCTGCTCGACCTCGCCACCGCCGAGAAGGACGACTTCACCAGCGCCCTCTTCGAGAGCCTGCCCGCCGACTTCGCCGCCGGTGCCCGGATCCACTTCTGCGGGCCCGCCGGCACCGACGCCGTCGAGGCCGCGCTCAAACTGATGCAGACCGCCACCGGCCGGTCCGGGGCGCTCGCCTTCACCGGCGCCTACCACGGCATGACCGCCGGAGCCCTGGCGCTCACCGGCAATGTCGCCGTCAAGGAACCGCTGCCGAGCGGCGGCGAGGTCGTCCGGCTGCCCTACCCGTACGGCTACCGCTGCCCGTTCGGCGTCGGCGGCGAGGCCGGCGCCGACCTCGCCGCGACCTACGTCGAACGGCTGCTCGACGACCCCTCGGGCGGGGTCGTCCCGCCCGCCGCGATGATCCTCGAAGCCGTCCAGGGCGAGGGCGGCGTCGTCCCCGCGCCCGACGGCTGGCTGCGCGAGATGCGCCGGATCACCGCCGAACGCGGCATCCCGCTGATCGTCGACGAGGTGCAGACCGGCGTCGGGCGCACCGGGGCGATGTGGGCCGTCGAGCACAGCGGCATCGTCCCGGACGCCATGGTGCTCTCCAAGGCCATCGGCGGCAGCCTGCCGCTCGCCGTCGTCGTCTACCGGGAGGACTACGACGGCTGGCGCCCCGGCGCCCACACCGGCACCTTCCGCGGCAACACCCTCGCCATGGCCGCCGGCGCCGCCACCCTGCGCCACGTCGCCGCCCACGGGTTGACCGAGCGCGCCGCCGTCGTCGGCGAGCGGATGGCCGCCCGGCTGCGCGGGCTCGCCGCCGAACTGCCGGTGATCGGCGACGTGCGCGGGCGCGGCCTGATGCTCGGCGTCGAACTCGTCGACCCCGCCGCCGAACCGGACGCCTGCGGTGCCCGGCCGGCCGACCCGGCGCTCGCCCGCCGGGTCCGGGAGGCCTGCCTGGCGCGCGGGCTGATCGTCGAACTCGGCGGACGCCACGACGCGGTGCTGCGACTGCTGCCGCCGCTCACCATCACCGACGAGCAGGTCGCCGCGGTGCTCGACCGGCTCGCCGACGCGATCGCGGCCGCGGCGGCCGTCGATCCCGCCGCTGCGGCGGGTGCCGCGACTCCCGTGGTCCGGGGCGCCGAATGAGCGCGGGGCGAGGGGGCGGTGGCGGTTCAGGGGAAGGCTCGGAAGGCGGCTCGGGCGCCCGAGCCGGGGCCGGTGGTGACTCCGGAGACGGGGCCGGGGGCGGTTCCGGCGCCGCCGCCGGACTGCCCGGCGGGTCCGTCCCGTTGGACGCCCTCGCGGGCGGCGTCGGCGGGCCCGGCGCGCTCGGACCGTTGCTGGCCACCGTCCTCGACGCGCTCGACCACGGCATCGCCCTGCGCGGCGGGCCGCTGCCCGCAGGCAGTCCGGCCGAACTCGGTGCGCTGGTCGCCGACGGCCTGGCCGGCGCCCACGGGCCCGGCGCGCTCGCCCGCCTCACCGAACTCCTCGCCTACGGCGCCGCCGACCCCGCCGACCCGGCCTGCGCCGCCCACCTGCACTGCCCGCCGCTCGCCGTGGCCGCCGCCGCCGACCTCGTGGTCAGTGCCCTCAACCCCTCCCAGGACTCCTGGGACCAGGCCCCCGCCGCCACCGCCCTGGAGACCGCCCTCCTCGCCGAACTCGCCGCCCTGGTCGGCTACGACCCGGCCCGCGCCGCCGGCGTCCTCACCTCCGGCGGCACCGAGTCCAACCTCATGGGACTGATGCTGGCACGGGACCAGAAGCTGGACGGCATCGTCGAGCTGGACGGCATCCCGGGCGGCGTCCGGCCGTGCATCGTCGCCTCCGAGGCCGCGCACTTCTCCGTCCAGCGCGCCGCCGCCCTGCTCGGGCTCGGCGAGCGCGCCGTCACCACCGTCCCCGTCGACCGGCAACTCCGGATGGAACCGAAGGAGTTGGAGCGGACCCTGGCCGAGGCCAGCTGGGCCGGACGCACCCCGATCGCCATCGTCGCCACCGCCGGCACCACCGACACCGGAGGCATCGACCCGCTGCCCGTCGCCGCCGACCTGGCCGGCCGCTACGGCGCCTGGCTGCACGTCGACGCCGCGTACGGCGGCGGCGCGCTGCTCTCCGACCGGCTCGCCCCGCTCCTCGACGGCATCGACCGTGCCGACTCCGTCTCCCTCGACTGGCACAAACTCGGCTGGCAGCCCGCCGCCGCGGGCGTCTTCCTGGTCCGCCGCACCGAGACCTACGTCTCGCTCGCCCGCCGCGCCGAGTACCTCAACCCCGTCGACGACGAGCAGGCCGGCTACCCCAGCCTGCTCGGCCGCTCGCTGCGCACCACCCGGCGGGCCGACGCCTTCAAACTCGCCGTCACCCTGCGCACCCTCGGCCGCGACGGGCTCGGGCGACTCGTCGACGCCTGCCACGAACTCGCCCGGTCCGCCGCCGAGGCCGTCCGCGCCGAACCGTCGCTCGAACTCCACGTCGAACCCGCGCTGACCGTCGTGCTGTTCCGCTACCGGCCGCCGGGCCTGACCGACGAAGCTGCCGTCGACGAACTCAACGGCAACCTGCGCAGGTTGCTGCTACGCACCGGGCGGGCGGTGGTCGGGCGGACCGAACTCCCGGGCGAGGGGCCGGGCCGGGTGCGGCTCAAGCTCACCCTGCTCAACCCGCACGCCACGGCGGGGGAGGTCCGTGCACTGCTGCGCGAGGTGGTGAGCGCCGGACGGAAGGCCGACGGGGACCGGGCCGGCTAGGCGCGTGCTGTGGGGAGTCGGTCAGTCGCTCAGGAGGGTGGTGCGGGTGAGCTCCCAGGTCTCCGGGTCGGCGGCGACCAGCAGGCCGTTCTCGCAGCCGGGGGCCTCGGGGCGGTAGGGGGTGCCGTCCAGCCGGGCGGACATGCCACCGGCCTCGGTGACGAGGAGGGAGCCGGGGGCGTGGTCCCAGGGGAGGGTGCGCCAGTAGAGGAGGAAGTCGAAGCGGCCCTCGACGACGTCCGGGTACTCGATTCCGGCGGCGTGCCGACCGGGGGAGACCTCGCCGAAGGCCGACTCGTTGGCCTGTAGGAGCCGGCGGTGTTCCGGGTCGAGGTAGCGGCTCTTCACGGATCCGCGCAGCTTCGCGGCGTCGCGCGGTGCCGGCGGCCGGGTCAGGCGCACGCCGTCGCGCCAGGCCCCGGAGCCCAGTTCGGCACAGTAGGCGGTGGCGGTGGCGGGCTGCCAGATCCAGGAGGCGACGGTCTCCCCGCCGCGGACGAGCGAGCACATCACGGCGTACTCGGGGCGGCCGGCGACGAAGTTGGCGGTGCCGTCGACCGGGTCGACCAGCCAGGCGGCGGGCTCGTTGTGGAGGGCCTGGGCGAGTTCGGGGTCGGCGGAGACCGCCTCCTCGCCGACCACGGGGACGGGCAGCAGTTCGCGCAGACGGCGGGCGATGATCACCTCGGCCTCGCGGTCGGCGACCGTCACGATCTCGCCGGGCGCCTTCTCCATCACCTCGCCGGCGGCCAGCGCCCGGAAGCGCGGCTCCACCACCTCGGCCGACGCCTCGGCGAGTATCTCCGCCACCTTGTCCATCAGCACGTTCGCGCTCCCTTCGCTGCCTACCACTGTCGCACGAGTGTGCGGAGGTGACCTGCGGCGACCCCTGGGGCGGACGGGGCCCGCGGGTGGGGTCCGGCGCGCGGACGGGCGGGCGGCGGGGTGCGAACAGGGAACGGCGAACAGATAACAGGTAACAGCTGACAGGTAACAGATGACAGATTTCGAAATCTGTAATCTGTCGGCTGTCATCTGTTACCTGCCGGCCGTCGTCCGGGGGTGCCCTCAGTCGCCCAGGTAGTGGAACCCCGGGTGCGGGTGCATCAGGAACTCGTGGTGCGAGATGTTCCAGGCGTACGCGCCAGCCATCGCGAACAGCACCCGGTCGGCTGCCCGCAGGCCGTCGGCGTCGGCCCGGGCGAGGACGTCCTTCGGGGTGCAGAGCTGGCCGGCCAGGGTGGCGCGGCCGGTGGCGACGGCGGGGCGCGGCCACGGATGCGGCCAGGCGTCGACCGGGAGCACCTCGAAGGGCTGGGAGTGCCCCCGGGTGGCGGGGGTGCGCAGGTGGTGGGTGCCGCCGCGGACCACCGCGAAGTCCTCGCCGTGGCTCTGCTTCACGTCCAGCACCTCGGTCGCGTACCAGCCGCAGTGGGCGGTCAGGGCCCGGCCGGGTTCGATCCGCAGGGTCAGACCGGGATGGGCGTCCAGCAGCTTGGCCAGCCCTTCGCCGAAGGCCGTCCAGTCGAAGTGGGTCGCCGGGTCGTCGTAGTCCACGGCCATTCCGCCGCCGACGTTGACCTCCCCCAGCGGGAAGCCGTGCCGCTCGGCCAGTTCGGCAGACCAGGCCACGATCTGCTCGGCGACCGCCAGTTGCTCCGCCGCCGCGAGCCCGCTGGCCAGATGCGCGTGCACGCCGCGCAGGCGCAGCTGCCGCCCGAGCGGGCCGCCGCCGCCGGGTCCGTCGCCGGGGCCGTCGCCGATGAGCTGGCGCACGCACTCCTCGGCGCGGTCCGGATCGAGCCCGAACGGCGTCGGCCGCCCACCCATCGCGAGTGCCACCCCGTCGAGCGCACCGGTGGCGACCGGCAGGTTGACCCGTAGCAGCACGTCGACCACCGTGCCCGGCCGGTCCGCGAGGGCGGCGTCGAGCCGGTGCAGTTCCTGCTCGCTCTCGATGTGCCAGCGGTGCACCCCGGCGTCCACGGCGGCGGCGATCTCGGCGGGCGTCTTGCCAGGGCCGCCGAAGGCCAGCGGCGCGTTCGGAACGGCCGCCCGCACGTGCGCCAACTCACCTCCGCTGGAGACCTCGTAGCCGTCGACCGCGTCGCGCAGCGCGGCCAGCAGCGGCGCCTCCGGATTGGCCTTGGCGGCGTAGTACAGCTCGACCCGCGCGGGCAGCGCGGCCCGGACGGTGGCGGCGTGCGCGCGCAGCGCCGCCAGGTCGTAGACGTAGGCGGGCAGGGCGTCGGGCGCGAGGTCGGCGACGTGCCGGCGGACGATCTCGGTCATCGGGCGGCGCTCCCGAGGGAGAGGGGGGCGCAGGCGCGGGTGGCCTGGGCGAGGACGGATCCGGCGAGCGGTGAGGGCAGGCGGACGTAGCCGGCCTGCCGGTCGGCCTTGCGCTCCCAGCGGGTGAGCAGGTTGGCCTTGGCCGGCAGCGGCACGCCCGCGAGCAGTGCCCGCAGCCGGGGCGGGCGGCCGTGGCCTGCCGCGTACTGCTCCAGGGTGTCCCGGACCGCCTGCCACAGGGCGCCCTCCAGTTCGGGGTGGCGGTCGGCGAGGGCGGCGAGCAGTTCGGCGACGTGGTTGACCAGCAGGCAGTAGACCACCCGGTCCCAGCCGCGTTCGGCGTCGTACGTCATCGGCCCGGCGACCTCGGGCGGGAGGGCGGCCAGGATGTCGGCGTTGTGCTCGGGGACGAGCTTGGTGCCCTCCAGGTCGCGGAAGAGTACCTGGGTGGGCTGCCCGGTGGCGTCGACGCCGATGAGCACGTTCTGCAGGTGCGGCTCCAGTGCCACGCCGTGGTCGAAGTAGGCGGCGAGCACGGGCGGGATGAGCAGTCCCAGATAGGCCCGCCACCAGTCCAGGGACCGGGATGCATCCGAACTCCCATCCAGCAGGCGGGAGATGTGGGCGGAGCTGGTCGGGTGCTCGTCGGCGACGGCGGCGGCCAGCAGCGGGGTGACGTCGGGTCGCAGTACACCGCCGAAGCCCTCGCGGACGATCAGGCCGAAGCCCTCGTAGAGCGCCTGGTCGGGTCGGCCGTCGGCGCCGGGCAGGGCGAGGGTGCGGAACGCGGGCTCGCGCAGCATCGCCGCGTCGGGGAAGCGCCGGGCGAGGTCGGCGAGGGCGGGGGCGAGCAGCCGGGTGAGCTCGACGGCGCCCGTGAGCTCGTAAGCGGCGTTCTTGCGCAGGCAGTTGGTGATGCGCACGTTGAGGCTGAACTTGAGGAAGGCGTCCGCGCCGTGGAGGGTGCGCACCGAGGCGGTGGCGGCGAACTCCTCGCCGCGCGGCCCGAGGTCGAGGACGTCCCCGCGGTCCAGGGCGTCGCGCAACAGCGCGTGGTCTCCGATGAGTTGGTACTGCCAGGGGTGGGCGGGCAGCAGGCGGTAGCCGTCCGGGACGTCGCCGAGGCCGTCCAGCAGGGCGCTCGCGCTCTTGTCCAGGGACTGCTCGGCGAGCAGTTCGGTGCGGACGGCGAGGTGGCGCAGTGGGAACGCCGCACGGGATTCCGGGGCGTACCCGCGCCAGTCCCCCCGGGCGGCGGAACGGGACTTGGGCGCGGGGTGGAAGCGGTGGCCGAACAGCAGGGCCTGCTCGGACTCCAGGTAGCGGTCCGGTCCGGAGGCCGGGCGGCCGCTCAGGCTCTGCCGGAGGCCGTCGTGGCTGGAGGTGACCTGGCCGAGGAACTCCTCGTTCACCGTGCCGGTGCGCAGCTCCAGTTCGTCCTGCAGGTGTTCCGCGAGCTCGCGCCAGTCCAACTCCGCCCAGCTGTCGCCTCGTTCGATCTCGACCGGGCCGGTGAAACGGTGCGCGCCGAGCAGCGAGGTGCGGCGCAGGGCGATCCGCAGCAGGGCGCCGCGCCGGGGCAGGCGCAGCAGCAGGCGGTCGTCGGCCACGGCGGTCTGGTGCTCGGGGGCGGAGACCTCGCGCAGCAGGCAGTTCAGCAGGGTGTGGGCCACCGCGTCGTCGGCGGTGGGCAGTTCGTGGCTGACCGACTTGTGGCTGATCGGCTCGGGGGTCATCGGCTCGGGGGTCATCGGCTTGGGGGTCATCGGCGACTCCAGCGCTGGTGGAGGGGCGGGAGGGATAATGCGGTGGCCGCGACGGCGGCCAGCAGGGCGGCGGCGGTGCCGGCCACCACGGGCGCGGCGGCGCCGAACTGCCCGTTGGCCAGCGCTGCGGCGGCGCCGGCGGCGACGGCGCCGCCCTTGGAGACGAGTTCGAGCGTGCCGAACATCCGCCCGGGCGCGCGCCCTTGGGCCGCTCCGGCGGCGAGCACGGCGAGGCAGACCAGGCCGAGCGTGAGCCCGGCGCCGAGCAGCAGCCGGACGGCGACGAAGACCGGGAGCGAGTACGCGACGGCGTGCCCGGCCAGGCCGAGCGCGACGAGGCCGAAGCCGAGCGCGATGCCGGTGTGCGGGCGGGCGTGGAACAGCGTGTGGATCCGCGCGGCGAACAGCAGGTAGCACAGGTGCGGCAGGGCGAACAGCACGCCGGTGGTGGTGCCGGAGACGCCGGGAAGCCGCTGCTCGGCGAACGAGACGAGATAGGGGAAGGAGATGACGGTGGCGAAGACGAAGACGAACTCGAAGACGTAGAGCGGGAGGAGCGGGGCGGCGGGTGCCCGCTCGGCGCGGCCCTTTGACGCGGGGGCGGCCGCCGGGCGGTCCGGCTCGGGTAGCAGGGAGAGCAGCAGTGCGGCAGCGAGCGGGAGGACGGCCATCACCAGGTACTGGCGGTGCGGGTCGATCCACGGGGACAGCGCACCGACCAGGATCGGTGCGGCCACCAGGGCCGCCCGTGCGCTGCCCTGCATCAGGGTGAGTGCGCGGGAAAGCCGCGGTCCGTCGAGGGCGGCGGCGAGGTAGCCGTTGGTGGCGGCGAAGGTGCCGCCGAGGAAGCCCTGGAGGACCAGCGCGAGGGTGAACGCGGGCAGGCTGCCGGCGGCTCCGGCCAGCAGGAAGGAGACGGTGAGCCCGAGTTGGGCGCGCAGCAGAAGCCGCTTGCGGCCGAAGCGGTCGGCGAGCCGGCCCCACAGCGGTGCGCCGAGCGCGCTGAAGACCGTCGGGACGATGTAGAGCACGCCGGCCCACCGGGCCTGCGGATCGCCGAGCGCGGGCAGGATCGCGGTCAGGTACGGCGGCAGGCCCAGTGCGGCGAAGGAGGCGACGAAGTAGCAGGCGGCGACGGCGCGCACCTGGCGGCGGCCGAGTCCGCCGCAGTGGTCCGTCCGGTGGCCGGACCGCTGCGGGACGGTCTTCACGCTCAACGGGCGATCCCGTTCGCCAGCAGGTAGTTGGGGCCGCTGGTGTAGTGCTTGTTGATGTCGGCGGCGCCCGAGCGCTGCATGCTGAGCAGGGTCCCGGCGCTGACCATGGCCTTGACCGGCAGGCGTTCGGCCTCCAGCAGGTCCGTCCGCAGCGGCTCGCCGGCCGGCCCGATCCGGTCCACCGCCTCGGCCAGGCGCTTTCGCAACAGCGCGACCGCGTCGGTGAGTTCGGCGCGCCGGTGCTCGGCGAGGCCGAACGCGAGCGCGCCGGTGCACAGGTGGCCGGTGATGGTGGTGAACAGGTCGGTGAGCACCCGGTCGTCGTCGCCGAAGATCCGGGCGTCGTCGAAGTCGGCTCGGGTCGGGGCGAGTTCGCCGAGGCGGGTGGTCATCCGGGCGGTGTGCACGCGCGGGCCGTCGTCATCCTTGTAGAGCAGGCGCAGTCCGTCGCCGTCGAGCACCAGGGAGGTGTTCTGCTGGTGCGACTCCAGCGCGATGCCGTAGTCGAACAGCGTGGTATGCCAGTCCAGCAGCAGTTCCAGCAGGGAGTCGTAGAAGGCGAGTTGGTCGCCGCCGTGGAAGCGGTCGGCGAGGTGGTCGAGCACCAGGCGACCGCCGGGCGCGGGGGCCAGCAGGGCGGCCAGCGGGACGGTGACGGCCCGCTCCAGCCCGGCGGGGTAGCGGCGCAGCAGGACGGCCAGCAGTTCGTGGCCGGCGTGTGCCCAGGTCTGCTCGTCGGCGTGCAGGACGCGACCGGCGAAGCGCGGCTCGCGGGCCAGCACGGCCTCGATCAGACGCTGGCCGGCGGCGCCGTCGAGCAGGGTGCCGGGCTTGATGGTGCGGCGGTTGAGCCGGCCCAGCGTGGCGGTGGCGAGCGGGAGTTTGAGGTGGCAGGAGGGGTCGTCGGCGACGGCGACGGTGCGCATGGAGAGCGTCGGCACGACGGTCAGGTAGGGCCGTTCGGCGAGCACCGTGCGGCCGGCCAGACCGGCCGCCTCCAGTGCCTCGTCCAGCGGGGCGCCGACGGTGAGGGGGTGGACCGGCAGGGTGGTCCAGCCGTCGCCGGGGCAGGCGTCCGCGAGGCCCAGCCAGGCCGGAGTGGGCCACCAGCTCGGGAGCGGGCGCCCGTGGGTGGTGAGGGCGTCGCTCGGGACGGCCAGCCAGCGCAGCTCGAACGCGGGGTGGAACTCCGGCGCGTAGGAGGTCAGGTGGAGTTCGGTGAGACCGGCCCGGCCGCGTGCGGTCGGGTAGACGGGGTGGTCGAGGTAGGCGGCCAGGGTGTCGTGGCCGAGGGCGGCGGCCGGGCCGGTCCAGTCGGCCGGGTCCTCGCCGTACAGGTCGGTGAGCCGGGCGTGCACCTCGGGCCGAGCGCGCTCGTGCAGTTCCATGGTGGCGAGGGTCTGGCGGCACTCCTCGGCGAAAGCGGCCCAGCCGGGCCGGCCCTCGGCCTCGGCCAGGTCGGCCAGGGCCGCCACGATGGCGTCCAGGCCGGTGAGTCGGCGCCCGGCCAGCTCCAGCAGGGGCAGCCGGGCGGCGTACTCGCACTGGAAGCCCTCGGGGGCGACGGGCAGGGCGAGTTCGGCGTCCGGGACGGTGATCCAGGCGCCGTCCGCGCGTTCCTCGACGGCGCCGCGGGTGCGCAGGCCGAGGACGTCCTCGCGCAGCAGGGCGGAGAGCACCCGCAGGGTGAGCTGTTCGTCGGCGGTCACGGGGTGATCTCCCAGCGGTTGGCGGCGCGGAACCGGGCGACGGCGGCGTCCACGGCCTCCTGGTCGGCGCCGACGGCCCAGATCACGCCCAGGTAGTCGCGGTTGGTGCGGTAGTGCTCGTGCCGCTCGCCGAGCCGGCGCAGCGGGCGATAGGCGAGCCGGACGCCGTCGCGCTCCTCGTCGGACGGGCCGGGGGCGGCGGTGAGGAGGCCGGCCCGGTCGGCGCAGACCGGCTCGTTGCGGGCCCGGCGCGGGGTCGCGGCGCACTGCGCGCCGAGGTCCGCGGGGAGTTCCCGGCCGAGGTGGGTGGCGAGGATGTGCTCGAAGAGCGGGACGCCGAGGATCTCGGCGAGCATCAGGTCGCACTGGTCGCCGATGGCGCGGTAGTTGACCTCGATGATCCGGGCGCGGCCGTCGGGCTGCACGACGAACTCGGTGTGGCAGGCGCCGAGTCCGATGCCGAGCGCGTCGAGTTGGGCGAGCACCTGCGCGACCACCTCGGTGGGGTGGGCGGGGACGAACTCCAGCACCTCCTCGATGAAGTCCGGCGGCAGGGAGAGCTGCGTGCGGAAGCCGCCGAGGACGTGCCGGCGGCGGCCGTCGCCGAGCGTCTCCAGGGTGCACAGCGGGCCGTCCAGGAACTCCTCGACGACCAGCGTCGCGCCGGCCCGCCGGTGCTGGATCTCCCGGCAGCGGCGCGCGAGTTCGGCGGCGTCGGCGACCAGTGTGACGTCCTCGCTGGCCACTCCCTCGCGAGGTTTGACCACGCACGGGAACGGCGGCTCCAGCTCGGCCGGGTCCTGCCCGGAGGCCAACTCGGCGGACCAGACGGCGTCCTGGCCGGTCAGGGCGAGGTGGCGGCGCAGCTGGCCCTTGTCCTTGGCCCGCAGCGCGGCTTTCCAGTCCTTGGCGGGGAGTCCGAAGTACTCGGCGGCCAGGGCGGTCTCGGTCTGCAGGTGGTCGCTGTTGCTGAACACCGCGTCGGGCGCGTGGTGGCGGGAGACCAGGCTGATCACGGCGCGGAAGTCCCGGACGTCGCACTCCAGCACCTCGGGTGCGGCGAACGGGAGGCCGGCGTAGGCCTTCTGGTGGGGTTCGGCGTGGTCGGTCAGGACGGTGACGTCGAGCCCGAGCCGGGCGGCGGCGGGCAGGAAGCCGGCGGTGACCGAGTCGGTGGGGTTGAGGGCGAGCAGGTAGAGCCGCATGGGGTGCTGGTCCTTGAGGGTGCTGGTCCTTGAGGGTGGTACGGACGAGGGTGGTGACGGACGAGGGTGGTGACGGACGAGGGTGACGGCGGGCGGTGGCGGTGGCGGCCACAGCGGCAGCCGCCTCCGCCCGCCGTCGTCCGTCGGCGGTTACTTGGGCGCGTCCACGCCGGTGGCCTTGGCGATGTCGCCGAGCATGGCGTCGGCGGCCTGGACGCCGATGCCGGACATCCAGGTCTCGTCCGGGACGTTGAAGACCTTGCTGTTCTTGACGGCGTTCAGGCCCTGCCAGACCGGGGTCTGCTGGACCTCGCTCTCCTTGGTCTTGGACGGGTCGTCGGCGGTGGTGACGAACACCAGGTCGGCGTCGGCCTGGTTGATCTGCTCGGCGCTCACTTCGAGGATGTTCTTGTCGACGTCCTGGGCGGCCGGGCGGGCCAGGCCGACGTCCTTGAGCACCACGCCGCTGTAGGAGGCCTTGGCGTAGAGACGGGGCGGTCCGGCCACGAAGCGGACCACCGAGGCGGTCGGCATGGCGCCGCCGTTCTTCGCCTTGATCGCCTCACCGAGCTTGGCGGCCCGCGCCTCGTAGTCGGCGAGGGCCTTCTTGGCCTCGTCCTCCTTGCCGAGCGCCTGCGCGTAGAGGGCGAGGTTCTCCTTCCACGGGAACCCGGTGGTCTCGGCGAGCACGGTCGGCGCGATGGCGTTCAGCTGGTCGTAGACCTTGGCGTGGCGGACTTTGGAGGAGAGGATCAGGTCGGGCTTGAGGGAGGCGATCAGCTCCAGGTTCGGCTCGTTCATCGGGCCGACGTCCTTGGTGTCCTTGATCTTGTCCTTGAGGTAGTTCGGGAACCCGCCCTCGGTCTTCATGTGCGGCGACACCGCGCCGACCGGCGTGATGCCGAGCAGGGTGACGTCGTCCAGCTCGCCGCTGTCCAGCACCACGACGCGCTTGGGCTGGGCCTTGATCTGGGCCGTTCCGGCGGCGTGGGTGACGGTGCGCGGGAAGCCGGCGGAGGCGCCGGCGCTCGCGGAGGAGGCGTCCCCGCTCTGCTTGGTCCCGCCGTCGCTGCCGCAGGCGGCGAGCAGCGTGGTGGACAGGGCGACGGCGAGGGCGGCGACGGGGAGGCGGCGGTTCATGGGGGTCCTTGGATCGGGTCGAGCGGGTGTCGGGTTGCGGGGCGTCGGGGGTGAGGAGTGTCGGGGGTGACGAACGGGTGGCGGTCGGCGGTCAGCGGTCGGCGGCGCGCGGCCGGGTCCGCGCGCGGGGGACGACCAGCGGTGTGCCGGTCTCCGGGTCGGGCACCACCCGGCACGGCACCTGGAACACGGCCTCGACCAGATCGGCGGTGAGGACCTCGGCGGGGGGCCCGGCGGCGGCGAGCCGCCCGTCCTTGAGCACCACCAGGTGGTCGGCGTACCGGGCGGCCTGCCCGAGGTCGTGCAGCACCATGACGACGGTGCGTCCGGCCTCGGCGTGCAGGTCGGCGACCAGGTCGAGGACGTCGAGCTGATGGCGCAGGTCGAGGAAGGTGGTCGGCTCGTCGAGCAGCAGCAGTTCGGTGTCCTGGGCCAGGGCGAGCGCGATCCAGGCGCGTTGGCGCTGCCCGCCGGAGAGCCGGTCGACCTGCTGCTCGCGCAGTTCGGCGGTGCCGGTCCGGGCGAGGGCGTCCTCGACGGCGGCCTGGTCGGCCTTGGACCACGGGCTGAGCATCCGCTGGTGCGGGTACCGGCCGAGCCGTACCAGCGCCTCGACGGTGATCGCCTCGGGGGTGACCGGCTGCTGCGGCAGCAGGCCCATCCGCTTGGCGAGGGTCCGGGCGGACATCCGGTGGATGTCGGAGCCGTCCAGGGTGACGGTGCCGGCGGCGGGGTCGAGCAGCCGGACCAGTCCGCGCAGCAGGGTCGACTTGCCGCAGGCGTTGGGCCCGACGATGGCGGTGACGGCGCCGCCGGGCAGTTCGAGGTCGAGCCCGTCGACGATCGTGCGGTCGCCGTAGCGCAGGTGAAGGCCGTGCGCGGCGAGCCGGTTGGGGGTGGTGGTGACGGACTCGACGGTCGTCGTGGGCGTCATCAGTTGCTCCTCTGGGGAGGCCGGCCCTGGCGGATCATCAGCGCCAGGAGCCAGGGCGCGCCGAGCGTGGCGGTGACGGCACCGACCGGCAGGCCGTGGACGGGGATCACGTGGAGCACGAGGAGGTCGGCGGACAGCAGCAGGACGGCGCCGGTGAGCGCGGTGAGTCCGAGCGTGCTGAGGGTGGGCGGCCCGGCGAGCAGCCGGACCAGGTGCGGGACGGCGAGCGCGACGAACGCGACCGGGCCGGTGAGGGCGGCGGCCAGCGAGGCGAGGGTGATGCCGAGCAGCAGCAGCCAGAGCCGGTCCCGGCCGGGATCGAGGCCGAGGCCGCCGGCCGAGTCGTCGCCGAGGTCGAGGACCGCGATCCGGCGCTGGCACAGCAGCACGGCCAGGGCGGTCAGCGCGATGGCGGTGCCGCCGATCCACACCTCGGTCCAGTTGCGGCCGTAGAGCGAGCCGGTGGTCCACTGCATCGCGGAGGAGGCCAGCTCCGCCGGGAACCGTACGATCATCAGGTTCACGGCGGCGGCGAGGCCCTGCTGCACCGCCAGGCCGACCAGCACCAGCCGGGTGACGGCCATCTTCGACCGCCAGGCGAGGCCGCCGAGCAGCAGCGCCGCCAGCAGTCCGCCGCCGAGCGCGGCCAGCGGGATCAGCTGCTGGGAGGCGCCGGTGGCGAGCATCAGCACC
Source organism: Kitasatospora sp. NPDC098663 (assembly GCF_044760075.1). Classification (NCBI taxonomy): domain Bacteria; kingdom Bacillati; phylum Actinomycetota; class Actinomycetes; order Kitasatosporales; family Streptomycetaceae; genus Kitasatospora; species Kitasatospora sp. NPDC098663. The sequence continues at coordinate 72,271 of NZ_JBIWAP010000003.1, read as the reverse complement.
GCGCCGAAGGACGCGCCGCCGGTGACACCGATGGTGTCGGGGGAGGCCAGCGGGTTGCGGAAGAGCCGCTGGAGCATCGAGCCGGCCATCGCCAGCCCGGCCCCGGCGATCAGCGCCGACACCACCCGGGGCGCCCGGAACTGCTGCACCACCAGGACGTTCCCGGGTTCGCCCTGCCCGACCAGGGCGCGCAGCGCGTCCCATCCGGACAGGCTCACCTGTCCGGTGCCGAGCGCGACGCCCGTCAGCACCACCAGGACGGCGGCGGCCAGTGCCGACCACGCGGCGGTGCGGGCCCGGCGGCGGGCGAGCGTGCCGACGGGCACGGCGAGCGCGGTCACCGGGCCACCTTCCGGGCCAGTACGGCGAGCAGTGGCGCGCCGAGGAAGGCGGTCACGATGCCGACCTCGATCTCGGAGGGGCGCACCACGAGCCGTCCGAGCACGTCGGCGGCGAGCAGCAACAGCGGACCGGCGATCAGGCAGCCCGGCAGCAGCCAGCGGTGGTCGTTGCCGAGCAGCGGGCGGACCAGGTGCGGTGCGGCCAGTCCGATGAACGCCACCGGCCCGGCGACGGCCACCGCGCTGCCCGCGAGCAGGACGACGGCCAGCCCTGCGGCCAGTCGGATCCGGGCCACCGGCACGCCGAGCGACTGGGCGGTCTCGTCGCCGAGGGCCAGCGCATTGAGGGCGGGCGAGATCGCGAACGCGCCCAGCAGGCCGAGCACCAGGAACGGCAGCACGGGGGTGAGGGTGTCCAGCTGCCGCCCGCCGATCGAGCCGGCCAACCAGAACCGGGCCTCGTCCAGGGTGCGGTGACTGGCCAGCATCAGCGCGGAGGTCCAGGAGGTGAGCACCACGGTGAGCACGGTGCCGCCGAGCGCGAGCCGGACCGGGTCGAGGTCGCCGCCGCGCCGGGACATCGCGTACGCGGCGACCGCGGCGACGGCCGCCCCGGCGAAGGCGAACCAGACGTACTCGACGGGCCGGGTGAGGTCCAGCGCGTAGATCGCGGCGACCACGGCGAGGCTCGCGCCGGCGTTGACGCCGAGGGTGACCGGGGAGGCGAGCGGGTTGCGGGTGACGCCCTGGGCGACCGCCCCGGCGACGCCGAGCGCGGCCCCGACGGCCAGTCCGATCACCGTTCGCGGCAGGCGAAGGCCCGTCACCACGTCGGCGTCGCCGCCGTGGGCGGCCCCGGTGAGGGCGTCGGCCACGGTGGACAGCGGGATGGAACGGGAGCCGAGCGCGAGGCTCAGCGCGGCACACAGCACGAGCGCGCCCACACCGGCGACCAGCAGCAGGGGCCGCTGGACCGTCGACGATCGAGGCGTCGCCGGGGCTGTGGTGGCCGGCGGGTCGGTTCTCAACACGAGTCGAGATCTTAAGTTAGGTTTGCCTAAGTTCGTCAATCTCGGGTCGCCCGGTCCGATGCCGGGCCGTTCGCCGCGGCGTCACCCCGCCCGGGTGTCGCGGGTGTCGCGCCGCCCGTCCTGGGCGGTGCACTTCCTGAGACGTTGTAAGGTGAGCCTCACCTTATTCGATCATGCGGAGTCGATCCACGGAGCGCCGATGATCCCCGGAACACCCCTGCCCGTCGCGCCGACGTCCACCCTGTCCGGCGACTACCGGCGCCTGCGCGAGCTCTGCCCGGTGCTGGAGCTGCGCCTGCTCGGCGCCGACGAACCCGACCCCCGTGCCGCCGACGGCTGGTACTCGGGGGCCGAACTCGCCACCGACGAACGGGCCCTGGCCGCCGTCCTGGCCGGCGAGGAGGAGCGCATCGCCGCCGAGCACGGGCGCGCCCCCCGCCCGCACGTCACCGCCTCCAGACTGCTGCACCACTACGTCTGGTCCGCGTGCCTGCTCATCGCGGGCCCCTGGCACATCGCCCGGAAAGTCCCCCTCGTCGACCCCGCCGACCTCTGGCTGCACGCTCCCACCGGGGGCCTCGCGCTGCGCCCGCGCGGCCACGTCACCCTCCCGGGTGACGACGAACTCCGCGCCGAACTGCGGGCCGCCGTGGTCGCCCACGTCGAGCCGGTGCTCGCCGCCTTCGCCGCCCCCAGCCGGCGCCGCGACCGCGCGCTCTGGGGCATGGTGACGGACGACCTCGCCTCGGCCGTTTGGTACCTCGGCCGGATGCTCGGTGAGGAGGACGCGGGGGTCGTCGCCGCCGAGGCGGTGCTGCCCGGCGGCACCCTCCCGCTGCCCGGCGCCGCCGACTTCCGCCGCCTGCACACCCCCGACGGGCGCGGCCACCCCACCCGTACCCGGCTCGGCTGCTGCCTCTACTACGCCGTCAAGCCCGAGGCCGCCGCCTGCCTGACCTGCCCGCGCACCAGCGACGAGGAACGGCTGCGCCGGTTCTGAGGGGTCCGTCCGCGGATCGCCGTCGGGGGATCGTCGACGGGATTGCGGGTGGGGGGATCGTCGTGGACGGCTCGTTGTCAGTGGTATCGGCTAGGGTCGCGGCCATGATCGATTCGACGACGCGGATTCGCATCGCCCGGCCCTCACACGACCTCGCGGCGGCCGAGCGCTTCTACGTCGGCGGCCTCGGCCTCGACGTGCTGTGGCGCACCACCGAGCGGGTGTCCGGCGAGCACGACCTGCTGATGGTCGGCCCGCCCGGCGGATCCTGGCACTTCGAACTCACCCACGACCCGGAGAACCCGCTGGAGCCCACCCCGACGGTCGACGACCTGTTCGTCGTCTACCTCGGCGCGCCGGTGGACGACGCCCTGGTCGCCCGGCTGGAGGCCGCCGGCGGCACCCCGGTCCGGGCCCACAACCCCTACTGGGAGGAGTTCGGCGTGACGATATCCGACCCGGACGGCTACCGGCTGGTGCTCTGCTCCCGTGGCTGGGGAGCCTGACCGCCTGTCCGACCCCGTTCGGTCTCGCCGCCCGCCCCGCCCCCGCCGTGCAGCACCGCCACGCCCCGGTCCAGGTCCACGCCGAAGTGTGGCGGCGCTCCGACCTGGGCGTCGTCCCGCAGCGTCAGCTGTTCCCGCCGCTGTTCGACCTGCACCCGCTTGCCCGGGCTGAACAGCGCCTGCAACTCCTCCAGCCCGCCGCCCAGGCCCACCCCGCTGCTCCCGCCGCCGCGCCGCCAACGCCCCGACGACTCGCCCCGGATCTGCCATGCGATCAGGAGCACCAGCCCGATCACCGCCGCCGCCACGCACGCCACATCTACGATGACACCCATGTACGCCCAACGCCGGGCGGTCGCACCCGCGTTCCCCGAGGGCGCCGCGCCGACGGCGGCGTCCACCGGCTACCCTGCCGCGCGAACCGAAGGAGACCCCTCACCATGACCGTGCGCGGAACCACCGTGGACATCCCGACGGCGGACGGCACCGCCGACGCCTACCTCGCCCATCCCGACGACGGGCGGGCCCACCCCGGCGTCATCCTCTACATGGACGCCTTCGGGCTCCGGCCCCAGCTGAAGGACATGGCCGACCGGCTCGCCCAGGCCGGGTACGCCGTGCTGGTCCCCAACGCCTACTACCGGAAGGGCCGCGCGCCGGTCGTCGAACTGCCACCGCTGATCGACCTGGAGAAGGACCCGACGATCTTCGAACGGATCGGCCCGCTGCTCGCCACCCTCACCCCCGAGGTGATCGTCCGCGACGCGGACGCCTACCTGCGCTGGCTCGCCGAGTCCCCGCTCGTCGAGGACGGCCCGGTCGGCCTCACCGGCTACTGCCGCGGCGCCATGCTCGCCCTGCGGACGGCCGCCAGCCACCCCGACCGGATCGCGGCCATGGCCGGGTTCCACGGCGGCGGCCTCGCCACCGAGGCGCCGGACAGCCCGCACCTGGGCGCCCCCCGGATCACCGCCGAGGTGTACTTCGGCCACGCCGACGACGATCCGTCCATGCCCGCCGAGCAGATCGAACGGCTCGCCGGGGCCCTCACCGCCGCCGGTGTCCGGCACCGGGAGGAGGTCTACCAGGGCGCCCCGCACGGCTACACCCAGGCCGACACCACCCGCTACGACGCCGACGCCGACGCGCGCCACTGGGAGGCGGTGCTCGACCTGTTCAAGCGGACCCTGTCGGCCTGAGCCGCCGGACAGCCGGACAGCCGGACAGCCGGGGCGGCGGCCGCGGTGTGGCCACCGCGATGCCGCCCCGGCCGGGGTCGTGCAGGCGCAGGCCGGTGACGGCCTCGCGCCACAGCACCTCCTCTTCGTCCTCCGGTCACACAACGGAGGCGAGGTGTTCGGGTTAACGTGGAGCCGGGCGGCCATGGTCCGGTGCCTGACAGCGAGTCCGGGCCCGACCGATGGCCGACCCGCCGGGCGTCGGGGAGGCGCCCGGGACTCGTGGCAGTGGTGAGCAACGAACCCGCCTCACCCGGCACCACAGGCCGCGGCGGGGCGGACGGATCCAGGGGGGAACCGAACGTGCAGAAGACGGAGAAGAGGCGGAACGCGCGGGAACCGTGGGGCACGCGGGACGCGCAGGGCATGGGGGGAGTACAGGTAGGACGGGGCACACGGGGCACACCGGACACGCGGGGCACGCGGGCCATGCGGGACGTGCAGGACGCCATCGCGCAGGTGCTGGCCGAGCGCGTCCCCGGCGGGGTGCGGCGGGGCGAACTCGACCGTGGCGGGCGGGCATTGCGCTGGGTGGAGGCGGGGCACGGCGGCCCGCCGGTGGTCCTGCTCGCGGGCTGCGGCACCTCGTCGCTGACCTGGGCGCCGGTGCTGCCCGAACTGGCCGCGCACAGCCGGGTCGTGGCGTACGACCGGGCCGGGCTCGGTGCCAGTGACCCCGCTCGCGTCCCCGGTCCGTCGCTGGAGTCCCCGACCGGGGACCTGGCTGCCCTGGTGGAGCACCTCGGCGCCGGCCCGGCCATCCTGGTCGGGCACAGCTGGGGCGGCCAGCTGGCCCAACTCCTCGCCTGGCGGCGCCCGGAACTGGTGGCCGGCCTGGTCCTGGTGGATCCGGCGCACGAGGAGTTCCAGCCACCGGCCATCCGCGCGGCCGAGGCCGTCCTGTTGCGGGTGGGGCTGCTCCGGGCGGCCATGACGCCCGCCGCCCGCCGGGCCGAGGGAGCCGTCGCGAGGGCCGAGGCGGCCGTCGAGGCACACCGCCACCAGCGGCGGACCGTCCTCGACGAGAACCGGCTGACGGTCCTCGCGGTCTCCGAGCTCCGGCGGCGGCGCGCGGCGGCTCGGCTGCCCGACGTGCCGGTGACCGTGCTGAGCGCGACCGACGGCCTGCCGGGAGCGATGCGCGCCCGCTGGACCGTACTCCAGTCACACGTCGTCGCCGACGCGGCCAAGGGGTCGCACATCGTGGTGCGCGGCGCGGGCCACCACGTCCACGCCGACCACCCGCAGGCCGTCGCCGCCGCGGTCCTGGAGGTGGTCGGGCACGCCCGGCAGGGCCGGGACAGCTGACGCGGCGGCCCTCAACCCCTGGCCGGACAGCGCCTGCTGACCGTTCGACCCCCTCTGGCACACTGGGGGCCGAACGGCCCGCTGGGGAGGGTCATGACACATGGGGGCGGGAGTATGAGGGGTCCGGGCGCCGTGCTCGGCGGGCGGTACACGCTGGTCGAGCGGATCGGCGGCGGGGGGATGGGTACGGTCTGGCGGGCCGACGACACGGTGCTGGCGCGGCCGGTGGCCGTCAAGATCCTGCACTCGGCGCTGTTCGAGGACGACACCTTCATCCAGCGCTTCCGCCGGGAGGCCCAACTGGTCGCCGCGATCGACCACCCCGCCGTCGTGGACGTCCACGACTACGGTGAGAGCGGCGGTGCCGAGGGCCGGGAGGGCGGCGAGGGCGGTGACCCTGGGGACCGCTGCGCCTACATCGTCATGGAGCTGGTCGACGGCCGGCCGTTGGACCGGGTGCTCTCCGAGGAGGGCCCGATGCCTCCCGAGCGCGCCCTCGGCCTGGTCGCCGCCGCGCTGGACGGCCTGCACGCCGCCCACCGCCGGGAGATCGTGCACCGTGACCTCAAGCCGTCCAACCTGATGGTGCGCACGGACGGCCGGGTGACCATCACCGACTTCGGCATCGCCCGGGCGATCGCCAGCACCAAGATCACCGCCTCGCACGCGATCGTCGGCACCGCCCTCTACATGGCCCCCGAGCAGGCCGAGGGAACGGGCACCGGGCCGGCCTCCGACCTCTACTCGATCGGCGTGGTCTGCTTCGAACTGCTCACCGGGAAGCCGCCGTTCGTCGGCGAGAGCGTGTTGGAGGTCGCGCTCAAGCACGTCCGCCAGCCGGCGCCGGAGCTGCCGGGGGCCTTCCCGGCATCGGTCCGTGAGCTGGTCGCGAAGGCACTGGAGAAGAAGCCGGAGGACCGGTTCGCCGACGCCGCCGAGATGGCGGCCGCGGCCCGGGCGGCGATCGGTGCGAAGGACGCGGGCGTTGCGGCGGGTGTGGGCGTAGCCCCGGCCGACACCGGGACGGTCGACCTCAGGGCGGCGGCCGGGGGCGCCGGCGCGGCGAAGGCCGGTGCCGACCAGCCGGCGTCGGGCGAGCGCCCGGCGTCGGGTGACCCCGCGCCGGGCGAGGACGAGGTCGCGAAGGTGGGGCCGCAGCCGGTGACCGAGCCGGGCAAGCGCCGGTCGCGTCGCGCACTGCTGGTACCGGTGATCGTCCCCGTGGTCATCTCGATGGGCACGGCGACCGTCCTGCTGGTGGATCGCGGCCCCGGCCGGTCGGACGCGGCCGAGCCGCCCGCCGCCCAGCCGACCGTCGTCGTGACGGCCCCGGTGACCCCGGGCACGGGCACCCCAACGGCCCTGGCCACGACGCCGCCCGCCACGTCGACACCCTCCGACACCCCGGTCGCGGCCCCGGCCGCCGATCAGCAACCGGGCACCCCGAACCAGCCGGGCGCGCCCGTTCAGGCCCCCGCGCCGGGCGGCAACGGAGGCGCGGCGGGCCGGGGTTCCGGCGCGGGCGCGACGGGCGGCGGCAACGCGGCCGGTGGTGGCGGCGCCTCGGGCGGTTCTGCGGGCGGCGCCTCGGGCGGCTCCGTCGGCGGGGCTTCGGGCGGCCGGTCCGACCAGTCCGGCGGCGGGGGCGGCACCGCCAACCAGCCCGCCAACCCCAATCCCAACCCGCAGCCCCCGGCCCAGAACGCGGCCGGTGGTTCCCCCGCCGGGGGAGGCTCCACGTCCGGCGGCGGTTCGCCCTCGGGTGGCGGCAACCCGCCGGCCCCGCAGACCCCCACCCGGCCGGCGTCGTGCGGCGGCACCTCCTGGACCACCATCGTCAACGTGAAGGACGGCCGCCCGATCGGGATGGCCCGCGACGAACTGAGCGGCGACAACCCGATCGTGGTCGGCGGCGCGTCCCAGTACGGCTGGGTGCGGGCGACCGACCCCGGCTCCTGGATCAGTTTCAACGCCTGCAACAGCGGCGGGCCGCTGCTCGTCCAGACCATGGACGGCAAGGTCACCCTGAGCGGAGGTTTCAGCTTCCTGACCAACTGGACGGTGCGCAGCGGGTCCGCCCAGGGCTCCTACACGCTGGCCGACTACCAGAATCAGCGTTGCATGACCGACAACGGTCCGGGGAACGCGGTCACCATGGTGACCTGCACCCCCGGCAACACGGCCCAGGAATGGCGGTTCCAGTGACATCGACCGGCGGAGCCGACGACGGTGTGGTCCTCTACTGGCGGCCGCTGTGCACGTTCTGCATGAACCTGCGCCTGGCGCTGCTCTTCACCCGCCTGCGCTACAGCCGGCGGTTCACCATGGTGAACATCTGGAAGGATCCGGACGCCGCCGCCTTCGTCCGCTCGGTCGCGGACGGCAACGAGACCGTGCCGACCGTCACCGTGGCCGGGCGACCGATGGTGAACCCGTCGATCCGCCAACTACTGGCCGCAGTACGGGAGTACGCGCCGGGCGTGCTCCCGGGGAAGCCTCGCTGACCCGTCCGGTCGAGGAACGGCACCCCTTCGCTCTCCCGGTCCGGATCCCGATCCCGCCGCCGCTTCCGGCCCCGACTCCGCTGCCGCTTCCGTGACCGGACAGGCCCGGTGTCGGCGGCGGTTGAGCGCGTGTGCCGACCAGGCTCGGGTGCCCGTACGGGCAGGGCACCCGGGGGCCGGGGCGGGCGAGCGGGGCGCCGGGGGAGCCGGGCGCCATCGTAGATGCCGGTGGAGGAGGGGCAGTTGTTGGACACGGGCCCTCCCCGTCTCCGGCGCGCCCCCGGGCCCCGCTCTCAACTCGCCGACTGCGCTGAGGAGTCGGGTGAACACGAGGTCCGGTGGCGCTAGCAGATGACCCGACGTCGGGCAAGGGTGGCCGGTGGCGGGACCTCGCCAAGCGGATGTCAAGATTCCGTATTGGAAGTTCTACAGGCATGTAAAAGTCGATTCCGGCTCGCTCGGCTCGGCGCGCCGAATCGGCGTTCGATAGTCGATCGGGCATCGGTGCAGGCAGTCGGCCGTGATTCGGGTGGGAATCCACTGCAAGGCGCGGTGAATTGCCCCGCTTTGCCCACCGCTTGAGAGCCCTGGCGAGCTGGCGGGACCTGGCCAATCGCTGAGGTAGACCTGTCAATTCACCTGCTGGATTGTCATGCTTCTGGACAGCCCCGGCGGTAGCCCCCACCCCCACCCCTTGGTGGCTCGCCGCTCGACCGCCCGGGGTTTCAGCACGTCAGCGCCCATTTCCGCCCCACAGGTGCCGACCCCGGCCCCCGGAACGCGGCGCGACCGCGTCCACACGCGGTTTCCCGGAAGGACTCGCACGTGAAGCGAAAGCTCGCAGCTGTCGCCGTACTGTCGGCCACCGCCCTGCTGACCGGTGTGATCCAGGTGAGCACCGCCGCCCAGGCCAGCCCCGTAGCGGGCGTCCAGGCCCAGGCAGACCACCAGCACGCGGCCGTGCTCGCCCTGGCCGGCGGCCAGTCCGGCCCGCTCGCCAAGGCCCTCGCCCTCGGCGAGAAGGAGCGGCTCGTCGCCAAGGACGCCGTGGTGGACAAGGACGGCACCCGGCACCTGCGCTTCGAGCGCACCTACGCCGGCCTGCCGGTGCTCGGCGGCGACCTGGTCGTCCACCAGAAGGCCAACGGCTCGGTCAAGTCGGTCGACAAGGCGGTCTCCGCCAAGCTCGCGCTGCCGAGTCTGACCCCGCAGATCCCGGCCGACCAGGCCGCCGCGCAGGCCACCGGCGCCGTCCAGGCCACCGTCGGCGTCGCCGCGGACAAGGACGAGTCCCCGCTCGCCGACGTGCACCAGACCGGCAAGGCCGAACTGGTCGTCTGGGCGAGCGACGGCAACCCGCGCCTGGCGTACCGCACCACCGTCGAGGGCGTGCGCGCCGACGGCACCCCGAGCAACCAGGTGCTGGTCACCGACGCCGCCACCGGCCAGGTGCTGTCCACCCACGAGAAGATCGAGACCGCCGCCGGCACCGGCAAGGGCGTCTTCGTCGGCCAGGTGCCGCTCACCACCGCGCAGAGCGGCTCCAGCTACTCGCTGAAGGACGACACCCGCGGCGGCCAGTCCACCACCGACATGAACAACGGAACCGCCGGCAACGGCTCGCTGTTCGCCAACACCTCCAACAACTTCGGCGACGGCACCGCCTCCAACCGCGAATCCGCCGCCGTGGACGCCCAGTTCGGCGCGGCCACCACTTGGGACTTCTACAAGAACACCTTCGGCCGCAACGGCATCCGCAACGACGGTGTCGGCGCCGCGAGCCGCGTCCACTACGGCTCCAACTACGTCAACGCCTTCTGGGACGACAGCTGCTTCTGCATGTCCTACGGTGACGGCAACGGCGACGCCGCCCCGCTCACCGAGATCGACGTGGCCGGCCACGAGATGAGCCACGGCGTCACCGCCGCCACGGCGAACCTCAACTACGCGGGCGAGTCCGGCGGCCTCAACGAGGCCACCTCCGACATCATGGGCACGATGGTCGAGTGGTACGCCAACCTGCCCTCCAACCCGCCGAACTACTGGATCGGCGAGCTGATCAACCTGAACGGCAACGGCACCCCGCTGCGCTACATGGACCAGCCCAGCAAGGACGGCCAGTCCGCCGACTCCTGGTCCGCCGGCGTGGGCAACCTCGACGTGCACTACTCGTCGGGCGTGGCGAACCACTTCTTCTACCTGCTGTCGGAGGGCAGCGGCGCGAAGAGCATCAACGGGTTCAACTACAACAGCCCGACGGCCGACGGCTCCTCGCTCGCGGGCATCGGCCGGGACAAGGCCGCGCAGATCTGGTACCGCGCGCTGACCGTCTACTTCACCTCCACCACCGACTACGCGGGCGCCCGGGCGGGCACCCTCAGCGCGGCGGCGGACCTGTACGGCAACGGCAGCGCCGAGTACAACGCGGTCGCGGCCACCTGGACGGCGGTCAACGTCAACTGACGACCGCCTGAGTGGGCCCTGCCGAACCACGGGTGCCGGCGGGCAGGGCCGCACGGCGGGGGCGACGGTGTGCGGACCACCGTCGCCCCCGCCGTCATGTGCGCGGGGCGCGGCGCGCGGGCGCGGCGATGCGGGGTCGGAGGCCGGAAGCGTCAGACCGGCCGTCGGTCGTAGCGCCGGTCGGAGCGGTCGGAGTGCGGCGACGGTAGCGCTGTTCGGTCGCGGTGCACGCGGCGAGCAGCAGGGCGGCCGCCGCCGCGGCCGCGGTGATCGCGAACGGCGCGGCGGGCGCGAAGTGCGTGGTCGCCCAGCCGCCCAGGAAGGTGCCGGCCGACTGGGCCAGGATCAGCGCGCTGACCAGCGCCGCCATCGCCTCGCCCAGCCGGACGGCCGGCACCGTCCGCTCGACCAGGCCGAACATCGTGATCATCTGCGGTGCGACCGCCACCCCGAGGAGGCCCACGGCGGCGGTCAGGCTCCACAGGCTCCCGGCGGAGACGAGCAGGACGCAGGAAGCGGCGAACAGCAGCACCGTGCCCGCCCGCAGCCGGGACGCCAACTCCCACCGGGCGGGCAGGCCCGCGGTGGCGATCCCGGCCAGGGAACTGGTGAACCCGATGAAGCCGTACAACAGCCCGGCGGCGCCCGGCCGGCCCAGTGCCTCCGTGGTGGCGGTCACCCCGACCTGCACCGAGCCGAAACACGCGCCCAGCAGCGCCATCCCGGCCAGCAGCAGGGCGTAGGGCACGGTGAGCAGCCGCTCGGCGGAGCGGGCCGGGGACTTCGGGATGCCGGGGGAGGCCGTCGGGTGCAGCGCGAACAGGGTCGCGCAGACGCCGGACAGCGCGGCCGCCACGAGCAGGCCGACGGCGGGGGAGGAGACGGTGGCGAGGACCCCGACCAGTGCCGGCCCGGCGGTGAAGCCGACCTCGTCGACGATCCCGTCCAGCGACAGCATGACGGAGGTCAACTCCCTTTTGCCGGAGGTCAACCGGACCCACCGGCTGCGCGACAGCGGGCCGACCAGCGGGACGGACAGGCCGACCACGGCGGCGGGTGCGAGCTGCCAGCCGAGGGCCGAACCGTGTTGCGAGGCGGCCACCAGCGCCACCAGTGCCGTCGCGTTGACCAGCGCGGCGACCAGCCCGACCGCCCGCTGCCCGCGTCGGTCCGCCAGCCGACCCACCAACGGGCCGCCGGCCGCCTGGCCGACCGCCAGCGCACCGGCGACCAGGGAGCCGCGCCACACGCTGTCGGTGTTCCGGCTCACCAGCAGCAGGGTGCCGATCGGGCTCATCGCGTTCGGCAACCGACCGAGCAGCGACCACAGCAGCACCCGGCCGCCGGTCAGTTGCGCCGCCGTACGGAACTTCACGACCACGGACATCGGTACGCCCCCACACGGAGCCGGCGCGGGCGCCCGCCTCCCGTCACCGGCCCGACCAGGCGACAGCGACCTGCGGGTGAGTCTCGACGGTAGGGGTGCGGTCGGGGGGTGGGTAATCGGTCGATCGACCAGTGGCGTCGGGGGCGGGGGAGGGGCGGGGTTGGAGGAGTGGACAACGGGTGGGGCGTGCGCGGGTGCGGCCGTCCGCCGTCATCGGGCCGTGCGCCGCCGGGGGGCGCTCAGGGCGCGAGGTCCTTCCGGATCTGGTCCAGGATCAGGCCGGCACCGGTGTAGCCGATCCCGAGCATCCACAGGTTGTCGTCGACCCGGAACACCCGGCCGGTGCGGACGGCGTCCAGGCTCTTCCACAGCGCGCCATCGGTGATCCTGCCCTGGTCGGACTTGGCCGCGTCCCCGTAGACCGAGTAGAAGATGACGTCGGCCGCCGCCTGGTCCACCTGCTCGGGGCTGATCTCGACCGAGAACCCGGGCTTGTCCTGGTTGGCGGGCCGGCCGAGCCCGAGGTCCTTGAACAGCGAGCCGACGAAGGTGTCGTTGAGGTACAGCCTGGTCGGTGCGCCCGCGAGGAAGCGGGCCATCTCGACCCGGGTGGCGGCGGCCTTGGCCGGGCCACCGAGTGCGGTGACCAGGTCCCGCGCCTTCGTCCGGTACGCCGCGTCCACCGCTTCGGCTTCGGCCTGGCGGCCCATCGCCTCGGCGTGCAGCCGGACGTTCTCCTTCCAGGTGGGCCCGGTGGTCTTGGACAGCACCGTCGGCGCGATCTTCGCCAGCTCGTCGTACCGCTTGTCGTCGCGCACCTGGTTGCTCAGAATGAGGTCCGGCCGCAGCGCCGCGATCGCCTCCAGGCTGGGCTGCCCGATGGCGCCGACGGCCTTCGTCGCGGCCAGCCGTTCGGCGGGCAGGTAGGCGGGGAAGGGAGCGCCCTCGGCGACGGTGGTCGCGCCGACCGGCGTGAGCCCGAGGGTGACCACCGAGTCCAGCGCGTCGGTGTCCAGCGCCACCACCCGGGCGGCCCGGGCCGGTACGGTGCTCTCGCCGCGAGCGTGCCGGACGGTCCGGGGGCCTGACCCGCTGGCCCCGCCCGGCTCGCCTGTCGAACTGGCGCTTGGGGCTGAGGAGTTGGGGCCGCAGGCGGCGAGCGCGAGGCCCGGGGTGAGCCCGGCGGCGAGGCCGAGCGCGGCGCGGCGACTGAGGGGTCTGGGCATCGGCGGTTCCTCCAACGGGTGGGCAGGGCGCGGGAATCCCTGCCCTCCCGCCGGAGGGGTTACGCCTCGGTGTCGTTCTCCCGTCGCTGGCGCAGCAGTTCGTCGTACTCGGCGGGCACCCGCCGGTCCATCGCGAGGGCGAACTGAGCGTCGACGACCGTACGGGCCAGCGGCCGAACCCGCAGGATGCGTTCGGTGAGCCGGGTCGCCTCGCCGGGCGGCAGCGGGGCGTCGGCGGCGAGGGCGCCGAGCAGGTGCTCGCCGACCACGTCGATGAAGATCTCGGCGATGGCTTCCACGTGCTCCTGGGTGCGCCGGCTGGCGTCCAGCACCACGGAGAGCGGTACGCCCTCGGCGACGAGTGCGGTGGTGGCGTCCATCAGGCGGCGGCTGATGTGGGTGATCCCGTCGTCGTCGATCGTGATGTAGCCCTGGGCGATCGACTCGGCGGTGTTCTCCTCGGTGAGCTGGTCGTCGAAGACGGTCCTGAGCTCGTCCCAGTCCAGGCGCACCGGGGTCTCGTCCGACCAGGGGGCGACGATCGCGGCCTCCAGCCCGATCAGCTCGGCGACGTCCCGCCCGCTCTCGCCGGCGCCGATCAGTTCGGCGATGCCGCCCAGGGTGTGGCCGCGGTCCAGCAGTTCGCCGATCATCCGCAGCCGGGCCAGGTGCTCTTCGCCGTACCAGGCGATCCGGCCCTCCTTGCGGGGCGGCTGGAGCAGTTTGCGCTCGCGGTAGAAGCGCAGCGTCCGGCTGGTGATGCCGGCCGCCTCGGCCAGTTCCTCCACCCGGTACTCGCGTTTTCCGTCACCCGCAGCAGCTCTGACCTTGTCCACGGCGATCAGCATAGGTCCGTCACCTCCGAAGGCTCCCGGAATCCGGGTGGTCGCGCTTCTTCCATCCGGTGTCAGCAAGGGCTACCCTGCCAATCATGCCAGTGATTACTGGCGCGATTGGGGAGGCCTCGACGCCGGTCGTCGGGGAGCCCTCCCGGCAGTACGGCACGGCAACACGGCAGGGCAGCGCGGCAAGGCGGCGCACAGGGCAGTACGGCAAGGCAGTGCGCCGAGCATCATGCAGAGCAGTACCAGAGCGACACCGCGGCTTCACCCGGGCGCATCAGGGCAGCATCAGGGCAGCGCCAGGGCGGTACGGGAGCAGTCGAGCACGGCACGAGCACAGCACGAGCACGGCGTCGTCGGCGCGCCAGGAGGCGCGGCACGAGCGGGCGCCACGGTACGGCAGCGCGAAGATCATCGCCCCACCCTCAGGAGGAGGCCGCATGGCATCCAGCAGCAAGCGCCCCCGCTCCGGCACGTCCGGTGCCCCCGCGGCGGACGAGGCCGTCCCGCACGTGCGGGTGGCGGTGGTCGGCTCCGGCTTCGGCGGTCTCGGCGCCGCGGTCCGGCTGCGCCGCGCCGGGATCACCGACTTCGTCGTCCTGGAGCGGGCGGACTCGGTCGGCGGCACCTGGCGCGACAACAGCTACCCCGGCTGCGCCTGCGACGTGCCCTCGCACCTCTACTCCTTCTCCTTCGCGCCCAACCCCGCGTGGCCGCGCAGCTTCTCCGGCCAGCCGGACATCCGCGCCTACCTGGAGAAGGTCGCCACCGTCTTCGGCCTCCGCCCGCACCTTCGGTTCAACACCGAAGTGCTGGAGGCGCGTTGGGAGGCCGAACAGGTCCGCTGGCGGATCACCACCTCGGCCGGCCAGTGGACCGCGGACGCGGTGGTCTCCGCCGCCGGACCGCTGGCCGACCCGCAGATCCCCGACCTGCCGGGGCTCGGCGCCTTCCCCGGCAAGGTGTTCCACTCCTCCCGCTGGGACCACGACTACGACCTGACCGGCAAGCGGGTCGCGATCGTCGGCACCGGGGCCTCCGCCGCCCAGATCATCCCGTCGATCCAGCCGAACGTCGGCAGGCTGACGGTCTTCCAGCGCACGCCCGCCTGGGTCCTGCCGCGCCGGGACCGCGAGATCAGCCAGTTGGAGAAGTGGCTGCACGACCGCGTACCGGTCACCGGGAAGATCCGCCGCGGCACCCTGTTCGCCCTCCGGGAGCTCCAGGTGGACGCCTTCGTACGCCGCCCGGGCATGCTGCGCGTGGTCCAGCAACTCGCCGAACGCCACCTCGCCCAGGGTGTTCCCGACCCGGCCCTGCGCGCCAAGCTCACCCCGGACTACCGGATCGGCTGCAAGCGCATCCTGCTCAGCAACACCTACTACCCGGCGCTCGCCGCGGCCAACACCGAGGTCGTCGCCTCCGGCCTGCGCGAACTGCGCGGCTCCACCCTGGTCGCCGCCGACGGCAGCGAGCACGAGGTCGACGCCATCGTCTTCGGCACCGGCTTCCACGTCACCGACATGCCCATCGGGGCCCGGGTGTTCGGTGCCAACGGCACCAGCCTGGCGGAGGAGTGGAAGGACGGCATGGAGGCGCTGCGCGGCTCGGCCGTGCACGGCTTCCCGAACCTGTTCTTCGTGATCGGCCCCAACACCGGCCTCGGCAACAGCTCGATGATCCTGATGATCGAGTCCCAACTGAACTACCTGATCGACGCGTTGACCACGCTCAAGTCGATCGGCGCCACCGCGATGCAGCCCACCGCCCGGGCCCAGCGGCAGTGGAACCTCGAACTCCAGCACCGGATGGACCGCACCGTCTGGACCACCGGCGGTTGCCGCAGCTGGTACCTGGATCCGAACGGCAAGAACACCGTGCTCTGGCCCGGCTCCACCACCGCGTTCCGCCGTGCCACCCGCAAGGTCGACCTCGGCGAGTACGAACTGATCATGCGCGCCGACCAGGACGCCGCCCGTACCGCGCAGGAGGTGTCCGCATGAGTGCCGCCGAGCTACCCGCCGAGTACGTCCCGCCGCTGCCCGTCGAGGAGTTGAGCATCCGATCGGCGGACGGGATCCGGCTGCACGTCGAGGTGCACGGCCAGCCCGGGGCGCCGACCGTCGTGCTCGCCCACGGCTGGACCTGCTCAACCGCCTTCTGGGCTCCGGTGATTCGCCAACTCGCCGACCGCTACCGGGTGGTGGCGTACGACCAGCGCGGCCACGGGCACAGCGAGATCCCGCCGAGCCGGGTCCGCTACTCCACCCGGGCGCTGGCCGAGGACCTCTCCGCCGTCCTCGCCCGGACCGTCCCGGTGGGGGAGAAGGCCGTGCTCGCCGGGCACAGCATGGGCGGGATGACCATCATGGCCGCCGGCGGCCGACCCGAGATCGCCGACCGCACCGCCGCCGCCGTCCTGGTCTCCACCGGGCCGGGGGAGCTGGTGGACGAACTCACCGTGCTGCCCGAGGGGGTGCGTTCCCCGAGGCTGCGCCGCTTCCTGAACCGCCTGCTGCTGCGCTCCCGGCTGCCGCTCGGGCCGGTCTCGCCGGTCAGCCGGGTCGCGCTCAAGTACGCCACCATGGGCCCGGGTTCGTCCGCCGGGCAGGTGGAGGCGACGGCCCGGATCGTGCACGCCTGCCCGACCGCCGTCCGCGCCAACTGGGCGGCCGTCCTCGACCGCCTGGACGTCCACTCCGGACTCGCCCGGCTCGCCGCACCGACCGCCGTCGTGGTCGGCACCGCGGACCGGCTGACCCCGCCGGTGCACGCACACCGGATCGTCGCCGAACTCACCGACCCGCAGGGGCTGTTGCTGCTTCCGGGGGTCGGGCACATGGCCCCGCTGGAGCGGCCGGTGGAGGTCGCGGCCGAGATCCACCGCTTGGCCGCCGCGTACCTGTCCGCCGCACCCGCTTCCGTCTCCGCTCCTGCCTCCTCCACCGCTGCCTCCTCCGCCTCTGCGCCCGTCTCCGAGAGGACCGCCGCCGCATGAACGCCATCCCGCCGTTGTCCGCACAGGTCGTCGTCGTCACCGGGGCCGCCCGCGGGGTCGGGGCTGCGCTCGCTCGCACGCTCGCCCGGCGCGGGGCCAAGGTCGCCCTCCTGGGGCTGGAGCCGGACGAGCTCAAGGCCGTCGCGGCGCAGTGCGGCGCGGCCGCGACCAGCTGGGAGGTGGACGTCACCGACCTCGACGCGCTCGGCGACGCCGCCCGTCGGATCAAGGGGCACTACGGCCGGATCGACACCGTGGTCGCCAACGCCGGCATCGCCATCGGCGGGCCGGTGGTGGACAGCGACCACCGGGCGTTCAGCCGGGTGATCGAGGTCAACCTGCTCGGCAGCGTCGCCACGGCCAGGGCCTTCCTGCCCGCCCTCGCCGAGAGCCGGGGTTACCTGCTGCAGATCGCCTCGCTCGCCGCGCTCACTCCCGCGCCGCTGATGAGCGCGTACTGCGCCAGCAAGTCCGGGGTGGAGGCCTTCGCCCACTCGCTCCGTGCCGAGGTCGCCTACCAGGGAGTCAAGGTCGGTGTGGGATACCTGAGTTGGACCGACACCGACATGGTGCGCGGCGCCGACGAGGACACCGTGCTCAAGCAGATGCGGACCAGGCTGCCGTGGCCGGCCAACAAGACCTACCCGCTGGAGCCCGCAGTGGAGCGGATCGTCGCCGGCATCGCCCGGAGGTCCGCCCACGTCTACGCGCAGGCCTGGCTGCGCGGCATGCAGCCGGTCCGCTGGCTGCTGCCGAGCCTGATCGCGGCGGTCGGCTCCCGCGACGTCGCCCGGATCGCGCCCCAGCTTGCCGCCACCGCCGCCTCCCGGTTGCGCGCCGTCGGGGCCGGCGGAGCTGCGGACACGGCGGTGCGAGGCGGCCGGAGCGGCGCCGGCGGCTGACGGGCGCTGACTTGCACAGCTGACGGCTGACAGAATTCAACTGACAGATAACAGATAACAGATTTCAACAGCTGTCATCTGTCAGTTGTTCGTCTGCCCGGCCGCCCGGCCGCCCGTCACTCCATCCACTCCTCCGCCGTCCCCCGCGCGATCCGCGCGAGCGTCTCCAGCGCTCGTGCCAGCACGGGCAGTGGCGGCGAGGCCAGGGCGACCCGGACGGCGGACGGGGAGCGCCGGGGGTCGGCGGCGAACGCCGCCGCGGGTGTGACGGCGATGCTCGCCCGCGCCGCCGCCGCGACGAACGTCTCCGCCCGCCAGGCCGCCGGCAGCTCCCACCACAGGTAGTACGAGCAGGGGTCGGCCCGGACGCGCTGCCCCGCCAGCACCTCGCGCGCCAGCAACTGACGCGCGACGGCGTCGGCGCGCTTGGCCGCCGCGATCTCGGCCACGGTGCCGTCTCCGATCCAGCGCACGGCCGCCTCCAGGGCGAACCCGCTGGGCGTCCAGCCGCCCGAGCGCAGTGCGCCCGCGATCCGCTCGCGCATCGCGGCGGGGACGACCGCGAACCCGGTGGTCAGTCCGGGCGCGAGCCGCTTGGAGAGGCTGTCGACGAGGACGGTGCGTTCCGGTGCGAGGCCGGCGAGGGCGGTCAGCTCCGGGCGGAGGAAGGACCAGATCGCGTCCTCGACGACCGGCAGGTCGAGGCGGCGCAGCTCCCCGGCGAGGGCGGCCGTCCGCTCGTACGGCAGGCTCCCGCCGAGCGGGTTCTGCAGCCTCGGCTGGACGTAGACGGCGCGCAGCGGCGCGGTCCGGTGGGCGGTGGCCACGGCGTCGGGCAGCAGCCCGTGCTCGTCGACGGCCAGTGGCACGAGTGTGATGCCCAGCCGCTGGGCGACGGCCTTGACCACCGGGTAGGTCAGCGCCTCCACCCCCAGCCGGTGGCCGGGTGGCACCAGCGCGGACAGTGCCGCAGCGACGGCTTGCCGTCCGTTGCCCGCGAACAGCAACTCCTCCCCGGCGATCTCCGGGGTGACCTCCCGACCCCCACCCGACCGATCCCCGCCCGACCGATCCCCGCCCGACCGGTCGCCGTCCATCCGGCCACCGCCCGTCCGACGTTCGTCCGACAGCAGTGCCGCAAACGCCTGCCGGGCCGCGCCCGTCCCGGCCGCACCCACCGGTGCGAGTGCGGCACCCAGCGCGTCGGCCCGGAGCAGCGGCGCCAGTCCGGCGGCCAGCAGTTCGGCCTGCTCCGGGACGGTGGGGTAGTTGAGTTCCAGGTCCACCGGCGCGCCGGCCGGTTCGGCGAGTGCCACCTGCCCGCCGGTTGCCCCGCCGCCGGCCCCCTGCCTGGCCCGGACGAAGGTGCCGCGCCCGACCTCCCCGGTGGTCAGTCCGCGCCGGGCCAGTTCCCGGTAGACGCGCCCCGCCGTGGAGTTGGCGATGCCCCGGCTGCGGGCGAAGGCGCGCTGGGTGGGCAGTTGCCGGCCCGGTCGCAGCCGCCCGCCGGTGATGGCGTCGGCGATCTCGTCGGCGATCAGTCGGTAGTCGTCCATCGGCGGGACCTCTCCACGCAAGGTGACGGCATTGCGCGGCATCGCACCGGCATTGCACCGAGGGCAAAGTCATCATTGCATTGAGATCGACGCCGGGCCTAGCCTCCTCGCATGGAAGCACCGACCCCCGCCGCTCCCGCCGCATCCGCCCTGTCCGCCGTGGGCGGGCACGCCGTACTCGGGATCGCCGCCGTGGCGCTCGGGATGGTGCTGACACCGGGGCCCAACATGATCTACCTGGTCTCCCGGTCGATCGCCCAGGGCCGCCGCGCCGGGCTGCTGTCGCTGGTCGGGGTCGCGGCCGGCTTCCTGGTCTACCTGGCCGCGGTGACGGCGGGCGTGGCCGCCGTGTTCTCGGTGGTGCCCGCCCTCTACACCGCGATCAAGCTGGCCGGTGCCGGCTACCTGCTGTGGCTGGCCTGGAAGGCCGTCCGTCCGGGTGGTACGGCGGTGTTCGCCCCGCAGCAGCTGCCGCCGGACCCGCCGCGCCGGCTGTTCGCGATGGGCTTCCTGACCTGCCTGCTCAACCCCAAGATCGCCATCATGTACATCTCGCTGCTGCCCCAGTTCGTGGCGCCCGAGCGCGGTCACGTCGCGGTGCAGAGCCTGGTGCTGGGGCTGATCCAGATCGTGGTGGCGGTCGCCGTCAACGGATTGATCGCGGTGAGCGCGGGGGGCATCGCGTCCTTCCTCGACCGCCGTCCCGCCTGGCTGAGGGTCCAGCGGTATGCGATGGGGACGGTCCTCGGCGGCCTCGCCGTCCACATCGCCGCCGACCGAGCCAAAGCCGTGGCAGCCTAGGCCCGTCGCCACCCGCCGCCCGCCGCCCGCTTCCCGCCGCCCGTGCCGCAATCGGGCAGCGCCGCACCCCTCAGGTCGGGTCCTAAGCCGCCCGCAACACCTCGTACGCCGCCCGGAGGAACCGCCCGTCCAGCGACGGCCCGGTGTTGGCCAGGGCCGCCACCGCGGTCGACGCCTGGGGTGAGAAACCGACGAAGGCGGTGAACCCCCGGGTCGCCCCGGCGTGGAAGTACAGGTCGCGCCCGCCCGGGCGGCGGTGGTTCCACACCAGGCACAGCTGGTCCGTCGAGCGCGGTAGCCGCAGCCGCGGCCGCTGGACCTCGCGCAGCGCGGACGCCAACTCGCCGTGGCCACCGTCGAGATGCGCCCTGAGGTAGCGCAACAGGTCGGCCCCGCTGGCCCGGAGCGCGCCGGCCCCCGGCAGTCCGGGGATGTGCCAGGGCGGCAGTTCCTGTCCGCGCCGGTACCCGACCGCCCGCCCCGGCGGGTCCGCCGTACAGGTGGTGGCACCGAGGCCCAGCGGCCGGAGGACCCGTTCGGCGAGCAGTTCCCCGTAGGGCGACCCGCCCGTCTCGGCGAGCACCCGGCCGAGCAGCGCGACGCCGTAGTTGGAGTACCGGTACCGGCTGCCGGGCCTGCACCGTACGGTGGTTCGGGCCACGCCGGACCTCAACTGTTCGTCCCCGAACGCGACGTACGGATTGGTGAACCAGGTCGGCACGGCGCGCGCGGCCAGTCCGGGCGGCAGCCGGGGCAGGCCCGAGGTGTGGGTGGCCAGGTGCAGCAGCCGGATCGGCTCGGGGGAGCGGACGGTCACCGGGCGCCAGAGGCGCGGCAGGCGGCGTTCCACCGTGTCGTCCAGGGAGACGTCTTTGTGCGCGGCCATCTGTGCCAGCAGCAGCGCGGTGAAGGTCTTGCTGACCGAACCGAGTTCGAAGACGGTGTCCGGCGAACACGCGGCTGTCCGCCCGTGCCCGAGCCGCCCGTGGCAGTGCACCTCGTCCGCGTCCCCGCGCGCGACGGCGACCGTGACGGCGCTGGCGTACGGTCCGGCCGCGCGCACCACCTCCGCGACCGCCGGACCCAGCCCGTTCACGCGACCGCCGCAGTGGCCCCGAGCGCCCGGGCGAGCGTGATGCCACCGGCCACCACCGCGACGACGGCGGTGTGCCGGTGGTCCTGGAACGCCCGCTCGCGGTCCTCGTCGACCGGGTCGGCGTCGCGCGGCAGCAGGCCGTCCTCGTGCTGGACGGCGGCCAGCGCGTCCCAGCCCTGCCGCCCGGTGGCCGGCTCACCGATGCACGCGTCGACCACGAGGAGTTCGGCGGCGAGGTCCCACTGGCCGATCTCCAGCCAGATGTCGAGCCAGGCCGGCAGCCAGTCGCGCACGTGGTCGCGCATCGGCTCCGGCAGGCCGTCCGGGCGGGCGCCCCAGTCCGTGAGGTGGAAGACGGTGTGGGTGATGTCGTAGCCGGTCGTCCAGTTGACGGCCCACGGCTCGGGCGTGGCGCCCAGCCAGGTGCCGGCGGCGAGTGCGGCCCAGTCCGGCTGGTGGGCGAGCCCGATGACCCGTCGGGCGTTGGCGACCCCCAGGCGCCGGTTGGGGTGGATCTCCTCGGCGTGCGCGGCCCGCAACCGGCTGAGCGAGTCGAGCAGTTCCTCCAGCGCCGGGTGGCGGTAGCCGGCCCGGGCGAAGTGGGCGTAGGTCTCCAGCGGGTCGGTCATGGTGAAGTGGCGCAGCTGCCGTTCGTACAGCAGGTCGCCCTCGCGCAGTTGCGCCCAGGCGTGGTCGAGCAGCTCGCGTGCGGTGCGGGCCTCGGTGGGCCCGGTGACGCCGTCGCGCAGGATCAGTGAAGCGGCCAGCGCGATCTCGCCGAGCGGCTTGTAGGCGTCGTCGGGGTCGGAGAGGTCGACCACGGTGTTGTCCGGGATCAGGCCGAGGCCGTCGGCGTGGGAGGCGTGCAGCCAGGCCAGCGCTCGGGAGGCGAGCCGCTGCGCGGTGGCGAGGACGTGGGTGTCGGTCATCGGACCCGGCTCCGTCGGTCGGTCGGCGGGCGGGAGGAGCGGTCGAGCAACCGACGGGCGACGGCCAGCTCAAGTCCGGTGCGGGCACTGCCGTTACCGGCCAGCCGGATGCGTTCCAGGACGGGCTCGACCTCCAGCCGCAGCGGCCGGCCCTCGGCGCCGGCCCAGGCGAGCCAGCGGGCGAGCCGGGCGGCGGTGGGGAGGTCGCGGCGGAGCATCGAGCGGACGGCGCCGCGGGCGAGGGCGAGGGTGTGCGCGCGGGCGGTGTCGTGCACCGGACCGTCGAGCCCGGGCAGTGCCAGGACGGACAGCTGGGCCATCCGTACCGACCAGGTCTGCCAGCCGACGGCCTCCGGGCCCGGAGGCGGCACGGGCGGCACGGGCGGCACGGTCGGCGGGGCGCCGGTTCCGTACGGCGTGCGGGCGAGCACCTGCCCGGCCGCCCAGTCCTGCCATGCGATCACCAGCGCGGCGTCGGCCGAGTCCGACACCGAGTCCGACACCGAGTCCGACACCGAGTCCGACACCGAGTCCGACACCGAGGCCGGTGCCGGAAAGGCCTGCCGCGCCTCGGCCAGCAGCGCGGCGGTGGGCCCGTCGGGCGCGGCTCCGGTGAGGAGTTGCGGGGCGAAGAGGTCCGCGCCGAGCACCCGCAGCGCGGCCAGTGTCGGGCGCGGTACGGCGCCGTCCGGGTCCGCGAGCGCGGCTGCGCCCCCGTCGCCCCGGAGGGCGTCGAGAGTCCGGCGCGCCACCCGTTCGACGGCTGCGGCGTACGCGTCGCGCAGTGGCGTCTCGGCGAAGGGCATCGGTGGTGTTCCTCCTGGTCGGGGAGCCCCCGGCGGGCGGCCTCGCGGGCCGTGGGTTCGCGGGCGCCGGTTCGCGCAGGCCCGCCGAGGAGCCGGGGAAGGGGTGGGCCGGTCCACGCCGGTGGACCGGCCCCGCGATCGGGCCGCCCGGTTGGCGGGTCGGTGATCGGGTCGCCCGGTTGCTAGCGGGTCGACTTCTCCTTCGGCGGCTTCGGCGACAGCAACAGCGCCAGCAGCAGGAGTCCGAGGGCTTCGGGCGAGTACGTGGGCGCGTCGGACACGACGGCCTCGTCCTCCACCATCAGGCTCGCGAGTGTGTCCGTCTCGACGCGCGTCGAGGTCGGCGTGGTCGTGGTCTCGTGGGCGCGGCAGTGAGTAAGCATCAGAAGTGCCTCCTCAGTTGAGCGTCACCACCCGGTCGGGCGATGCCCCCGTCCGAACGGTACGGGCGCGGTCCGGTACCTGCATCCGCAGATGGCCGGGCAGGGATAGTCCATTCGGAGTGGGCGCGGCCGCGGTGAGTCGGTACCGTCGGGGGCATGACCACAGCCTTGATCACCGGCGCGACCGCCGGCATCGGAGCCGCGTTCGCCCGCCGGCTCGCCCGCAGCGGCTACCAGCTCGTCCTGGTGGCCCGGGACACCGGGCGCCTGGAGCGTGCGAGCGCCGACCTGCACGCCGAGTACGGAGTCGAGGTGGAGGTGTTGACCGCGGACCTCGCCACCGACGAGGGCATCGCGGCCGTCGAGGCCCGGCTCGCCGACTCCGCCCGCCCGGTGGACCTGCTCGTCAACAACGCCGGTTTCGGCAACAAGGGCGCGTTCGGGACCGTCCCGCTCCAGGACGAGCTGGACATGCTGAAGGTGCACATCGAGGCGATCCTGCGGCTGACCACGGCGGCCCTGCCGGGGATGCGCGAGCGCGGTCGCGGCGCGGTCGTGAACGTCGCCTCGGTGGCGGCGTTCCTGCCGCGCGGCACGTACGGGGCGAGCAAGGCGTGGGTGGTGAGTTTCACCCAGGGCGTGCTGCGCGACCTCGGCGGCACCGGGGTGCGGATGATGGTGCTCTGCCCGGGCTTCACCCGCACGGAGTTCCACCAGCGGGCCGGCATGGGCACCGGCAACATCCCGGCCTGGTCCTGGCTCTCGGCCGAGCGGGTGGTGGCGGAGGCGATGCGCGACCTGGCCCGGGGCCGGTCGGTGTCCGTGCCGGGCAAGCGTTACAAGGCGGTGGTGGCCCTCGCCCGCCTGCTGCCCTCCGGCCGGCTGGGCGGTCTGTCCTCGAAGGCGGCGCGCAGCTACCGGACGAACTGACGCGGTCGGGGCGGTCCGAGGGGCCGGGCGGCCGGGCGGCCGGAGGGGCGGTCGCCGTGGGAATAGATCCAGCCTCACTATTAGCTTGTCTAACTATGAGCTATTCTCGCTATGCTGGCGGCCGTCCGACCGCCCCACCCACGGAGGTTTGCCCTTGAGACCGACCACCATCAACTGGACCCCGCCCGAACGCGCCCAGGGCGAGCCCCGCCCGCCGGCCCAGTGGCGGCGCATCCTCGCCCTCTTCCGCCCGTACACGGGCCGCCTCACCGTCGTCGGGCTGCTGGTGGCCGCCTCCGCCGTGGTGTCGGTGGTCTCGCCGTTCCTGCTCAAGGCGGTCCTGGACACCGCGATCCCGCAGGGCCGCACCGGGCTGCTCAGCCTGCTCGCGCTCGGCATGGTTCTCGCGGCCGTGGTGAACAGCATCTTCAACGTCCTGCAGACGCTGATCTCCACCACCGTCGGCCAGCGCGTCATGCACGACCTGCGCACCACCGTGTACAGCCACCTGCAACGGCAGTCGCTGGCGTTCTTCACCCGCACCCGCACCGGCGAGGTGCAGTCCCGGATCGCCAACGACATCGGCGGCATGCAGTCCACCGTGACGTCCACCGCGACCAGCTTGGTCTCCAACTTCACCGCGGTGATCGCCTCCGTGGTCGCCATGGTCGCGCTCGACTGGCGCCTCACCGTCGTCTCGCTGCTGCTGCTCCCGCTGTTCGTCTGGATCAGCCGGCGGGTCGGCAACGAGCGCAAGAAGATCACCACCGAGCGGCAGAAGCAGCTGGCCGCGATGAGTTCGGCGGTCCAGGAGTCGCTGTCGGTCAGCGGCATCCTGCTCGGCCGCACGATGGGCCGCTCCGACTCGCTCGCCCGTGAGTTCACCGGGCAGTCCGACCAGTTGGCCGACCTCGAAGTGCGGGCCAGCATGGCCGGGCGCTGGCGGATGAACACCATCCAGATCGTCATGGCCGCGATGCCCGCGGTCATCTACTGGGCGGCGGGGCTGTCCGCGGCGGGCGGCGCACCGATCGTCTCGGTCGGCACCCTGGTCGCCTTCGTCACCCTCCAGCAGGGTCTGTTCCGCCCGACCGTCAGCCTGCTCTCCACCGGCGTGGACGTGCAGACCTCGCTCGCGCTCTTCCAGCGCATCTTCGAGTACCTCGACCTGCCGGTGGAGATCGCCGAGCCGCCGAAGCCGCGGAACCTGACCGACATCCGCGGCGAGGTCCGCTTCGAGGACGTCGACTTCCGCTACGACCCCGCGCAGGAGCGGCCGACGCTCTCCGGGATCGAACTCAAGGTCCCGGCCGGGAGCTCGCTGGCCGTGGTCGGTGAGACGGGCTCCGGCAAGACCACGCTCAGCTACCTCGTCCCGCGGCTGTACGACGTCACCGGTGGCCGGGTCACCATCGACGGCGTGGACGTGCGCGAACTGTCCTTCGACACGCTGGCCCGCGCGGTCGGCGTGGTCTCCCAGGAGACCTACCTCTTCCACGCCTCGGTCGCCGAGAACCTGCGCTTCGCCAAACCGGAGGCCACCGACGCCGAACTGGTCGAGGCCGCCCGGGCCGCGCAGGTCCACGAGACCATCGCCGCCCTGCCGGACGGCTACGACACCCTGGTCGGCGAGCGCGGCTACCGCTTCTCCGGCGGGGAGAAGCAGCGCCTCGCGCTCGCCCGGACGATCCTGCGCAACCCGCCGGTGCTGATCCTCGACGAGGCCACCAGCGCGCTCGACAACCGCACCGAACAGGCCGTCCAGCAGGCCGTGGACACCCTGGCCGCCGGCCGCACCACCATCACCATCGCGCACCGGCTCTCCACCGTCCGGGCCGCCGACCAGATCGCCGTCCTCGACCGCGGTGAGGTGGTCGAACTCGGCACCCACGAGGAGCTGGTGGAGCTGGACGGCCGCTACGCGGCACTGCTGCGCCGGGAGGCGCCGGAGCCGGCCGCCGTCGTACCGGAGCCGGCCGCGCTCGGACACGTGTGAGCGCCCGACCGGGCGCGGCGCGACGTGATGTGGCGAGGTGTGATGCGGCGGGGCGGGCGAGGCGAGGCGAGGCGAGGCGAGGCGTGGTGTGATGCGGCGCGGCGCGCGGCCGGGGCCTACGCGGCCTTCGGCGCCTCGTTGTAGGTCTCCGCGACCTCCTGGCCGGAGAGCCGCTGGATGGCCGCCATCACCTCGTCGGTCACCTGCCGACGGGCCTTCAGCGAGCGGGCCTGCCCGTGCAGCTCGTCGAAGTGCAGCGGCTCGCCGAACCGGACGGTCACCTTCTTGACCCGCGGGACCCGCTTGCCGACCGGCAGGATCTGCTCCGGCCCCTCCAGCGCCACCGGCACCACCGGCACGCCCGCGGTCAGCGCCAGCCAGGCGACGCCCGTCTTGCCCCGGTAGAGCCGCCCGTCCAGCGACCGGGTGCCCTCGGGGTAGATGCCGAAGGCCTTGCCGTCCTCCAGGATCTCCAGCGCCGACTCCAGCGAGGCCTGAGCGGAACGGTAGGTGCCGCGCTCGACCGGCACCGCGCCGATCGCCTCGAAGAAGTCCTTGGACAGCCGGCCCTTGAGCCCCGTCCCGGTGAAGTACTCGGCCTTGGCGAGGAAGTGGACCCGGCGCGGGGCGGTGAGCGGGATCACCACGCTGTCGATGAAGGACAGGTGGTTGCTGGCCAGGATGACCCCGCCCTTGCGCGGCACGTTCTCGATGCCCTCGATGGTCGGCCGCCAGATACCGCGTGAGACGGGTTTCAGCACCAGCCTGGTGGCGAGATCGAGCATGGTCCCTCCCTGGACGAACGATCGCCCGGGGGGAGCCCGGGCCTGCAATCAGATCCGCAGACTACGACAACCACCCCCGCGGCCGTCCACTCCCGGCGACCGTGGCGCGCGCCACGGCCGGGTAGGGTACGCCCGTCCGAACAGAGCACAACCCCGCAGTACCAGGAGGGCACGATGGAGACCACCGAGGCGATCAAGGCCATGTTCGACCGTTTCGACAAGAACGGCGACGGCAAGATCACTCCGGCCGAATACGCGCTGGTCGCGAACGAGATGGGCGACCACGCCGTGACCCTGTCGATGGCCGAGGCCCTGATCCACGCCATGGACACCCGCCACCAGGGCTTCCTGACCTTCGACGAGTTCCTGGCCGCCCGCCAGCGCTGAGCGTGCCGCCGGGCCCGGTCGCCGTACCGGCGGCGCCGGGCCCGGCGCCACACGGCTCCTCAGGGCACTGGGAGCGCCGCGGAACGCCTCAGGACTCCACCGGGCACCCGGGGCGCAGCGGAACGCCTCAGGACTCCACCGGGAACACCCGGCGC
This sequence comes from Kitasatospora sp. NPDC098663, assembly GCF_044760075.1. Lineage (NCBI taxonomy): Bacteria > Bacillati > Actinomycetota > Actinomycetes > Kitasatosporales > Streptomycetaceae > Kitasatospora > Kitasatospora sp. NPDC098663. The sequence continues at coordinate 44,701 of NZ_JBIWAP010000003.1, read as the reverse complement.
ACCACCCGCTCCGCCGCCCCGCCGTCGTCCCACGGGCAGAACCGCGCCCGGAAGCGCGCCCGCGCAGCCGGCTCCGGATCGCCCGCCAGCAGCGCCTTCGCCAGCCCGTCCGGGTCCACCGTGACGGCCCCCGGCGGCTGCTCGAACAGGTCGAAGTAGACGCCGCGCACCCGCTGGTACTCCTCCCAGTCCGGCGCGAAGATCACGACCGGACGGTCCAGCACCGCGTAGTCGAACATCATCGACGAGTAGTCCGTCACCAGCGTGTCCGCCGCGAGGTAGAGGTCCTCCACGGTCGGGTGCGCCGAGACGTCGACGATCGCGGCCGAACCCTCGCCCGCCGCCAGGTCGCCCGGGCCGCCGGTGTGGAAGTAGTGCGTGCGCACCAGCAGGGTGAAGTCCGGGCCGAGCCGCCGGGCCAGCTCCCGGACGTCCAGCAGCGGCACGTAGCCACCCTGGTCGCCGCGGTGGGTCGGGGCGTACAGCACGGCCGTGGTGTCCGGCCGCAGCCCGAACCGCTCGCGCATGGCCCGCACTTCGTCCGGTGTGGTGTCGGCCAGCCGGTCGTTGCGCGGGTAGCCGGTGTCCAGCATCTCGTACCGGCCGGGGAAGGCGCGGGTGAAGTGCTCGCTGGTGTGCGGGTTGGAGGACACCAGGAAGTCCCAGCGGTCGACGGCCTCCTGGAGCCGCTCGAAGTCCATCCCCTCGGCGGCTTCGGGGCGTTCGCGCAGGTCCATGCCCATCGCCTTGAGCGGGGTGCCGTGTTGGGTCTGCACGTGCACGGTGCCCGCCCGCTTCGCCATCGTGCGCGGGAAGTTGACGTTGTTGACGAAGTACTTGGCGGTCGCCATCGCCTTGAGGTAGGCCGGGGTGTTGACGATCACGTACGGCACGCCGGGCGGCATGGCCGCGGCCTGCGTGCGGTTCTCCACCACCCACACGCCCCGGATCTGCGGCGCCAGCTCCCTGGCCTTCTCGTAGATCGCCGCCGGGCTGCACGCGTAACCCCGGTGCCAGTACGCCGCGTAGACCGCCAGGTGTTCGTCCAGCGGCAGCCGGCGGAAGGCGTTGTACGCGGTGAACCGGGCGCCGCTGCGCACGCCCTTCTTCACGGCCGGGGCCACCGCCCGTGCCCCGCGCTTGAGTTCGCGCGGCAGCTGCCCGGTGCGGCGCAGCTCCGCGTACGCGATCCGGGCGCCGCGCGCGGCCAGCCGGTACTGCACGCCGCGCACGCCGCCGGGGTAGCGGTAACCGGTCGGGCGGTGCCGGGCGAAGTGCCGGGCGATCTGGCGGAAGAAGTCCTTGCGCCGGTCGACGGGGACCAGGCCGGGGGTGTCGTAGACGTTCAGCGCCTGCCGGACGGTCCGGTCGAAGACCAGGGTGCGCAGCGCGTCGGTGACGGGCCGGCCGGGGCGGTCCGGGCGGTCCAGGAAGGCGAAGATCGCGTCGTACTGGGCGAACACGTCGGCGTGCTTGGGGGAGGCGGTGGCGGTGATCGCGCCGTCCCGGCCGCGCCGGTAGAAGTAGCAGGGGCGGTCGAGGTAGCGCAGCCGCTCGGCGGCCAGCAGCGCCGGGTAGGTGACCGAGATGTCCTCGTAGTAACCGCGGCCGAAGGAGACGCCGAGGCCCTCCAGGAAGGCGCGGCGGAACACCTTGTTCCAGACCGACATCACGGTCTGGAACAGCGCCGGGTGCTCGGCCAGCGTGCACCCCTCGACCAGCGGGGAGTCGGCCAGTACGTGGCGCCAGGGGTTCGGCTCGGTCCCGCCGTCCGGGTAGACGTGGGTGAAGCCGGTGAGCAGGACGTCGACGGGCGCGCCGGTCCCGCGCTCCCGCTCCTGCTCCAGTTCATCCAGGATCGCGCCCACCGTCCGCTCGGGCAGCCAGTCGTCGCTGTCCACGAACCAGACGTACTCGCCGCGCACCTGCGCCAGGGCGGCGGTGCGGGCGCCGCCGAGGCCCTGGTTCTCGGTGAGGTGCAGGACCCGAAGCCGGGGGTCGCGGGCCGCGTAGGCGTCCAGGATCGCGCCGGAGCCGTCGGGGGAGAGGTCGTCGACCGCGATCACCTCGAAACGGGACTCCGTGGCGGGGGCGTCGCCGAGGATCGAGTCGAGGCAGCGCGGCAGGAACCGCTCCACGCCGTGGACCGGGAGCACGATGCTGAGGAGGAGGGGCACGCTGGCCGAGTCTACCGATCCACCGGGTGCGACCTGCGGGGACGTCCGGCCGGGGTGATCGGCCGAGGTGGCGGGCCGGGTTGACCGGCTGCCGTGGAGTCGTGGCCATGGTCGCCCCTGGGCCCGGAACCGCCGGTGCCGGGCCCTGAACGGGGCGGCACCGGCAGCCTGGCGGCGGCCCGGCCGACCCTCTACGGCCGGCCGCCTTTCCGGGCACCTCGCGAGCCTGGCCACCGCAGCGTCGAGGCGGCCGGGCAGTGGCTCGCGGGAGCCGGAGTTCTTCATCACTCGAACACACGCCCGGGTGCGATGCGGGCGCGCACGGGTTCTCATAGATATTGCTTGGAGGATTGCCGGGAGTCAATCCCTCGGATGTGTTCACTTCATGAAGCCTGGAGGTGTCGACCGGTCGCTTTGTCGACGGCCCCGGCTGTCCCCTATATCCACCGCGGCATCCGCGTCGTGCCCACCGCCGCGCCCCTCACGGCTCTCGGGCCGCCTGCCGGACCGCCCGCAGGGACACTGCGGGACGCGTGTGGGGTTGCGTGCGCCCGGCGCGCGCCGCGCGGCCGGGCGCCGGATCCGTGTCCCGGGTACTGCTGACAGATGGCCGGTCGTGCACCATCATTGATGCCTAGTCGTGATCGCCCTGGTGGCCCCTGGTGCATCGTCAGTTGACGCCGCACGGTACGGTGGCACAACACCAAGGACGGTTGCGCGAAGGCCGTCCATCGCGGATAGTCTTCGCCTCACGGCCCTGGCGCCTCGTAGGGGTGGGAAAACTGATGGAACACATGCAAGTGCGGACTCGGCCCCGCGTGCCGGCGATCCAGTGCGGTGTCGGCACGACCGGCCGTCGGATCGACCGACACCTGGCCGTGCTCGGCGCGCCCGCGCTCCCGGCGGTGGACACCGCCGAGGCGCTCGGGTTGATAAGGGAGCTGACGCCGCGCGGCGCGGACGCCCCGACGGCCAAGCGTCGTCACGCGCGGATCTCGCTGCTGACGCCACTGCGCCGGCTGCGGCGAAGCCTCTTCGGCGGGCGCGGCTAGCGCCCGTCGGCCCGGGGCCCACGGCTCCGCGGCCCGGAGCCTCCCGGGCCACCCGATGCGGATCGGGACCCCGACCCGGCGGACCACACGGACCGTCGGGTCTTCGGCGTACCCGGCTCCGGGACCGCCCCGGCAGGGCCGATGTGGTCTAAACCTCTCACCCTAGTGCACGCCGCCGCCCCCGCAGGCGGAGTCGGCGAGGTGCTGCGCGAGGCCCGCCGAGGTGGGTCAGGATGGCGCCATGGCGGACAACATCCACTCCACCCACCAGGGCCTCTTCCAGACCACCACCTTCGAGATCACCACCGGCAGCCGAGAGGTCGCGCTCGACATCACCGACCGCTGTGCCGCGTTCCTCACCGAACGGGCCGCCGGCCGCGACGGCCTGCTCAACGTCTTCGTCCCGCACGCCACCGCCGGAATCGCCGTCCTGGAGACCGGCTCCGGCAGCGACGACGACTTCCTCGCCACCCTGCGCGAACTGCTCCCCGCCGACGACCGCTGGCGCCACCGGCACGGCAGCCCCGGCCACGGGCGGGACCACGTGGTGCCCGGCCTGGTCGCCCCGCACGCCACCCTGCCGGTGATCGGCGGCCAGCTGGCGCTCGGCATCTGGCAGTCCGTGGTGCTGATCGACACCAACGGTGACAACCCACGCCGGACCGTGCGGCTGTCCTTCCTCGGCTGATCCGGCTCCCTCGGCCGCGGCTCCTCCGGCCGAGGCTCTTTCAGCCGGGAGTCCTCAGGCCGACACTTCTCAGGCCGACACTCCTTCGGCTGACTCGACGCCCTACTCGACGGCGGGATCGGCCGGGCCCGCGGGCCCGGCCGGTTCGGCCAGGTCGGCCAGGTCGGCCACGGCGACGGCGGCGGCCACCGCGGCCAGGTAGCGCTCGATCGCGAGGTACTGGCAGAGCAGCGCGACCGGTCGGCCCAGCCGCGCGTACCAGGCGGTCAGCCGGGAGAACGCCGACACCTCGAACCACACCTCGCCGGCGGCGTCCATGGACACCAGGAACGCCTCCTCGCCGCACTCGGGGTGCCCGGGGAGCGTGCCGTACGCGAAGCCGATCCGGTCCGGCTCCTCGACCGTCCACACCACCCGGCACGGGATCACCAGCCGGGGCCACCGGCTGCCCGGCAGGCTCAGCCGCAGCAGCACCGTCGACCCCGACTCGGCCGGCGCGTGCGGGTACACGGCAAAACCGGTGCCCAGCTGGCTGCCCCAGCCGAGCACGTACCGCCCGGCCCGGGCCAGCACCTGCGGCCCGCGGCCCAGGTGCACCCGCCGCCGCAGGTGCGCGTAGCCGTCCGGCAGCGGGCCGCCGCGGGTGGCGCCGACCTCGGGGTAGGAGGGCGCGGTGGCGTGGGCGGCGAGCAGGCGCCGTTGGAGGTCCGTGGCCATGCGGTCACCGTAGCCGGGCGTCGCGGGCCCGCCGGCGGCGGGTCGCCCGGGGGCGCGGGCGGAGCGGCGCTCAGGGCGGGTTCGGGTCGGCGGCGCCTTGCGGCGGGGGCCGGGGGCGGAGTAGGAAGGCGGCATGAGTGACAGCGCGAGGAACGAGGACGCGGCGGTCTGCGAGTTCGCCCCCGACGGTGGGGCGCAGGCGGCGCTGGTGCGCGATCCGGCGTCGACCGGGCCGCGGGCCGACTGCGTCCTGTGCGGGGAACCGACCGAACTGCCCGCCGACCACCCCGGCAGCACGCTCTGCCCGGTCTGCGCCTGGCAGCAGGCCCAACGGGTGGCCTGTTCGGGCTGATACGACGCAGCGCGCCGTAGCCGCGATGCCGTCGGCCCGACAGCGCCCGCAAGCCGTTGAACTGCGGCGATGTCGGGCCCAAAAGTCCCCGGAAGGCCGCCTCACACCGCTGGCGGTGTCCCTGAGTGGTCCCTAGGCGTCCTCCCGCCCGGCCAGGGCCAGGGTCGAGCCGCGTCGTCCCTTGCGGACCATGAGCTGGGCGGGGATGCGGGTGCGCAGGTCGGCGACGTGGCTGACGATGCCGACCGCCCGGTCGCGTTCGCGCAGGCCGTCGAGGACGTCCATCACCTCCTCCAGGGACTGTTCGTCGAGCGTGCCGAAGCCCTCGTCGATGAACAGGGTGTCCAGCGGCATGCCGCCGGTCTCGTCGGTGACCACGTCGGCCAGGCCCAGGGCCAGGGCGAGGGAGGCGAAGAAGCTCTCGCCCCCGGAGAGCGTCGCGGTGTCCCGCTCGGTGCCCGTCCAGGCGTCGACCACCCGCAGGGCCAGGCCCGAGCGCTTGTTGCCGGTGCCCCGGTCGTCGCTGTGCACCAGGGTGTAGCGGCCGCCGGACATCCGGACCAGCCGGTCGCTGGCCGCCGCCGCGACCTGCTCCAGCCGGGCCGCCAGGACGTAGGACTCCAGGCGCATCCGGAGCCGGTTCTCGGTGGAGGTGCCGGCGGCCAGCGCCGCGAGCCGGTTGACCCGCCCGTATCGGGCCAGCGCCGGGGCCGACTCGGCTGCGAGGTCGGCCAGTTGTCGACCGATCGAGGCCAGTGCCGCGCACCGTTCGGCGGCCGCCGCGCGGGCGGCGTGGGCCCGGCCCAGCCGGTCGGTGGCGGCACCGAGCGCGGCCGCGGCGGCGGACAGGTCGACCGGCGGACGGGCCGCGGCCGCGGCCAGATCGGGCAGCGCGAGTTCGTGCCGGACGGCGGCGGACTCCGTTCGGTGCCGTTCCAGCCGGGCCGCCAGCCGCTCGCGCTCCGCGCGGGGGAGCAGCACGGCCAAGGCCTCCTCGGGGCTCGGGAAGCCCGCTGCGGCGGCGGCCTCGGCGAGCTCGCCCTCGGCGTCCCCGAGCCGGGCCAGCGTCTGCGCGCAGGCCCGCGAGGCCTCGGCCACGGCGGCGACCCGCTCGACCAGTCGCTCCAGCGCGGCCGTCCGTGCGGCGACGGAGGCCGCCTCGCCCCGGGCCGCGGCCACCCGCGCGGCGAGCTCGCACTGTTCGTGCTGGAGCGCCTGGAGCCGGTCGGTGCGGACGGCGGCGCGCTCCCGGGCCTCGTGCAGCTCGGCGAGCCGGCGGGCCTGGTCGGCCGACAAGCGGGCGATCTCCCGCTCGACCCGGCCGAGCGCCTCCGCCGAGTGCAGCGCCTCGCGGTGCTCGCGGTCCAGCTCGGCGAGGGCCTGCGCGAGCGCGTCGGCACCTTCCGGCCCGGCCGCGCCGGTGGCGGTCGCCTCGCGGACCCGCAGCGCGGTGAGGGCCTGGTCCGCTGCCGTCCAGGCCTGTTCGGCGACGGCCTGGGCCCGGCGGGCACGCTCCTCGTCGTCGGCGCCGACCCGGCCGTCGGCAGTCTCGGCGGGTGCCGGGTGTTCGGGTGAGCCGCAGACCCGGCACGCCTCGCCCGTGCGCAGTTGCTCGGCCAGTTCGGCGGCCATGCCCGCCAGCCGCCGCTCGCGCAGGGCGAGGCCGTACTCGCGGGCGTCCAGTGCGGCGGTGCGCAGGGCGGCAGCGCGCGGCTCGGCGGCGGCGATCTCGGCCCGCAGGCCGTCGCGCTCCCGGGCGGCGTCCAGCCGGGTGCTCAACTCGACCCGTCGGCCGTCGAGCTGCTCGACCAGCGCGCCCGCCGCCCGGGCCCGGGCCTGCTCCTCCTGGAGGCCGCCGAGCCGCTCGTCGTACTCGGCCAGCCAGTCCTCGGCCTCCTCGGCGAGCTCGTCGGCCCGCCGCCGCTCCTCGTCCAGGCTCCGCTGCTCGCGGGCGAGTTCGGCGCAGCGCCGCTCCTCCGCCCCGGCGGCCTCCAGTCGGACCAGCCCGGCTCGCAGGCCCCGTTCGGCCTCGGCCAGCTCGGTGGCCCCCGCTTCGGCCAGCGCCGGGCCCCCGGCGGCCGCGCCGCCCGCGCCGCCGTCGCCGGCCAGCACCTCGCGGTGCCGACGCTCGGCCTCCCGGGCCCGCCGGTGCGCCTCGGCCGCGCCCTCGTGCAGCCGCAGCGCGGACTCCACCCCGACGGCCGCCTGCGCCGCCGCCAGCCGCCGGCCGTCCCGGGCCGCCTCGGGCTCGAACGCGGCCAGCCGGTCGGCCTGGAGCAGCGCCTGCCGGTGGCGGTGCTGCCGCCCGGCCAGCTCCTCGGCGGCCGCGCGCTCGCCCTGGGCGGCGCGCTGCGCCTCCTCGGCGCCCGCCAGCGCGGCCCCGGCGACGGTGAACTGTTCGGCTGCGCCGCTGCGCAGGATCGCCGCCCAGCCGAGCACCCCGGCGGTCAGGTCGGCGGCGTCCTCCTCGGCCGGCACCCAGCCCTCGGCCGGCTCGGCGCCGGGGCCGGCCGCCTGCTCGGCCTTGCTGGCGAGATCCCGCAGACGGCGACGGCCGGCCTGGACGGCGGCCTCCTGGACGCGCCGCTGCTCCGCGAGCCACCCCTCGACGTGCTGGAACCGCTCGGTGTCGAACAGCCGCCGCAGCAGCTTGCCGCGCTCCTCCGAGTCGCCCTTGAGGAAGCGGGCGAAGTCGCCCTGCGGCAGCAGCACCACCTGGCAGAACTGCTCCCGGTTCATGCCGATCAGCCGGTGGATCTCCTCCCCGGCCTCCTGGTGCGACTTGCTCACCGCCCGCCAGCCGGGCGTGCCGTCCCCCGCATCGGCGGCCCACTCGCGCAGCAGGGTCTGCGGCCGCTCGACGGTGGTGCCGGTGCCGACCTTCTTCGGCCGCCGCTGCTCCGGCAGCCGGGTGATCTGCAGCCGCCGCCCGCCGAGCGTCAGCTCCAGCCGGACCTCGGTCAGCCTGCGCGCCTCGGCGTGGTCGCTGCGCAGCCGGTTGGCCCGCCGGGTGCCGGGGACGTCGCCGTAGAGGGCGAAGCAGACCGCGTCCAGCACGCTGCTCTTGCCCGCGCCGGTGGCGCCGCGCAGCAGGAACAGGCCGCCGGCGGCGAGCGCGTCGAAGTCGACGCTCTCGCTGCCCGCGAACGGGCCGAACGCGCTGACGGTGAGCCGGTGCAGCCTCATCGGGGCAGGTCCGCCTTCCGGTCGGTGGTCTCCCGGACGCTCTCGAAGCCGGCGCGCAGCCAGCCCAGCTCGTCCGGCTCCGGCTCGGCACCCGGGCGCACGTGCCGCAGGAAGCCCTCCGCGATCTCCAGGTCGGCCCGGCCGCTGACCCGGGCCGCGTACGACCGGGAGGGCTCGGCCTCGCTCTCCTCGGGGTCGAAGAGCAACTGGAGGGTGTGCGGGAAGCGGCGGCGCAGCTTCTCCATCGGCTCGCTCGGGCGGGCCGCGTCGGTGAGCGTCGCCTGCACCCAGGCCTGCTCGTACGGCGCGTACTCGTCCTTGGTGAGCAGTGCGTCGAGGCTGTCGCGCAGGGTGGCGAGCGGGCGCGGGCGCGGGCAGTCGACGCGCTCGGCGGCGACCGAGCCGTCGGCCGCGAGGTCGACCAGCCACATGGTCTTGCGCTGGTCCACCTCGGAGAAGGAGTAGGCGAGCGGCGAGCCGCTGTAGCGCAGGTGCGGGGCCAGGGTCTGACAGCCGTGCAGGTGGCCGAGCGCGGCGTAGTGCACGCCGTCGAAGACGGAGGCGGGCACCGAGGCGACGCCGCCGACCGCGATGTCCCGCTCGCTGTCGCTCGCCGTGCCGCCGGTGACGAAGGCGTGCGCCAGCACCACCGCGCGGGTGCCGGCCGGGCGGGCCGCGAGATCGGCCCGGACCAGGTCCATCGCCGCGCCGAGCACTGCCGCGTGCCCGCCGCGCTCCAGCCCGAACCGCTCGCGCACCAGCGTCGGCTCCAGGTACGGCAGCCCGTAGACCGCCACCGGCCCGTGCTCGTCCGCCAGCAGCACCGGGGCGGCGCACTCGCCCGGGTCGGTGCGCAGGTGGATGCCGGCCCGGCCGATCAGTCCGGCGCCGACGCCGAGGCGGCGGGCCGAGTCGTGGTTGCCGCTGATGAACACCGTCGGCACGCCCAGCCCGGCCAGCCGGTGCAGCACGTCGTCGAACAGGGCGACCGCGTCCAGGCCCGGCAGCGCCCGGTCGTACACGTCCCCGGCGACGAGCACGGCGTCCACGCGCTCGGCCCGGACCACGTCCACCAGGTGGTCCAGGAAGGCGCGCTGGGCGTCGTGCAGGCTCTCCCGGTGGAAGGAGCGGCCCAGATGCCAGTCGGAGGTATGCAGCAGTCGCATGGTTCCCGACCTTAACGTCCGGTACTGACAGTCCCGTCCGGATCGGGAGACCCGGGGGGCCCGGGACGCGCGTGTTCGATTACTCGGGGTGGATTGTCAGTGGCTCTGTGTATGTTCCTCGACGTCGGCGGTTCCGGGGTCGGGGCCGTCGGCGGTGTCCGGTGCTGGGCCAGTCGGTGGGAGGAACCATGCGGGTGTGGTCGTTGGGTCGTGAGGGCTCCGGGGTGGCGGAGTGTTGTGCGGGGCGTTGCGGTGGCCCCAGGGGTTCCGGGTGTTCCGGGGCCGTGGATGTCTTCAGGCGGTCGCGGGTCCGTCGGCGGGTGCTGCTGCGCGCCGGGCGGCGGGCCGGGGCGGACGGCGGGCCGGGTGCTCCCGGTGGCGGCCGGTCGTCCGGTGGTGACCGGCCGCCGGGAGGGCGAGCGGGCGGGGCCGGTGCGCGGGGGCGGCGCGGCGGGCGGGCCCGGGGCGCTCCGCCGGCGCAGCCGGTGGCGGTCGCGGTGGCGGCGGCTGCGGCCGACTTCGCCGGCCTCGCGCGGTACGGGCTGTTCGGCCGGCTCGCCCACCAGGAGTACCTGCGGCGCTCGGAGGAGCAGCTGAGGGCCCTGCACGCGCAGGGCCTGGAGGTGCACCTGCGGGTCCTGGAGGCGGGTGACTACGAGGACTACTGCACGGCGCTCGGCCTCGACCCCCGGACGCCCGCCGCCAGGGTCGCGTACGCGGGCGATCCGGAGCTGGCCGGGGAGCCCTTCGTCTAGGCGGGGGAGCGGCTGGCCGAACTGCTCCCGGTCCTGCTGGACGACCACCGGGCGCGGGTGCGGATGTCCGTCGCGGGCGTGGCCCTGCTGGAGGCGGTCGGCGACGACCCGGACGGGCAAGGGCGGCTGGCGGCGGTGATGGGGTACGTGACGTCGGCCTACCTCGCGCTGGCCGAGGGCGCGGGGGAGGGCTGTCACCTGCTGACGCTGCGCTGCCACGGCCCGGAGGACGGCGAGCAGCTCAGCTCGGCGGTGGAGGTCTGCGTGGAGGCGGGCGGCCTCTACCCCGCCGGGCGGGACACCGAGGCGTTCTGCGTCACGCTGGCGGCGGGGGTCGCCGGTGGTGGGGCGGGGGCGCTGCTGCTGCACGGCGATCCGGGCGTCCCGGCGCCCGGGGCCTCGGACGGGCCGTGGGTGCGCGGTTGGGCGCTGGCCGGCGGGCGGTTGCGGCCGATGACGGTGCACGAGGTGTTCGACGAGCTGGCCGACGACGCCGCGCGCGGGCTGCCGTTCCCGCCCGGGGTGGTCCCGCGACCGGGCTTCCCGCTGCCGGGCTTCCCGGAGCCCGGTTCGGCGGCGCCGAGGGAGGGGGGTGGGCCGCTGGGGTGATCAGGGGGTTTCCACCCCTCCCCATCCACCATGCGGCGCTGGGGACTGTTCATCGACCGCCTGTTCGGGGAAGATTCGGAGAAGATCAACAGCAGGAGCGCGCGGTGCCCCACGCCGCCGTTCCGGCCGCTCCGCTCCGTACCGTGCTCCGCAGGTCCGTCCCGCGCACTGCCGGTCCGGCGAGCCCGACAGCGAGAGGGGGACGCATGAGCCGGATCGAGTACAGCGCGGAGATCGCCGAGCTGCTCGGCAGGGTGCGCCGGCGTCCCACGGCGGGGTGGCCGTGGCGGCCGGGCGAGCAGGTGCCCGAGGGGCTGCCGGTGAAGCAGTCCTGGGGGTGGCTGTTCGCTCCGGACGGGCGGGTGCTGACCCTGGTCAACCCCAGGGACGGGATCTGCTCGCTCCCCGGCGGATCGCTGGAGCCGGAGGACGCCGGGGATCCGGCCTCCGCACTGGCCCGGGAGGCGGCCGAGGAGGCCCAGGCCGTGATCGGCCGACCGTACTACCTCGGTTACCTCTACGACCGGGTCGGCTCGGCCAACGGCGGGCACGAGTGCGCGCGGGTCCGGATGGCGGCGGCGCTGCGCGCGGTCGGCCCGAGCACGGCCGACCCGGCCTCCGGCCGGCACTACCGGCGGCTGCTGGTCGCGCCCGGACTCGCCGTCGAACTGCTCGGCTGGGGCGCGCCCGGGCTGCGCCAGGCCCGGGTGGCGGTCGCCACGGCCGCCCGTCGGCTCGGCGTGCCGGTCGCCGCGAACGAGGCGATCGAGGAGCTGCCGGTGGAGGGCTGCGTGGTGTTCCCCGGCGCCGTCTATCCGGACGCGGTGTGTTCGGACGCCGGTTACCCGGATGCCGTCCACTCGGATGCGGCGCGCCCGAGCGAGCCTCACCCGGGCCTCGCGTAGCCCGAGGAGGGGCTGCCGGGTGACGGCGCCGTCCGCCTGATCTGCGGTCAGGGTTCCGAGCCGGAGTCGCGCGCGCTGATGCCCCTGAGCGCGGAGCCGGGTCGCGTCACGCCGGTTCGCGCCGCGCACGGGGGCGAGTCGGACGGCGCCGCGTCCGCGACGGGTCGTACGGCGGGGTGGCCCGGCGATGGCCGGGTCGTAACGGTGTCCTGGCCGTGCCCTGACTACCAACTGACCACTCGCTGACTTTTTCACCGACCACTGTCTACGCGCGATGACCGACGCCGGTCGGCGTACACCGGCGCTGACCAGCGCCAACTCACGCCCTGTGGCCGATGGTTCACTTCTGCGTTGTCGGACAGCCCGTCAATGTCCTTGGCATGACCGCTTCCCGGTTCACCTACCGCCTGGTATCACTTCTGTGACCCATACCACACCAGGAGGTGCCATGCTCCGTCCAGCGCGCGCCATGTCCGTTGCCGCGATAGCGGCTCTGCTCACTCTGACCACGTTGTTCACCGCTTCATCCGCGAATGCGGCGAGCGTCAACTACGTCGCCCTCGGGGACTCCTACTCCGCCGGTGTCGGTGCCGGCAGCTACCTGAGCGACAGCGGCAACTGCAAGCGAAGCACCAACGCCTACCCGTACCTGTGGAAGAACGCGCACTCGCCGTCGTCCTTCTCGTTCGTCGCGTGTTCCGGTGCCAGAACCGGAGACGTCCTCAGCAACCAGATCTCCGCGCTGAGCTCCAGCACCACGCTGGTCAGCCTGTCGGTCGGCGGCAACGACGCCGGCTTCGCCGACACCATGAAGACCTGCGTGCTGGAGTCGGACAGCACCTGCCTCAGCGCCGTCAGCGCGGCCCAGAACTACGCCCGCAACACCCTGCCCGCCCAGCTGGACAAGGTGTACTCGACGATCCACACCAAGGCGCCGAACGCCCACGTGGTGGTGCTGGGTTACCCGCACCTCTACAAGATCGGCGGCAGCTGCATCCTCGGCATCAGTGACACCAAGCGCGCCGCGATCAACGGCGCCGCCGACACGCTGGACGAGGTCATCGCCAAGCGGGTCGCCAACGCCGGCTTCAGCTTCGGCGACGTGCGCGGCATCTTCACCGAGCACGAGATCTGCGGCTCGCAGACCACCTGGCTCAACAGTGCCACCCTGCCGGTCGACGAGAGCTACCACCCGAAGGCCGCCGGCCAGTCCGGTGGCTACCTCCCGGTCTTCAGCCAGTCGTAACGGCTTCGCACCGGTAGGCCATCACGTCGGCAGGCCCGTCGTATCAGCAGGCCCGTCGTATCAGCGGGCCCGTTGCATCGGTAGGCCGTCGCTTCAGGACGCCGCCGAACCGGCACGCGGGCCGTCGGCCCCTCTCCCCGAGCGTGGGGAGAGGGGCCGACGGCATTCGCGCGTCCGTCTCAGTCCCGGGTCGGCCCGGGTCGCAGCGGTGGGAACGGGATCCCGGCGAGCGTCGGCAGCAGTTCCGCTTCCTCGTAGTCGAGGTGCGCCTCCAGCTCGGCCGACATTCGGTCCAACTCGGCCCGGAGCCGGTCCGGTTCGGTGACCTCGACCCCGGCGAGCAGGGCCGCCAGCTCCTCCTTGATCCGCCCGATCGCCAGGTGCTGTTCGCCCAGTTGTTCCAGCACCCCGGCCAGTTCCGGGTGGTTGCGCGCGAGCGCGGGGAAGATCGCGGCGTCCTCGCCGGTGTGGTGGTGCGTCAGCCCCTCGCAGAAGGCGAGGCAGTGCTGGCGCAGTTGGAGCCCGAGCCCGGCCGGTCGGCCCGCGACGTGCGAGCGCGCCTCCTGCCGGACGTGGCGCAGTTGCGCACGCAGCCAGGTGTGCGCCTCCAACAGCTTGTCGGCGAGGCTGCGCACCTCGCGCGCGGGTGTCTCGGGCCGTTCCAGGACGACCACCGGCAGTTCCCGGTCGGTGGTCGCCTGGTAGTCGCCGTACCCGGGCGCCTGCCGGACGACGGCCGCGAACAGCCGCTCCCGTCGGGCGCCTTCGGCGGGTACGGCGATCACGTCGAACGCCTCGGAGCCGAGTTCGACCCGGACCACCGGCCGGGCGAGCAGGTTGCGGTACCACTGCGGGTGGTCCGGCGCTCCGGCGGCGGAGGCGACGACCAGGAGCAGCCCTTCGGCGCGGACGTACCCGAGCGGCACGGTGTGCGGGTTGCCCGAGCGGGCCCCGGCCGTGGTGAGCAGCAGCAGGTCGCCGCCCTCGAACGGGCCGCCGACCCGCCCGCCGTTGGCCCGGAACTCCTCGATGACGCCCTGGTTGAACTGGTTGACATGGTTCGTGGACATGGGTGTGGGTGAAGTCTCCTACGGGGGTTGGGAGTCACGGCCACACGCGGTGCATGGGCGCGCACGCGGACACCGCGGTGACCGCCTACGTCAGATCAGGGCAGCGGAGAAAGTACTCATCGCGCATCGTCCCTCGGATAAAGGTGCTCGCTCGGCTGCCGGCCGGCCCACTACTCTGTGGCCGGCGCCACGCTGCACGCCCCCATTAGAGCCACGCCGCGGACGCCCTGTCAACGAGCAGGATCGCCGACGAAAGCTCCCTGACGCGGGACCGTCGACGCGGACTCGCCGGCGCGGGATCGTCGGCGCGAGGGGAGTGAACGCCGTCGTGGAGCGCATCGTCGACCTCGACCACGCCGCCGAGCGGATCGCCGCCCGGGCCGTACGCTGGCGGGCCGCCGGTCTGACGGTCGGCGCGCTCACCTGGCGTGACGCCCTGGCCCATTGGCCGTATCCGCTGGAGACGGACCGCGCCCGCGTCACGGACCCGGACTCCGTCGGCGTCCAGGTCGCGGACCCGCTGTCCGGCGGCGAGCTGCACGTGGTGCTGTTCCGTGGCGGCTGGGCCGACGTCGAGTACCTCGCCGCCGGTTGGGAGGAGCGGGAGGACGCCGAGGTCGGCGTGATCCCGGCCAACGACTTCACCGGCGCCACCGACTTCGACGAGCGCCTGCGCGGCTGGATGGCGCACGTCTTCGGCTGAGCCCGGCCGCCGGTGGACGGGAGCCCCGTGCGTGGGTGCCCCGTCGGCGGGCTCCCTGGTGAGCCCGCCGACGGCGGCGCGTCAGCGCAGGTAGTCGACCAGGCCGGCCGGCTTGAGCCCGGCCGCGTCGGCGGCGGCGAGGGCGCGCTGGAGATCGGTGGCGAGGGTGTCGGTCCAGTGCATCAGGACGACGTCGCCCGGCTGCAACAGGCCCGGGTGCCAGATGTTGGACGCGCCCCAGCTGAAGTCCGCGTCGGCGGTGAGCACGGTGCGGATGCCGCAGTTGGCGGCGGCCTGGAGGGTGTCGGCGTTCCAGGCGAAGTACGGCGGGCGGAAGGCCACCGGCGTGGTGCCGAACTGGCGGGTCATGGCGTCGCGGGCGTCGCAGATCTCGATCTGCTGCTGTTCCAGCGGCAGTTTGCTGAGGTCGGAGTGGGAGACGCTGTGGTCCTGGATGGAGGAGCCGGGCACGGCCGTGACGCGCCGGAAGAAGTCGGGGTCGGTTTCGGCCGGCATCGGTAGCGGGAAGGCGGTGATCGGCAGCCGGTGGTCGGTGATGACCTTCTCCGCCTCGGGGGTGCGCTGCCAGCCGTCGTCGACGGTGAAGAAGACGACCTTGTCGCTGGTCGGCACGGATCCGGCGGCCACGGCCGGGGCGGGCGCGGGGCCGTCCACCCGGACGTCGTCGACCGAGAACGGGCCCTGCTGGTACCAGCCGTGGACGTAGAGCCGGACGCTGTGCGCGTTCGGGCCGGTGGTGAACCGGGTGGTGAGCTGCTGCCAGCCGCCGCCGGTGGTCTCGGTCCAGGCCGGGGCGACGTCCCTGCCGGTACCGGTGGCGCCCAGGTAGACGAAGGCGCCGCGGACCCAGGCCGAGGCGGTGTAGGTGGTGTTGGGCTGGACGGCCACGGTCTGCGCGCACTCGCCGGTGGAATCGGCGGTGGCCGGGGTGACGGTGAGCGCGGAGGCGCCGGAGTGCGCGGCGGTGGTGGTGACGGCGGCCTCGGCCGGGCCGCCGGTGCAGTTCCAGCCGGGGACGGCGCCCCAGTCGGAGAGGTCGGGGGCGGGGAGTTCGAAGCCGGGGTTGGTGGCCAGGTTGACGGTCGGGCCGCTCGGGGTGCTCGGGGCGCCGGCCGGGGCGGGCCCGGGGGTGGCGGAGGCCGCCGGGGCGGCGAAGGCGGTGATCAGCGCGACGGAGGCGGCCAGCGCGGACAGACGGGTGGACAGACGTGCGGACTGGCACGCGGACAGGCGTGCGGGCAGGCGCGTGGACATCGACACGAGAGGACTCCTGCATGTGGGGGACACGCCCGTGGGGAGGGCGTGGCGGAATCGGAACCCTGGAACCGGGGCCTTGGGTCGGGCCCCTGGAACCGGGCTCGCGGAACCTGGGTGCTCCCGGAGGGGCGGGAGCGGATGGTGCGCCGCACTCGGACCGAGGAGAAACAATGGACTGGACCAATCGGCCCGTCAAGGGAACGGCCGGTGAACCGGAGTCCACCGCACCTGCCGCACAGGGGACGAGACGATCCGTCAGGGGACGTACAACTCCGCGATGTCATCGGCGTAGTACTCGGCGATCGCCGCCCGGCGCAGCTTCAGGGAGGGTGTCAGCAGCCCCTGGTCCTGGCTGAACTCGCGGGGCAGCAGCCGGAACGCGCGGATCGACTCGGCCCGCGACACCGCCGTGTTCGCCGCCGCCACCGCGCGCTGGACCTCGGTGTGCAGCTGCTCGTCCGCGAGCACCGCCCACGGGTCCAGCTGCTCCAGCCCGTGCGTCTTCAACCAGTGTGCCAGCGCCGCCGGGTCGAGCGTGATCAGGGCGGCCACGTACGGCCGGTCGTCGCCCACCACCAGGCACTGGGAGACCAGCGGATGCGCGGCCACCCGCTCCTCCAGCGCCGACGGGGCCAGGTTCTTGCCGCTGCTGGTGACGATCAGGTCCTTCTTGCGGCCGGTGATGGTCAGGTAGCCGTCCTCGTCCAGCCGTCCCAGGTCGCCCGTCCCGAACCAGCCGTCGATCAGGGACTCCGCCGTGCACTGCGGGTGGTTGAGGTAGCCGCCGAAGACCGAGCCGCCGCGCACCCACACCTCGCCGTCGTCGGCGAGGGCCACCGACGAGCCCGGCAGCGGGTGCCCGACCGTGCCCCGCTTCTGCCGCCCGATCGGGTTGGCGGTGATCGCGGCGGACGTCTCGGTCAGCCCGTAGCCCTCGTACAGGTGCAGGCCGGCGCCGGTGAAGAAGAGGCCGAGTTCGCGGCGCAGCGTGGAGCCGCCGCACATCACGCTGCGCACCCGGCCGCCGAGGACGGCCCGCAGCCGCTGGTAGACGGTCCGCTCGTAGGCGAGGTGGCGCAGCCGCAGTCCGGGGCTGGGCCCGGGTCCGCGCCCGAACGCCTTCCGCTCCCGGGCGGCGGCCCAGTCGACGGCCACCTGCCGGGCCTGTTCGAAGAGTTCGCCGCGCCCGGCGTCCTCGGCGGCCCGCCGGGCCTGCCGGAAGATCTTCTCGAAGACGTACGGGACGACGTGCAGGAAGGTCGGCCGGAAGGACTCCATCGCGGGTAGCAGGACGTCCGTGGAGACCTCGGGAACATGCCCGATCCGGAAGCCGCCGCGGATCGCCGCGACCTGCACGGCCCGCCCGTAGACGTGCGCCAGCGGCAGGAACAGCAGAGTGGACGGCTGTCCGCCGCCGGTGTCGTGGAAGGCCTCCCGCCAGCCGCCGAGCAGTGCGTCGGCCTCGGCGGCCAGGTTGGCGTGGGTGATCAGGCAGCCCTTGGGGCGGCCGGTGGTGCCCGAGGTGTAGACGACGGTGGCGACGTTCCCGGCCGTGACGCCGAGCCGCTGGCGGTGGACGAGCGAGTCCGGCACGTCACGGCCGTCCTCGGTGATCGCGGCGACGCAGTCGCGGTCCAGCTGCCAGATGCCGGTGAGGTCGGGCAGCGCGTCGCAGACCGCGCCGACCGTCATCGCGGCGTCCTCGTCCTCGACCAGGCAGGCCACCGCCTGGGTCTCGGCGAGGATCCAGCGCACCTGCTCGGCCGCCGCCGTGGGGTAGACCGGGACGGTGATCGCACCGATCGACCAGAGCGCGTAGTCGAACAGCGTCCACTCGTAGCGGGTACGGGACATCAGGGCGACCCGGTCGCCGTAGCGCACGCCCCGGGTGAGCAGGCCCTTGGCGAGGGCGAGCACCTCGTCGCGGAACTCCCGCGCGGTGACGCCCCGCCACTCGTCCCGGTGCTCGGCGGGACCTGTGGAGTCGGCGGGGCCCGGCGGGCCGACCCGGCGGGCCAGCTGCACCAGGTCCGGTGTGCGTTCGGCGGTGTCGTACAGCGAGTCGGCGAGTCCTCCGGTGGCCTCGGGCCCGGCCACGGCGGGGGTGGTGAACTCGCGCACATTCCCCCCGTTGGCGTCTCGCGGCGGCACTGCCCGCGCCGGTACCGGTGTCGGCGCCGGAGGCCGTGGTGGCGGTGCCGGGCCGCGCAGGTGCAGCGAAACTATCGGATCGGCCTGTCACTGCCCAGGGTTGTGACCGTGACGCGACGAGATCGGCACCGGTCCCTGCGGAAGGTGTCGCCGCCGGGGAGGAACCGCGTGCGTTCGGTGATCGGGCAAACGGGGTGGCGGCGGATGAACCGGACGCGAGCCCGCGGTGACCGGGAGTCGATCCTGACGTGTGCGGGGCAAGCCGGGGAAGTGGACCGGTACGACCCTCGAACGAGTGGTCAGGGCGTAGTAGGCTCTCGCAGACCTGCGGCCGGGGCCTCCCGGCCAGGCCCGATCCGATGACGCACCATCCACGCCGACCAGCCCCGAAGCCGATCTCCGAAGCCCGCACCCGAAGTCCTTTCCCAAGTCCTTTCCGAAGCCCTTTCCCAAGCCTTTTCCGGCCGAGCCCCGCGGCTCCTCCGAACCGCTCCCCGTCCGCGCCTGGCACTTCCCGACCGAGGACTCCATGCGTCTGCGCAGCAGCTCGATCCGCGCGAAGATCATCGCGCTGCTCCTGGTGCCCATCGTCGCGCTCACCGCGCTCTGGGTGTACGCGACCTTCGCCACCACCGGAGACGTCTGGGGCCAGCTGGAGATCAGCCGTACGTACAAGGAGTTCGGGACCCCGGTCGACGAGTACGCCGACGATCTGCAGAACGAGCGCCGCGCGGCCGTCCAGCGACTGGCCGTCCCGAACTCGCAGGTCGCCGCGGACGCCTACGAACACGCCAAGGCCGCCACCGACCGCAGCCTCGACGTCCTGCGGCAGAAGAAGGACCACGCGGGCGGCAAGCTCTCCAGCTCCCAGCGCGGCCGCTTCCTACAGATCATCGCCGCCGCCGACCAGATCGGACCGCTGCGCGCGCAGGTCGGCCGCTCCGCGCTCAACTGGGAGTTCGCGCTGGGGCAGTACAGCGACCTGGTCAAGCCGGTGTTCGGCTTCCGGTCCGCCTACGTCGCCCGGCAGACCGGCCAACTCCCGCGCCAGGGGACCATCCTGATCGAGCTGGTGCGCGCCCGCGAGTACCTCGCGCAGGAGGACGCGGCGATGGAGGGCCTGCGCGGCGGCGCCGCCAAGCCCACCGCCGAGCAGTACCAGGTGGCCCTGGACGCCCTGCACAACCAGCAGGCCCTGTTCACCGTCTACATCGCCGAACTCGAACCCGCCGACCAGTCCGACTACATCGCCCTGCGCGGTGGCGAGGCCTGGGCCGCGCTGGCCCGCGCCGAAGCGGACTTCGTTGGCGCGGGCGGCCCCGAGCGGGTCGCCCAGGCGATCAACGGCGACTCCTGGCGGGAGACCGCCGACCGGGCGCTCGGCGACCTCACCTCGATCAACGCCCGGATCGCCAACGGGATCGGCGAGCGTGAGCGGTCCGCCGCGATCGGGCTGCTCTGGCGCGGCGGCATCGCCGGTGCGATCGGCCTGGTCGCGGTCGTTCTGTCGGTGCTGATCTCCTTCCGGATCGGGCGCGGCCTCGCCCGCGAACTGATCGGACTGCGCAACGCGGCCAACGAACTGGCCGGCACCCGGCTGCCCTCCGTCATGCTGCGGCTGCGCCGGGGCGAGGCGGTGGACGTCGCGGCCGAGGCACCCGAACTGCGCTTCGGGGCGGCCGAGATAGGCCAGGTCGGCCAGGCCTTCAATGCCGTCCAGCGGGCCGCGGTCGAGGCCGCCGTCGAACAGGCCGAACTGCGGCGCGGCGTCTCGGCGGTGTTCGTCAACCTGGCCCGGCGCAGCCAGGTGCTGTTGCACCGCCAGCTCACCCTGCTCGACACCATGGAGCGCCGCACCGAGAACCCGACCGAGCTGGCCGACCTCTTCAAGGTCGACCACCTCACCACGCGCATGCGGCGGCACGCCGAGGGCCTGATCATCCTCGCCGGCGGCTCGCCCGGGCGTGCCTGGCGCAAGCCGGTCCGGATGGTGGACGTGGTCCGCGCGGCGGTCGGCGAGGTCGAGGACTACGCCCGGGTGATCGTCCGGCCGTTCCCCGGCACCGGCCTGCTCGGCAGCGCCGTCGCGGACGTCACCCACCTGATCGCCGAACTCGTCGAGAACGCCGCGGTGTTCTCCCCGCCGACCACCCAAGTCACCGTCCAGGGTGAGGTGGTGGCGCACGGATTCGCGCTGGAGATCGACGACCGCGGGCTCGGGCTGAGCGATCAACTCCTCGCCGACATCAACGAACGCCTCGCCGTGGAGCAGGAGTTCGACCTCGCCGACACCGACCGGCTGGGCCTGTTCGTGGTCAGCCGGCTGGCCCGGCGGCACGGCATCCGGGTCCACCTGCGCCCGTCCCCGTACGGCGGGACGACGGCGGTCGTGCTGATCCCGCGCGAACTGCTCGCCGAGGCGCCGGACGGCCTGCCCGAGCCGCCGCCCACCGGACAGCGCTCCGCCCCGGTCCGGCGCGGACAGCGCGACCTGGTCGCCGTGCCCGCGCTCGGCGGTGGCGGTGGCGGTGGTGGTCGCAGTACGGCGGAGGGCGTGGCTCGGGCCGCTGCCGGTTCCGGCGTCGGTGCCGGGTTCGGGTCCGGTGCCGGGTCTGGGGCCGGTTCCGTTGCGGGGGAGGACGAGCGGCACCGGGGCAGCGGCGGTCCGCGGCCGTCCACGTCCGAGCCGGCCCGGACGCCGGGCGGGCTGCCGCGACGGGCCTCGCGGACCAGGGGCGGGCCGGTGCTGGTGCCCGCGCCGCCCAGGGACACCGAGGACGCTGCGGGGACGGGGCGCCACCGTCGGGACGAGCCGACCACGGCCGCTCCCGTCGTCGACGGGCCCGCGGACCCGCCGTCGGTCGCAGGCCCGCGGACCGAGGGCGGGCTGCCCCGGCGGGTCCGGCAGGCGAACCTCGCGCCGCAGCTCAAGGAGCAGCTGAAGGAGCGCCTCCGGGGCCGGACCGACCACGGGTCCGAGGACGAGGCCGCCCTCGCCGCCCGCCGGGCCCGGGAGGCCCAGGAGGCCGAGCGGGCGCGCGAGCGCTCACCCGAGGAGGCGCGGGCCACCTTCGCCTCGTTCCAGCGCGGCTTCACCCGGGGGCGCGGCGCCACGTCCGGGTCGGCCCCGGCGAGTGCCCGGCCCGCCGCCGTACCCGTCTGGCAGCCGCCGGACCCCACCCGGCGGGCGATCAGTCCGGCACCCGCCCCGGCGGCGCTGCCCGCGCCGTCGGATGCTGCCCGGGCGCCGCTCGCCCGTCGGGTGCCGCCCGGCCCGCCCGTCCGGCGGAACCCGGCGCCCGCACCCATGGCACGACCCGTACCACCTGTATCAAGGGCAACACCTGGTCCACGGGCAATACCCGCTCCATCGGCAGCACCTGCACCGACAGCACCACCTGCACCACCCGCTCCATCGGAAGGAACTGATTCATGACCACTTCGACGCAGCCGTCCGGGGACCTCAACTGGCTCCTGGACGACCTGGTGGGGCGCGTCGCGGCCCTGCGGCACGCCGTGATCCTCTCCAGCGACGGCCTGGCCACCGGCGCCTCCCGCGACCTCGACCGCGAGGACGCCGAGCACCTGGCGGCCGTCGCGGCCGGGTTCCACAGCCTGGCCAAGGGCGCCGGCGGGCACTTCAAGGTCGGCGGGGTCCGCCAGACGATGGTGGAACTGGACGAGGCGTTCCTGTTCATCACGGCGGCCGGGGACGGCAGCTGCCTGGCCGTGCTGAGCGAGGCCGAGGCCGACATCGGCCAGATCGCCTACGAGATGGCGCTGCTGGTCAAGCGGGTCGGCGAGCACCTGGCCGCCGAGCCGCGCACCGAAGCCGCGCCGCCGGGGAGATGAGCGGTCCGATGGCGGATCCGAGGGCTGAGGCGGCGGGGCCGCCCGAGCCAAACGGCTCGGCCGCGTCGGCCGCGTCGGCAGGGACGGCCGCGTCGGCAGGGACGACTGGGACGGCAGGGGAGGTGGCGGAGCAGATGGGCCAGGACGGGGCCGAGTCCGACCTGCTCCACCCGCCCGCCCCCGCCGACGACCGCTGGTTCGACGACGAGGCCGGCCCGGTCGTGCGGCTCTACTCGATGACCCGCGGCCGTACCCGGCCGGTCGAGGACGGTCTCTTCGACCTGATCTCGCTGATCACCGCCGCCGAGCCCGGGCCGAACGCGGGGGCCGTGCCCGCGCATGTCCTCGACCCGGAGCACCAGACCCTCCTGGCCTGGTGCCGCCGCGAGCCGCTGTCCGTCGCCGAACTCGGCTCCTACACCGACCTGCCGGTCAGCGTCGTCCGGGTGCTGCTCGGCGACCTCTACGACGCCGAGCTGATCAGCGTCACCCGACCCGTTCCGCTCGCCGAGCTGCCGGACGAGCGCCTGCTGCGAGACGTGATCAATGGACTCCGTGCGCTCTGACCACGACGGCCGCGCCGCTGTCGGCGATACCTCTGGTGGCGCCGATCCCGGCGCCCCGGGCGGCCACGGCACCCCCGTCGGCCACGGCTCCGGCGGTCGCGCCAACGACCCGCGGTGGCGCGGCGGCCCGGCCGTCGCGGTGAAGATCCTCGTCGCGGGCGGCTTCGGCGCGGGCAAGACCACGCTGGTCGGCTCGGTGAGCGAGATCCGGCCGCTGCGCACCGAGGAGGAGCTCAGCGAGCTGGGCCGCCCGGTGGACGACACCTCGGGCGTGGAGGCGAAGCGCACCACCACCGTGGCGATGGACTTCGGCCGGATCGACCTGCGGCCCGGACTCGCGCTGTACCTGTTCGGCACGCCCGGGCAGGACCGGTTCTGGTTCGTCTGGGACGAGTTGGCGCGCGGCGCGCTCGGCGCACTGGTGCTCGCGGACACCCGGCGGCTGGCCGACTGCTTCCCCTCGGTCGACTTCTTCGAGCAGCGCGGCATCCCGTTCGTGGTCGCGGTGAACTGCTTCGACGGCACCGAGCGGTTCTCCCCGGACGAGGTCCGCGACGCGCTCGACCTCGACCCGGACATTCCCGTGCTGCTGTGTGACGCACGCCTGCGGGAGGACGGGAAGGAACTCCTGGTCGCGCTCGTCGAACACGCCGCCGCCCGTCGCCACCGCGCCCCGGCCCGGACCTGACGCCGCCGCACCCTGGACCCGGTGCTGCCGCGACCCGGTCCGACGACACCGCGCCCGGGCCTGACGACGCCGCGTTCCCGGTCTGACGACACCGCCCCATCGGTCCGGCACTGCACCCGCACAGAGGCTTCACAGAGCCTCCGAGCCGCCCGACGTCTCATTCGGTTGTCCGCATCCCGGACGTTCGGTGTGCCGAAGGTTGCCTAGACCGGCCCGGCGTGGAAGGCTCTGGGCACGAAAGCCGCCCGGCCATGCCGTCGGGAGGGCCGGAAACGTTCCGTTCACGAAGGCGCGCATCGACGACGACGCGCCGTCGTGCAGAGCAAGGGGGAGGGCAGCAGGATGACCGTCGGCCAGCGACGCGCCACGACCGATCCCGCCCCCGTCACGCCGGTGCTCACCGTCCGCCGCTACATCGACCAGGCGCTGATCTGCAGCGCCTGTTGTCGGTGACCGGCCGGCCCCTTCCCGGTACGTCCCCGACGCTCCCGGCCCACCAGGCCGCCGTCTGACGCACCGCCAATCCCGTCGACCAGGCCGTAGCGGACCCGCCCCATCCGGCGTGCCCGCGACCGCCGATCCGGCCCCGCCTCGCGGAGAGACCACCAGTGAACATCGCCTGCACCAGCCCCGCCCCCGGCATCGCCGGCCGTCCCCGCTCGACCGGGGCGGCCTCCGCGATGTGCGACGGCGGACCGGCCGGGCGGTGGAACGGGCGCGCGAACCGCGCCGGGGACAGCCGGCAGGGTCACCTCGACCTTGAGCCGTTCTGGCCGTCCCGGCAGCCGCAC
This sequence comes from Kitasatospora sp. NPDC098663, assembly GCF_044760075.1. Taxonomy (NCBI): domain Bacteria; kingdom Bacillati; phylum Actinomycetota; class Actinomycetes; order Kitasatosporales; family Streptomycetaceae; genus Kitasatospora; species Kitasatospora sp. NPDC098663. The sequence continues at coordinate 20,749 of NZ_JBIWAP010000003.1, read as the reverse complement.
CTGTTCGATCAGACGTGTCCGGGCTCGCCCAGCGCGTCCCGGCCCTCCGCAGGCTGATTCCGGATCAGCCCGGCAGTACGCCCGGTCGACGCGCAGACGACTCCACCCCGTCCGTCACGCGCGAAATGAGCGGCACACCATGTCTTCTTCATCCACGGCCACCCTGCCCCTGCCTTCCGCGACCCCGCACCTGCGCGCGGTCCGCTCCGTCCCCGGCGTCGTCCCGGCCGGGTCCGGCGTCCCCGGCGCGCCGGGCTCCTCCGCCTCCCCGCTCTCGCACGGCTCGCCGGCCGCCGAGCGATGGCCCGGGGGAGCGGTCCGGTCCTCCCATGCGGCTCCGTCCCGTTCAGCGGGCGCGGGCGTCGTACCCCAGCCGGGCGCGGTCCTCCCGGCCGCACCGGCTGCCCTGCTCGCCGCGCTGCCCGAGGGCGCGACCGTCGTCGCCGCCCTGCCGCAGGGCGCGCTGCCGCAGGGTCTGCTCGCCCAGTACGGCCCGCAGTTCGGCGCCGGTACCGGGAACCCGATGGTCGGGTACCTGGTGCTCGTACCGGCCGACAGCCCGGTGGCGGCGGTGCCCGCCGGCACGTCCCTCGGCGGGCCCTCGGGTGCGCAGCACGCCGGTGCGCACGCCGGTGCGCCCGTGAGTGTGCCCGCGCAGACCGGTGTCCGTCCGGTCCGACCGGCCGGGCGCGGCATCGCCGTCGACGCCGAGCGGCGCAACGCCTACGTGGACGGGCGCCTGCTCGACCTCACCTACCTGGAGTTCGAGCTGCTCGCCCACCTCACCGAGCACCCGCAGCGGGTGCACACCCGGGACCACCTGGTCTCGGCGGTCTGGGGGTACGGCCACGTCGGCGACGGCCGCACGGTCGACGTGCACGTCGCCCGGCTGCGCCGCAAGCTCGGACCGGGCTACCGCGACACGATCGTGACGGTCCGTCGGGTCGGCTACAAGTACACCCCGGCCAGCTGATCGGCCACTGAACGTCCTGCCGTGGCGGGTTGCCCGTGCTCTCGTGGAACGGGCCACCCGCTGCGGCATCATGACGTGACGTCAGGCGCGCTGATCGGGCGGCAGCAGCAGGACGGCGAGCGCGTCGGCGCAGGTGCGGGTGTGGCCCAGGAACCAGTCCAGGCGGTCGTCGGTCAGGTGCGCCGGGGTCGAGCGGACGGCCAGCGCGAACCGGGCCTGCCCGGTGCCGTCCAGGACGGGCACGGCCACCGTCCGCACCCCGGCGGCCGACTCTCCGTCGTTGAGCGCGTACCCGGAGCTCCGGACCTTCGCCAACTCCTCGTCCAGCAGCGCCGGTTCGGTGATCGTCCGGTCGGTGAACGACGGCAGCGGGCCGAGCGCCGACACCGCCGGCTCGCCCGGGCGCGGCCAGGCCAGCAGCACCTTGCCGAGCGCCGTGGAGTGCAGCGGCCGGCGCAGCCCGAGGCCGGTGTCCGGGCGGACGGAGGCCCCCACCAGGATGACCGCGTGCGGACCGCTGCGGATCGCGAGGTCCGCGGTCGCACCGGTGCGTCGGGACAGCAGGTCCAACTCGGGTGCGGCCAGGTGCAGTCCGCGCTGGTGGAAGGTGAGTTGGCCGAGTTCGGCGACCGCCGGGCCGAGCCGGTAGCGCGCGGTCTGCTCGTCCTGTTCCAGGAAGCCGGCGCTGACCAGCGTTCGGGCCAGCCGGTGCGCGGTGGAGACCGAGAGGTCCATCCGGCGGGCCAGGTCGGAGGCGCTCAGGTCGGGGCCGTTGTCGTGGAAGCAGTGCAGCAGCCCCAGCGCACGCTGGACGGCCTGCGCACCGGCCGGCGGGCCCTGGACGGCGGTGGCGGCCTCGGCCATGGCACCTCGCGTTTCGGTTCGGGAATCCGGCTGGATCACCGGGAGGAGTCTCAGCGTAGGGCAGCGAGTGCTGCGGGATTGTGTCGACGACGTTGCAATGGAATGGCGTTGATGAACAAGTGATCCCACCATGTGGCAAAACCTTGCTTCCGGCTCGATCGTCGTGGAACGCTCCTCACATCGCGCCGGACGCCCGCCGCCCGGCGTACCACCCGCAACCCCGACCCGCAGGAAGGAGCGACGCCGTGACGATCCACCGGTGCCCCGCCTCCTGCGCGTGTTGTCGCTGACGCTTCCCTCGCGCCGTACCGTCCGGCGTTCCCCGCCTCGCGCGAATCACGGCCTCGCCCGACATGTCGGTCTCACCGGAAACGCCGACTCACCATCTCGTACAACTCCCCGACGCCTCGGGCCCCGTGGCCCGCGCGGCGGGCCCAGAACCGCAGCCTTCCGGCGCCCGTAGAACCCGCCCCCTCAGCAGAGGACCACACCCCGTGCCCAGTCCTTCCCCCAGTGCCCCCGACACCCTCTGGTTCACCCGCTGCCCGGTGCCCACCGCGACCGGGATCGCCGCCGACCAGGGGTGGCTCGCCCGGGAGTTCGCCGCCGACGGGATCGCCGTCCGCTCGCTCCAGGACGCCCCGCCGGAGGTGGCCGCTGACCACCACTACACCCACGCGCTCACGGGACTCTTCCGCGAGGGCGGCAACGTCCCGGCGTTGTGGGCCCGTTCGCGCGGCGAGCGGACCCGGCTGATCGGCCTCACCTGGATCGAGGAGCGCCAGGTGGTCCTGGTCCGGGCCGGCAGCGGCATCACCGGCCCCGGCGACCTGCGCGGGGTGCGGCTGGCGGTCCCACATCATGGCATCGGCATCGACTTCTGGCGGGCGATGGCCCTGGCCGGCTTTCGTGGCGCCCTCGGCCTCGCCGGGCTCACGCTGGACGACGCCGAACTGGTCGACGTCCCGGGCCTGCCCGGCGGCGGGCAGTGGGCCGGCGAGCTGGCCGCGCTGCGGGACGGTGTGGTGGACGCCGTGTACGTGAAGGGGGCGCTCGCCGTCGAGGCGGCCCGCCGGGTCGGGGCGGAGGTGGCCGTGGAACTGGACGCGGTGCCGGACCGCCGGGCCCGGGTCAACAACGGGACGCCCCGGCCGGTCACCGTCCACCAGCAACTGCTGGACGAGCAACCGGAGCTGGTCGCCCGCTTCCTCGCCGTTCTGCTGGAGGCCGCAGACTGGGCCGCCGCGCACCCGGCGGAGGTGGTGCGGATCCTGCGGGCCGAGACCGGCGCGGGCGCCGAGGGCGTGGCCGGGGCGTACGCGCCGGGCAGCCACCGCACCCTGCACCTGGACCTCTCGGCGGAGCGCCTGGAGCTGCTGGCGCAGCAGGAACGTTTCCTCGGGAACCGGGGATTCCTCGCCTCCCCGGTCGACATCCCCGGTTGGGCAGACCCGGAACCCCTGCGCGCCGCCCACGAGCTGCTGCGCCAACGGCGCCGCGCCGTGGTGGGCGACTGAGCGCCGTCGGCCGCCGGCTGACAGATCACAACTAACATATTTCAGCAGACAGATTTCAGATAACAGATTTCGAAAGTTGTCACTTGTCAGCTGTCCTTCGTTTGGAGACCCCGTGAAGACCCCCCGCCTCGCCCTCGCCGCCACCGCGCTGCTCGCCTCCACCGCACTGGCCGCCTGCGGCTCGTCCGCCGACGGGGCCAAGGCCTCCGCCGACGGCGGGGCCGGCGGCAAGGCCGACGTGGTGCTCCGCCTGCCCGACCCCGGAAACAACGGGTTCCTCGCCCGCGGCAAGAAGGACGGCTCGCTGGACAAGGCCCTGGCCGCCGTCCACGCCAAGGTCGCCTGGACCGGCAGCGCGGGCCCGTTCGCCCCGGCCGCACAGGCCCTGTCCGCCGACCAACTGGACGTCGCCCAGGGCTCGATCACCTCGGCCGTCGCCGCGCTCGCCCAGAAGCCCGGATTCAAGCTGTTCGCCCAGACCGCGCCCGACGGCGTCGGCGAGGGGATCCTGGTGAAGAACGACTCGCCCATCAAGTCCGTCCAGGACCTGGTCGGCCGCAAGGTCGCCGTCTCCCAGGGCGGCACCAGCGAGTACCTGCTGCTCAAGGCGCTGGAGAAGAACGGCGTCCCGGCCGACAAGGTCGAACGGGTCTACCTGCGCGCCGACCAGACGGCCGGCGTCTTCAACTCCGGCCAGGTGGACGCCTGGGCGACCTGGAACACCTTCTCCACACCCACCATCGCCAACGCCGGGGCGCACTTCCTGGCCAACGGCGAGCAGGTCGGCTCCGACAACTACGCCGTCTGGGCCGTCCGCAACGGCTTCGCCGACAAGCACCCCGAGGTGGTCAAGACCTTCTACACCTACCTGCGCGAGAACGGCCTCAAGGAGAAGGCGGACCCGGCCGCCTACCTCAACGTCTTCACCGACTCCGGCCCGACCGCCGTCACCCCCGCCGAGAAGGACATCGCGGTGAACGTCAGCGGGCAGGGCGCCGCCGCGGAGGCCATCTCCGACGCCGACACCGCCCGCTTCGGCACCGTCGCCCGCTTCTTCGCCGACCAGAAGGTCACCAAGCAACTCGTGGACGTCAAGCCGTACCTGATCGACATCAACAAGCTCGGGGACGGTGCCAAGTGACCACCGCCGCCCCCGAACGCACCACCGACGAGACCCGAGCCGCCCTCGACGCCGGACTCGTCACCCCGCACACCAGGCGGCAGCGTCCCCGCCCGCGCGCCCTCGCCGTGATCCTGCGCACCCTGGGCCCGCTCGCCCTGCTCGGTGGCTGGGCGCTCGCCTCCGCCACCGGCGCGCTCACCCAGGACGTCCTCGCCTCACCCGCCCAGGTCGCCGAAGCCGTCGGCGAGTTGTGGGGCAACGGCCAGCTCACCGATGCGCTCGGGGTCTCTCTCACCCGGGCCGGCCTCGGCCTGCTGTTCGGCGCAACCACCGGTCTGGTGCTCGGCGTGGTCACCGGATTCACCCGGCTCGGCGAGGAACTGCTCGACTCCGCGATCCAGGTGCTGCGCACCGTCCCGTTCCTGGCGCTGGTCCCGCTGTTCATGGTCTGGTTCGGCATCACCGAGACCGCGAAGGTCGCCCTGATCGGCGTCGCCACCAGCTTCCCGATGTACGTGTCCGCCTCCGGCGGCGTCCGCAACACCGACCGCAAGCTGGTCGAGGCGATGCGCAGCTTCGGGCTCGGCCGCTGGGCCATCGTGCGCACCGTCGTCCTGCCCGGCGCGCTGCCCGCCCTGCTGTCGGGTCTGCGACTGTCGATGACGCTCAGCGTGATCGCCCTGATCGCCGCCGAGGAGATCAACTCCACCGAGGGGATCGGATACTTGATGGCCCAGGCGCAGAACTACTCGCGCACCGACATCCTCGCCGTCTGCATCCTGATCTACGGGTTGCTCGGCCTCACCGCCGACGCGGTCGTCCGGGGCCTGGAGCGTCTCCTGATGCCGTGGCGCCAGGCCGTCCAGGGAGCAGCCCGATGAGCACCGCCGCCTCCGCCACCTCCGCGCCCGCCTCCGCCACCTCCGCGCCCGCCTCCGCCACCTCCGCGCCCGCCACCTCCGCGCCCGCGACGGCCGCTCCGGCCGTCCACCTGCGGGGCCTGCGACGGGTGTTCGGCACCCGGGCCGTCCTCGACGGCATCGATCTGTCCATCGCCCGGGGCGAGTTCGTCGCGCTGCTGGGCGCCAGCGGCACCGGCAAGACCACCCTGCTGCGCATCCTCGGCGCGCTCGACCGGGCCGACGAGGGCACCGTGCTCGTCCCGCCGGTGCGTACGGTGGTCTTCCAGGAGCCCCGACTCGTGCCGTCCAAGCGGGTGTTGGCCAACGTCACGGTCGGCCTGCGGCGCGGCACCGCCACCCGGGAGACCGGACTCAAGGCGCTCGCCGAGGTCGGCCTGGACAAGCACGCCGACGCCTGGCCGGCCACCCTCTCGGGCGGCGAGGCGCAGCGTGTCGCCCTCGCCCGGGCCCTCGTCCGCGAACCCCAACTACTGCTGCTCGACGAGCCGTTCGCCGCACTGGACGCGCTCACCCGACTGCGCATGCAGGACCTGGTCGGCGACCTCGTCCGCCGCCACCGGCCCGCCGTGCTGCTGGTCACCCACGACGTGGAGGAGGCCGTCCGGCTCGCCGACCGCGTCGCCGTCCTGCGCGACGGCCTGCTCGTGCGCGACGAACCGGTCGCCGTCGACCACCCCCGCGACCCCGCCGACCCGGCCTTCGCCGACCTGCGCCGCCGGCTGCTGGCCGACCTCGGCGTCCACTGACCCGCAAGCGGCCCCACCGAACCGTCCTCAAGAACGCCAGCCCGCACCACCGGAGTTGAACAGATGACCGTGACCCTCGGCGTCCACGCCAGCAACCCCTCGCTCTACTACCTCGCCCGACTGCCCTACCTGGACGAGGAACTGGCCCCGCTCGGCGAGACCGGCGCCTTCCACCACTACGCCGACGGCACCCGCACCGGTGCGCTGCTCGCCGACGGAACCATCGACTTCGGCGGGACGGGCTCGACCCCGCCGGTCACCGCCCAGGCGGCCGGCCACGACCTGGTGTACGCGGCGGTCTCCGCACCCCGGCCCGACCACGGTGCCCTGCTGGTGCTGGACGGCGGCCCGGTCCAGACGGTGGCGGATCTCAAGGGCGGCACCGTCGTGCTGGGCATCGGATCCTGGCAGACTCATCTGCTCGCCAAGGCCCTGCACGCGCAGGGGCTTTCGTACGCCGAGGACGTCACCCCGGTGCGCCCGGCGGCCGGCGAGGACCAGGCCCAGCGGCTGCGCGACGGCGAGATCGCGGGGTGGATCGCCCAGGGCGCCGAACTGGCCGCCGCCCGCCGGAGCGGGGGCTTCCGGGAGCTGATCCGCACCGGCGACGTCATCACCGACCGCTCGGTGTTCTTCACCCGCCGGGACTTCGCGACCGAGCGCCCCGAGGTGGTCGCCGCGATCGCCGCCGCGCTGCGTCGGGCGGACGCCTGGGTGGCCGCCCACCCGGCCGAGGCGGCCGCGATCGCGGCGGAGCGGTTGGGCGGCTCGGCCGTCGACTGGCAGGCGGCGCTGGCCGCACTGCCGTGGCAACTGGAGCCCGCCACCGCCGGGTTCATCGCCGAGCAGCAGGAGGCCGCGGACATCTTCCACGGGGTCGGGTTCATCGACCGGGCGCTGACCGTCGCCGACGCCCATCTGCCCGCGCTGGAGGCCCCGGTGGCCGCCGCGCTCGCCAAGGCGGTCTGAACCATGGCCTCCGAAGTCCTCTGGTACATCATCCCGCGCGAGGGCCACTACCCGTGGGAGCCGGCCGGCCGTCGCCCGGTGGACCTCCGCTACCTGCAGCAACTGGCGGGAAGCGTCGAGCGGTTGGGCTACACCGGAGCCCTGCTCGCGACCGACCTCTACGACGTGTGGACGCTCGGCAGCGCGCTCGCGGCCGCCACCACCCCGGCGTTCAAGCCGCTGCTGGCCGTCCACCCGGGGCTGGTCTCGCCCACCCTGCTGGCGAAGATGGCGCTCAGCTTCGACCGGATGCACGGCGGCCGACTGCGGTTCAACGTGGTCAACGGCTCGACCGCGCAACTGCGCGAGTACGGGCTGGACGTCGAGCACGACGACCGCTACCGGCTGAGCGCCGAGTACTGGTCGATCGTCAGGCGCCTGACCGCCGGCGAAGTCTTCGACCACAAGGGCGAGTTCTACGAGCTGAAGAACGCGGGCGCGAGCCTGCGGGAGCTGGCGCCGGTCCAGCCCGGCGGCATCCCGCTCTGGTTCGGCGGCAGTTCGGCGGCCGGCATCGAGATGGCGGCCGAGCACGTGGACGTCTACCTGACCTGGGGCGAGCCGCCGCACCTGCTCAAGGAGAAGCTGGACCTGGTCCGGGCGCGGGCCGCCGCCCACGGCCGGACCCTGCGGATCGGGCTGCGGCTGCACCTGATCGTCCGCGACACCGAGGACGAGGCCTGGGCGGCCGCCGACCGCCTGCTCGACGTCACCAGCGAGGCCACGTACGCCCGCCAACTGGGCGGCGCCAAGGGGGAGGACGGGGTCGGCTGGCAGCGGCAGTTCCGCCAGCACGGCGGCAAGGTGCCCGCGCGGGCCCGGGAGCTGGAGGCCTACCCGAACCTCTGGCCGGGAATGAGCCTGTTCCGTCCCGGCCCCGGTACGGCGGTGGTCGGGTCGACGGCCCAGGTGGTCGAGCGGTTGCAGGAGTTCGAGTCGCTGGGCGTCGACACCTTCATCCTCTCCGGCAACCCGCTGCTGGAGGAGGCCCACCGGGTCGCAGAAACGGTACTGCCCGCCCTGGGCATCCGCCGCTGACTGCTGACTGCTGACTGCTGACTGCTGACTGCCGACAACTAACAGCTGACAGATGATGAAATCTGTCAGCTGTTAGTTGTTTGCCCGCTCCGGCGGCAGGCCCCGGCCCGCGCCCCTCCCCGCTCAGAGGCTGATTCGGTCGATCTCCGCCAGCTCCTCCGCGGTCAGCGGACCGCCCGCGAGCGCGTCGATGTTCTGGTCCAGCTGGGCGACGCTGCTCGCCCCGATGATCACCGAGACCACCCGCGGGTCCCGCAGGACCCAGCACAGCGCGAGCTGCGCCAGCGTCTGCCCGCGTCGCTCGGCGACCTTGTTGAGTGCCCGCAGCTGCTCCAGCTTCGGCCCGCTGAGCGCCTCCTCGGTCAGGAACCGCCCGACCGACATCCGCGAACCGGCCGGCACCTCACCCGACAGGTAGCGATCGGTCAGCAGTCCCTGGGCGAGCGGCGAGTAGGCGATGAGGCTGGTCCGGGTCTCGCCCACCGCGTCCAGCACACCCTCCTCCACGTACCGGTTGAGGATCGAGTACGCCGACTGGTTCAGCAGCACCGGCGTGCCCAGCTCGCGCAGGATCGCCACCGCCTCCCGGTGCTGCTCCGCCGGGTAGTTGGAGATCGCCGCGTACAGCGCCTTGCCCGAGCGCACCGCGCTGTCCAGCGCGCCCATCGTCTCCTCGAGCGGGGTGTCCGGGTCGTAGCGGTGGGAGTAGAAGACGTCGACGTAGTCCAGCCCCATCCGGCCCAGCGACTGGTCCAGGCTGGCCAGCAGGTACTTGCGGCTGCCGCCGTTGCCGTACGGGCCGGGCCACATGTCCCAGCCGGCCTTGCTGGCGATGAACAGCTCGTCCCGGTACGGGCGGAAGTCCTGGGCGAACAGGTAGCCGAAGTTGCGCTCGGCGCTGCCGTACGGCGGGCCGTAGTTGTTCGCGAGGTCGAAGTGGGTGATCCCCCGGTCGAAGGCGCGGCGCAGCACCGCCCGCTGGACCTCCAGCGGCTGGGCGTCACCGAAGTTGTGCCAGAGGCCGAGCGATACGGCCGGCAGCTGAACGCCGCTGCGGCCGGCCTTGCGGTAGGTCATCGAGGCATAGCGGTCATCCGCGGCGAGGTAGCTCATGCCGGACATCTTGCCAGTCGTCGCGGGCGGATCAAGCCCTTGCCCCGTTTCTGACCGGTGCTTATGCTCGCGGAGGATCGTACGCGTGCGAGGCGAAGGGGGAGTCGCGATGACCGTCCAGGCTGTGACCGCACCCGCGACCCCGACCCCGACCCCAACTGCGCCCGCAACTGTGACCGCGCCCGCGGCCGCCGCGCCCCGCTGTTGTCGCGGCCGCCGCTGCACCTCGCGCTGACGCCGCCCCAGAGCCGCTCTGCCGCGATCCCCACCCGGTGCCGCCCGCGTGAGCGCAGCCCGTACCGGGGCGTTCCGCACGGGCCGCCGCCCCTCCTCGGCAGCCGTGCCCGCGCCTCGGGTCCGGGCGTCGCGCCGAGGCCCCATCGAGCGCCCCCAAGGAGACCGCCGTGCGGTTCACCGTCTCGTCCCTCGTCGCCAACGGACCCGATCCCGTGACCGGCGTCCAGCGCACCCCGCAGGAGAAGCTTTGGAACGTCATCGACCAGGCGGTCGTGGCCGAGCAACTCGGTTACGACGGCTACGGCGTGGGGGAGCGGCACGGTGAACCGTTCCTCTCTCCGGCGCCGCCGGTGCTGCTCAGCGCGATAGCGGCCCGTACCTCCACCATCCGGCTGTTCACCACGGTGACGGTGCTGAGCATCCTGGATCCGGTCCGGGTCGCCGAGGACTACGCCCTGCTGGACCAGCTCTCCGGAGGCAGGGTCGAGTTGATCATCGGCAAGGGCAACGACCCGCGGCACTTCGACCTGTTCGGCCTGCCCGAGGAGCGCCAGTGGGACGCGCTCGCCGAGAACTACGGCCTGCTGCGCCGGCTCTGGCGCGAGGAGCGGGTGACCTGGGAGGGCTCGACCCGCCCGCCGCTCAAGGACGCGGCCGTCGCGCCGCGCCCGTTGCAGGACCCGATCCCGGTGTGGCACGGCAGCGCGACCAGCACCCAGTCCACCGACCTGGCGGCCCGCTACGGTGATCCGCTCTTCTCCGCCAACTCCTTCCACCCGCTGGCCAAGTACCGCTCGCTGGTGGAGCACTACCGCGAGCGCTGGGCGCACTACGGGCGCGATCCGAGGGAGGCCAGGGTGGGCGCGAGCTTCGGCGGGCTGTACGTCGCCAAGCGCTCGCAGGACGCGGTCGAGGGCTTCCGTCCGTACTGGGACGCGATGTTCGGTTCGGCGGCCGGCCGGCACAACAAGTCGCCGTTCACGTCGCTGGAGGACGCGTTGGAGCACGGTTCGGCCCTGGTCGGAAGCCCGCAGCAGGTGATCGAGAAGATCCACCGCTATCACGAGGCCTTCGGCAACGAGGTGGTCGGGATCGGAGTCGACGCCCTGACGGAAGGGGCGCAGCGGGAGCAGTTGGAGCTGTTCGCGGCCGAGGTGGCCCCGGTGGTCAGGCGCGAGCTTCCGTGAGCGCCCGCCCGATGTGACGCGCGCCACCGGCCGCGGTGGAGTGCCGCCGGTCGGGGCTGGGGAGGCGAGCGGGCGAGGGGCCGTGGCCGCCGGGGGGCGGCGCACGGCCCTCAGCCGTCCCCGGCGCGGACCGCGTCTGCCCGCCTCGCGTCCGCGTCGAGCCGGCCAATCTCTGGCCTTCTGTACCTACTGGTATGTACAGTGGTTCGCATGACCACCCAGGACCGCCTCATCGAGAGCACCCAGGCACTCCTCTGGGAGCGCGGCTACGTCGGCACCAGCCCCAAGGCCATCCAGCAGCACGCCGGCGTCGGCCAGGGCAGCATGTACCACCACTTCGCCGGCAAGCCCGACCTCGCCGCCGCCGCACTGCGCCGCAGTGCCGAGCAGCTGCGGGGAGTCGCTGCCGCCGACCTGTCCGCCCCCGGCAGCGCGTACGACCGCATCGCCGCCTACCTGCGCCGCGACCGCGACGTGCTGCGCGGCTGCCGGATCGGCCGGATGGCCCAGGACCCGGACGTCATCGCCGACCCCGAACTGCGCGCCCCCGTCGAGGAGACCTTCGACTGGCTGCGCGCCCGGATCGCCGAGTTGGTGGCCGAGGGCCAGGTGGCGGGCGAGCTCGCCCCCGGTGTCGACCCGACCGACACCGCCGCCGCCGTGGTCGCCGTCGTCCAGGGCGGCTACGTCCTGGCCCGCGCGGCCGGCCGGGCCGAGCCCTTCGAGCAGGCCGTACGCGGCGCCCTCGGCCTGCTCGCCGCCCAGCGCACCGCCTGACCCGCGCCGCGAACGGCTGAGCGGCCGCGCCACCGACTGACCGCGTGACCGCGTGACCGCGCGACCGAGCGATGTCCGCTCGACGATCCGACCGAGGAGACCCGCCGTGCACGCCATGCAGTACGAGATCACCCTCCCCGCCGACTACGACCTGGGGATCATCCGCAAGCGCGTCGCCGACAAGGGCCATCTGCTCGACGCGCACCCGGGCCTCGGGCTCAAGGCGTACCTGGTCCGCGAGCGGGGCCGCGACGGGTCGCCCGTCAACCAGTACGCGCCGTTCTACCTCTGGCGCACCGTCGAGGGCATGAACAGCTTCCTCTGGGGGCCGGGCTTCCGCGGCCTGAGCGCCGACTTCGGCCGACCGTCCGTCCGTCACTGGCTCGGCGCCGGTCTGGCCCACGGCGCCGTGCCGGACGCTCCGGCGACCTCGACCTCGACCTCGACCTCGACCGTGACCGTGGCCACGCCCGCGACCACGGCTACCCGCCACACCGTCAGGCTCCCCGAGTCCGACGATCCCGCCGAGGCGGTCGAGCGGGCCATCGCCGAGTTCCCCACGCACCCCGCCCTGCACACCGCCGCCGTCGCGGTGGATCCGAGCCGCTGGGAGCTGGTCCGCTTCGCCCTCTGGCGCGGCCCGGCGCCGGACGACGTGCCGGGCATCCGCTACCAGGTGCTGCACCTGTCCTGTCCCGAACTCGACCGGCTGCCCGGCGGCCGACACTGGTGAAAGGTTCCGCCACTCCCATGACCAGTCCCATGACCACCCCCGCGACCGCCCCCGCCGTCCCGGCCCCCGCCCCCGCCCAGATGACACCGGCCGACCTGACCCCCGCGCCGCTCGACCGCGAAGCCGGCTACGCCCTGCTCGCCGACCTCGCCGGCCCGGTCGCCGCCGCGACCCTCGGCGGTCTGGACGCTCTCGCGCCCGGCTTCCCCGACTGGATCGTCACCAGCCTCTTCGGCGGCACCTACCAGCGCCCCGGCCTCGCCCTGCGCGACCGGCAGGTGGCCAACCTGGCCGCGCTCACCGCCCTCGGCGGCGTGGAGCCGCAGCTCGCCGACCACGTCCGCAACAGTCTGCGGGTCGGCCTGACCAGGGAGGAGATCACCGAGGTCATCGTCCACCTCGCCCCCTACGTCGGCGTCCCCAAGGCCCTGGCCGGCCTGCGCGTCGCCACCGCAACCTTCGCCGAGGCGTCCGCGACCGAGCCGTCCCCGGCCGCCGCAGACCCCACCCCGGCAGGCTCGACCGAGACGGGCCGGGCATGACCCCCACGATCCGCACCGTCCTCGGCGACCTCGACCCCGCGGACCTCGGCGCCACCGACTCCCACGACCACCTCTTCATCCGCAGCCCCCTGCTCCCCGGCGAGGAACTGGACGACCCGGCCGCCGCCGAGGACGTCCTGCGCGCCTTCGCGGCGGCCGGCGGGCGGTCGTTCGTCCAGTGGACCCCGTACGGCATGGGTCGCGGAGCGGACTCCCTCGCGAAGCTCTCCCGTGCGACCGGAGTCCACGTCGTCGCCGCCACCGGCCTGCACCAGGCGGCCCACTACGACCCGGACGCGCTCCCCGCCCTGTACGACGGGCTGGCCGAACGCTTCACCGCCGAACTCACCACCGGGCTGACGGCCGAACCGGCCACCGAACTGCCTGGACTGCCCGGACCACCCGGATCGCCCGAGGCCGTCCGGGCGGGCCTGATCAAGATCGCCTGCGACCCCGGGACCACCACGGCGCACACCCACCGGGTGATGGCCGCGGCCGCCGACGCGCACCACTCCACCGGTGCCCCGATCGCCGTTCACCTCGAACCCCGAGCCGACCCGCACCTCGTCCTGAACCGGCTGCACGCTCGACACGGCGTACCGCCCCACCGGATCATCCTCGGCCACCTCACCCGGCTGCCGGACGTGCGGGTGCACCGCGAACTCGCCGCGAAAGGCGTCTACTTCGCGCTGGACAGCCCCTCCCGGGCCGGCCACCCGGCCGACCACCAGGCCTTCGACGTCATCGCCGACCTCGTCGAGGCCGGCCACGCCTCCCGGCTCCTCCTCGGCGCCGACACCACCACCCGCACCGCCCGTCGGGCCGGCGGCCCGACCGCTCTGCTCAACGACCTCGTCCCACGGCTAGCCCGCACCTTCGGGCCCGAACTGCCCGGCCTCCTCCTCACCGCCAACCCGGCCGCCGCCTTCGCCACCAAGTGGCGCACGCCCTGAACCGTCCCTGCTCGGCCCGCCCCGGTCCCGACCCCGGCCGCGGGTCGACCCCGGGACTTCGGTGAAGGCCGGCCGCCCACGCCCTACCGTGACGGCCATGGTGACCCTGCGCATCCTCACGACCGACGACTGGCCGCTCTGGCGCGACCTCCGCCTCGCCGCCCTCTCCGACGCGCCGCACGCCTTCAAGGCCCGCCTGGTGGACTGGCACCACGGCGGCGAGGAACAGTGGCGCGCCCGGTTGCACCTTCCGGGCGCCCACCACGTCGCGGCGCTGCTGGACGGTCCGGACGGTCCGGCCACGACTCCCGTCGGCCTGGCGGACGGCCTCCCCGGAGCCGACGGCGTACGGGAGTTGCGCTCGGTGTGGGTCAGTCCGAAGGCGCGCGGCAGGGGCGTCGCCGACCGCCTGCTGGAGGAGGTCGAGCGCTGGGCCCGTGCATCCGGTGGCAGCACGCTGCGCCTCGCGGTGATCCCCGGCAACGAACCCGCGATCGCGCTCTACCGCCGGCATGGCTTCACCGCGCTCGCACTCGCCGAGCCTGGCGGGCCGCTCGCCGACGGGGTCGCCCGGGAGCTCGTGATGGCGAAGCCGCTGCGCTGACGGCTGCGGCTGACGGCCGGGCGGCTACCCGCCGATCCACCCCGCCACCCGCTCGACGGCCGCGAACGCACCGAAGGCGAGCAGCCGCGTCAGTTCCCCGTCGTCGGCCGCGGGCCGAACGGCGCGCCAGGCGGCCACGTCGGCCTCCGTGAGCCGGTACGGCGCGAGGGCGGTGAGCAGGGCGAGCTGGGCGGCCGGACCGTCCGGCAGTGCCGTGCTCGCCGTCCTGCTGTCGGACGCGGTGCGGGTCCCGGCGATGGCCGAGGTGCGGGCGCGGATCTTCGACGACCGGCTGCGGCGGGCCGAACCGGTGGTCCGTCGAGCCGTCGAACGCGGGCAGCTGCCACCCGGCACCGACCCGGCGGAGGTCATCAAGAACCTCGCCGCGCCGCTGTACTTCCGGGTCCTGATCACGGCCGAGCGGGTGGACGGCGTCGCCGCCGACCGTGCCGCCACCGCCGTTCTCGCCGCGGCCCGCAACGGCGGCCTCGCCTGACCCGGGCGGCCGTCGCGAGCCCGACGGTCGTCACGAGCCCGACGGTCGTCACGAGCCCGGCCCCGCCGTCCGCGACGCGATGGCGGGGCCCGCGTCACCGGGGGAGTGGCCGGGGCCCCGCCGTCGTGCGGCCGTCCGGCGGCTCACATGTGAGTGCCGCCGTCGATGCGGAGCTCGGTGCCGGTGACGAACGCGCCGTCGTCGGAGGCCAGCATCGCGATCACCCCGGCCACTGTTTCCGGACCCGCGAAGCCCTGGCCGAGGGCCGGGGCGAGCTTGGCGAGCAGGCTGAGGTCGGCGTCGGCGGGCAGTCCCGGGTTGTGGGTCATGCCACTGTCGATGCTGCCCGGTGCGACGCAGACCGCACGCAGTCCCTGCTTCGCGTACTCGGAGGCGATGGCGTGGGTGAAGGACTGGATGCCGCCCTTGGTCGCGGCGTACGCGGCCATGTAGGGGTGGGCGAAGCTCGCCGAGGTGGAGCTGAAGTTGACCACCACGCCCCTGCCGCCCGCGAGCAGCGCGGGGAGCGCCTCGCGGGTCATCAGGAAGGTGCCGGTCAGGTTGACCGCGAGGAGCTTGTTCCAGAACTCCAGGCTGGTCTCGTGGGTGTGCGAGGAGCGGAGGATGCCGGCCGCGTTGACCAGGGCGTCCAGCCCGCCGAGATCCGTGATCGCCGCCGCGACGCCGGTGACGACGGCCGCCTCGTCCGAGATGTCCAGGACCTGGACGGCCAGGCGGTCCGCGGTGCCGTCGGCGGTCGCGCGGTCCAGGGTCGCCTTCAGGCCGTCCTCGTCGACGTCGACGGCGACGACCTTCCCTCCCTCGGCGAGGACACGGTGCACGGTCGCCTGGCCGATGCCAGAGCCGCCGCCGGTGATCAGGACGTTCCGTCCGCTGAAGCGCTCCATGGTGGTACTCCGTTCGTTCGCGGCCTCTCGGCCTCAAGAGGCACGGTACGCCTTTGTGGCATGACGTGCCAATAAGTCCTCCAAGTGTCACTCCGGCGCACCGCGCCACAGTGGCATCGGCCCGCGTACGCTGACCCTGTGACCGGACGCCCCACCCTGAATCAGCGCCGCCGCGACGCCACCCGGCTGGACATCGCCCGCACCGCCGCCGCGCTCTTCGCCGAGCGCGGGGCCGAGGCGACCACCGCCGAGGAGATCGCCCTCGCGGCGGGCATCTCGCTGCGCACCTTCTATCGGTACTTCTCCGTCAAGGAGGACGCCGTCGCGCCACTGCTGGCGGCCGGTGGGCGCCACTGGGTCGACCAACTCGCCGAGGCCCCGGCCGAGCTGCCGCTGCGCGAGGCGCTGGAGCGCTCGGCGGTCGCCTCGCTGACCCCGCCCGACGCTGAGGCGGTCGAGGCGATGGAGTGGACGCGAAGCCTGCTGCGCGACCCGCGCCTCGACGGGACGTGGCAGCGCGTCCACGCCGACTCCGAGGAGCGGTTGCGGACGGTCCTCGCGGCGCGCTGCCCGGAGGACGCCGACCCGCTGGAGATCCGACTGGCCGCCGCTGCGGCGACGGCCGCGATCCGGGTCGCGCTGGAGGAATGGGCCGCCTCGGACGCGCCGACGGCCGGCCCGGGCTCCCCGCAGGAGCTCGGCGCGCGCTGCATGCGCGAACTCACGGCGGGGCTGCGGCTCTACGGGCGGGAGGGCTGAGCCCGTCCGGCCGCGAACAGTCGACAGATAACAGATGACAGATTTCGTTATCTGTTATCTGTTATCTGTTATCTGTCGGCTGTCATCTGTCACCCGTTCCTCCTCTCCGGCCCCGTTAGGGTGGGTGATCGCGTGCCCCGGCGGGGGAACCGGGGTGACCACCTCGGATGTCCTGGACGGAGGGGGCGGGGAGTTCGAGGCGTGGGAGCAAGTAGGACATGGGTCTGACGAGCCACAAGGTGTTGGCGCTGGCCGTATTGATCGCCGTCGTGATGACGGCCGGCACGGTCTGGCTGTGGCCAAGACTCGCCAAGCAGACCTGGCAGGCGGTGCTCGGCCGGATCGGCGCCCTGCTCGCCACCCAGCTCGCGGTGCTGGCTGCGCTCGGCCTGGTGGCGAACAACTACTTCGCCTTCTACAGCAGTTGGGACGACCTGCTGGGCACCGGTGACACCGGCCCGGTGGTGATCCACAACAAGGCGGACGCGTCCGGTCGGCTGCTGGTGGAGACGATCGGCCACGCCTCCGTCAAGGGCGGCGGCGCGATGGGCCGCGAGCCCAGCCAGTCGGGCGAGATCCGCAAGGTGAGGATCGACGGCGCGGCCAGCCGCCTGTCCACCGAGGGGTACGTCTTCCTGCCGCCGCAGTACTTCCAACCGGAGTACGCGCAGCGGCAGTTCCCGGCGGTGATCGTCAGCACCGGCTTTCCCGGGATCGCCGAGAACCTGATCACCCGGTTCAACTACCCGGGCGCAGCGCTCAAGTTGCTCCAGGACGGCAAGATGCAGCCGACCGTCATGGTGCTGATGCGCCCCTCGCCGGCCCTGCCGCAGGACACCGAGTGCGAGGACATCCCGGGCGGCGCGCAGTCCGACACGTACTTCACCAAGGACGTGCCCTCAGCGATCCAGGCGAGCTTCCGGGTCTCCTCCGACCCGCAGGCCTGGGCCTTCATGGGCAACTCGACCGGTGGCTACTGCGCCCTCAAGCTGGCCATGCGCCACCCGGACGTCTTCCCGACCGCCGTCGCGCTCTCCGCCTACTACGACGCCGCCGACGACCCGACCACGGGGGACCTGTTCGGTGGCAGCAAGCAGCGTCGCGACGAGGCCAACCTGATGTGGCGGTTGAAGAACCTGCCGCAGCCCAAGGTGTCCGTGCTGCTGGCCGGCACCAAGAAGGGCGACGGCGACTACCGGCGCGACACCGAGGCCTTCGTCGACGCCGTGCAGTCCCCGATGAAGGCCTCCTACAGCATGTTGGAGAACGGCGGCCACAACTTCGAGACCTGGAGCGCGCTGCTGCCGTCCTCGCTGGAGTGGCTGTCCCAGCACCTCAAGGTCCCGAACCAGACCGCCTGAGCAGGTTGCCCGAGCGAGTCGTCTGAGTGGCCGGCCTGAGTAGACCGCCTGAGTAGACCGTCCGAGCAGGCAGTCTGCTCAGACGGCCTGAGCAAGCCGACGGACAGCGACGGACAGCGAGGGGCGCGGGAGCGGCGAGGCTCAGGCCACCCGCTCCAGCGTCCCGGTGTGCAGCTCGCCGACCCGGCCGCCCTCGCCCTCGTACGTCCAGAAGGCGCGTACCGTCAGCCGGCCGAGGTCCATCACGTGGCTGACGGTGATCCCGCTCTCCTCGGTCCAGCTGATGAAGTAGATCTCCGGCGCCACCTCGGCGACGTGCAGCCGCACGTCCTCCCACTGGCCCGCCGACTCGCCGAGGCCCTCCCAGCGCAGCCGCCTGCCGTCGGCCGAGTAGGTGTTGCGGAAGGCCGCGCCGTTGTCGGCCCGGAAGAGGTAGGTGCGGCCGGCGAAGGCGGGCAGGGGCGCGGTCATGGTGGGGCGGTACCTCGTTCCTGTGGGGCCGTGCACGGCGGTCTTGTGCACCGCGGAAGATGTCGGACCTCCAATTTATCCGACCCGGTGAGCCGGGCGGGCGCACCCGTGGACGGTGCGCCACGGCACCGGCCGCCACCGCGCGGGCCTGCGGGGTGTGCGACCGGCACCTGGGCGCCCGCCGACGGCCGGTCCTACCGTCCACCCCCATGAGACGCACCCCCACGCCCGTGCGGCACACCCCCACCGCCGTCGGACGCACCCCCACGACGCTGTCCGCCCTCCTGCTCACCCTCGCCGCGCTGCTCCTGGGCACCCCTACTCCCGCCCAGGCCACCGCCGCCCGGACCGCCACCGTCCGGACCACCGTCCCGGCGGCCACCGCCCCGCTCACCCTCGAAGCCGCCTTCCCCGCCCCCGGCAACGGCTGGGCCAGGGTCGAGCGCTACCTCGACACCACCCCCGGCTTCCGCACCGAGCAGTACCCGGCCGACGGCCGCGGCGACCAGGACGGCGCCCGCCGGACGTACTTCGGCGGCACCGGCCAGCCCTCCTCCAGCCGCTTCCTGCTGTACTCGGCGACCGGCTGGGACACCGGCAGCCGGCCGACCCCCGTGCTGCTGGTCCACGGCGCCAACGACAACGCCGACCGCGCCTGGGCCAACCCGGGGGAGAGCGGCACCTGCGGTGCCTCCGCCTGTCCGTCCACCGGCCTCGCCCAGTACCTCGCCGGCACCGGCCACCGGGTGTTCGCCATCGGCTTCGCCCACAAGCAGGGCGACAACCTGCTCCAGGCGCAGGCCGTCGGCGATGCCGTCGCGCTGATCCGGGCCCGCCTCGGCGTCCCCCAGGTGGACGTGGTGGCCTGGAGCAAGGGCGAGGTCGCCGCCCGGGCGTACGTGTCCTCGGTGCGCCCGTCCTGGGGGCGGGCCTACGCGGGCGACGTGCGCCGCCTGATCACCCTCGGGGGCCCGAACGGCGGGCTCGACTACGTGTACGCGCACGGCTGGTCGTTCGACCTCGTGAGCTGGCCGGCCTGCGGCGGCACCGCCAACGCGCCGTCCCCGCACCTCTACATGACCTGCTACGGCACGTACACGGCGCAGCCCTGCCTCGGCGTGCTGCCCACCGGCGGCTACGACTGCTACCCGGGCCAGCGCCAGCTGCTCGCCCGCTGGGACGGCCGGTACGGGGTGGACGGCACCGCCCAGGACTGGTGGACCACCTACTACGGCGGCCAGGGCTTCTACACCTCCGGCCAGGGCATCCAGGCGGCGATCGACGCCGGTTCGCTGATCGCGCCGCTGCAACAGGCAGGCGTCCCGGCGCCGGTGCGCACCTACCTGCTCGCGGGCGGATCCACCGACATCCCGGGCGTGCTCAACGAGAACCGGGGGCCCAGCGACGGCATCGTGTTCACCGCGAGCGCCCTGGACACCACCGGCATCGCGACGATCGGCGGCACCCGGCTGCTCACCGGCCTCAACCACCTGGAACTCGCCTGGGCGCCGGAGGCCGAGAGCCAGGTCGACAGCTGGCTCGCTTGACCCGTGGACCCGTGGACCCGTGGCCCGTCGATTCGTCGATTCGTCGTTCGGCAGCCCGACGGCTCCGCTGATCCGTCCCAACTGATCCACCACGCAGCGTCGTTGATCGACACCACTGTGACCTGTGCGACAACCGGCCCGGGCAGGTTGTCCGTTCACGCACGGCCTGTCTAGTGCTGCTCCGCGCAAGTTCGTGGAGGGGTCAGGCCCATTCCTTGAGTGGAGTGCCCTGGTAGGTCCAGTGGAACGGGCGGGCATGTTCGTTGCGGTGGATCATCCAGGCGTCCATTTTCTCGATCAGATCGTCCCGGCTGGTGAAGTCGCCGTGCCGCAGGACGGCGCGGGTCAGCGCGGAGAAGACGAGTTCGACCTGGTTGAGCCAGGAGGCGTGCGGCGGGGTCCAGCAAACGTGCCAGCGCGGGTGGGCGGCGAGCCAGGCCTTGGTGTGCTTGGCGGTGTGGGAGGAGCCGTTGTCGAGGACCACGTGGATGTCCTTGTCGCGGGGCATGAGCCGGTCGAGCCGGCCCAGGAAGGCGGTGAAGGTCGCGGCGTCGTTGCGCCGGATGGTCTCGGTCAGGGTCTGCCCGGTGGTGACGTCGAGCGCGGCGACGATCGAGGCGGTGCCGTGGCGGCGGTACTCGAACTCGCGGCGGGCGGCCCGGCCCGGTCTGGCGGGCTGGGAGGGGTGGCGGCGCTCGCGGGCCTGGATCGCGGTCTTCTCGTCGATCGACAGCACGATCGCCCCTGCGGGCGGGTTGCGGTACAACGCGCAGATGTCCCTGACGCGTTCCCAGAAGTCGGGGGTGTCGCGGCGGGTGAGCCAGCCGCGGACCTTGTGCGGTTTCAGATCCAAGTCGGCCAGGATCCGG